>JALNXE010000004.1 GCA_023230525.1 Desulfobulbaceae bacterium
CGCTTAGTTTACCCCAGCATTGGCAAGTTGTATAGGAGAAATTCAAAATTGTTTCTAAGGAGGTTTGTACCATGTCTATTTGTGTAGTTGGCCACTCTAATCCAGATACTGATTCCGTTGCTGCAGCAATATCTTATGCGAATTTTTTGAAAGCCCAGGGAAAGGAAGCTGTTGCCTGCATGCAAACCGATGCCAATAGTTTAAACCCTGAAAGCAAAACAGTACTTGCCCGTTTTGGTCTGACCGCTCCCGAGCAGATCAGTGATGCAGCAGGCAAGCAAATCGCCCTGGTTGATCACAGCGATATCGCCCAGGCCCCTGCAAACATCATGAAAGCAGATCTGGTTGCCGTTGTTGACCATCATAAAATCGGCGATATCACCACCAACAATCCCATTTATTTCAATGCGCAGCCTGTTGGCTGCACCTGCACCGTTTTAAATGAGATGTACAAAAACAGCGGCATCGCAATTCCCAAAAATATTGCCGGCATCATGCTTGCCGCAATTTTGAGCGACACGGTAAACTTCAAGTCACCCACCTGCACCCCTGCTGACAAAGCAGCTTGTGCTGATCTCGCCAAAGTTGCCGGCGTCAGCAACATGGACGAATTGTTCATGGAGATGCTCAAAGCGAAATCCGCCGTTGCCGGCGTTCCGGTAAAAGATCTTCTTTTCCGCGATTACAAAGACTTCGATATGAAAGGCAGCAAAGTTGGCGTTGGCCAGCTGGAGCTTGCTACCCTTGATCAGGTTGCCTCTATGCGTGATGATCTTTACAAAGAAATGCAGCGGGTCAAGTCAGAGGGACGTCATTCCGTTCTTTTGATGCTTACCGACGTTGTCAAGGAAGGAACAGACCTGATGGTTGTTTCCGACGATCCTGCTGTCATTGAGAAAGCGTTCAATAGCAAACTCTCCGGGAACTCTATGTGGATCGATGGCATGATGAGCCGCAAAAAACAAACCATCCCCAATCTGCAGAAGGCTTTCGGCTGCTAAGTTTCAGCTAGTCTTTCATAAAAAAAGCCGCGCATCCTTCCCTGGATGCGCGGCTTTTTTTTATGTATTTACTTTCCTGTCAATGCACAAGTTTTTTATCCTGCTCGAAATTGAATGCTCCATCATGCTCAGTGCTGTGGCACTGAAGGCAGAGGTAGGCATCAGGGGCGTCGTTAAGCTTTGCTTCTTCAGGGTTTACCGAATGCGCCATCCCCGGGCCATGGCAGGTTTCGCAGCCGACGTTGAGCAAAGAATCAGGGAGCGAGAGAGTAGATGATTGTTTTTTATCAAGTATGGAAACGCCAGTCACATGGCAGGGAAGACATTGGAGGTTGAATTGCTGTTTTTTCTGGACCAGGGTTTCATAAGCATGGGCATGGTGTGTCCGTTGCCAGCGTTCTCCAATTTCATTATGGCATTTCATGCAGGCCTGACTGCCCACATAGTCGCTCAGGGTGCCATCATTGGTCCCCTTTCTGCCTAGAGAATTAATTTTGTCCCGCGTTTTATTAATGATTTTTTCCATGGCAGGATCATCGGCAAGACTTGGCGCTACTGCTAAAAAGGTGTTATTAAAGGTGGAGCTTTCCGGTGACTGGCTCATCTGCTGCTGCAAATCACTGATTTCCCTTTCAACCGTTTTCTCGCGTTCAACAAGTTTGTAATAGGCCTGTAATGTTGCGGGAGTATCCTTATAGACACTTTGCGGGTCTCCCTGACTTTCCAGCTTTTTTATCTGCCATGTCAACCGGTCGAGCTCTTGTCTCTTCATGAGGGTGGCATCTGTCGTTTCATCTGCCCACTTGCCGGGCTTCTTCCAGTTGATACGCAACTGCCCTATGTATTTGCCCTGCTTTTCCGTCTGGCAGATCAAGGTGTTATTGGTCAGTACCGGGTTCTCATTATGGGAGTACGTTCCTGACTGAATAATAATATGGATATGAGGAAATTCCTGGCTGATCAGATCGTTTTCCAAAGGTGATAAGCTGGACAGCAGGATGGTAAAATCGGTCTGTTTACTGATTTCTTTCATGATTTTTGGTAACAGATCCTGCCAGGCAACGATGAGGTAGTTTTCGCGTTCCTGCGGTTCATTTGACGCGCCGCTGCCGGTGAGACCGATAATGGCTATGCGCAGTCCGGTTTTTTCCTTAATGATAAAGGGAGAGAAAAAAGGCTGCCTGTTTTTCCTGTCCACGAGGTTGGCGCTGAGCCAGGTGAAATTTGATTTTTTCTGTAATTCCTTTAAAAACTCCACTCCTCCGGCAAGATCGATTCTGGAAACCCCGACCGCCTCATAGCCGAGGAGATTATAGGCCTCCACGATACCGGCGGCATTAATTTTTGCCAGGTCAAGATGGCGTCCGGGGGGAAATTTGCTTTTGTCAAACAGCACTGCTCCTGCGTCAAGAAACAGTGCCTGCTCCTCTTTGGCATCGAGTTGCTGAAATAAGGTTTTTCTTTTGGACAGACCGCCCATTTGTTTAGCCTTTCAACCGCAAGGCTCGGTTGCGCCGTGAACATCATTTGAGTAATAAATGGTGATATCCCCTGTTGCTGGTGCGGCAGTGAGCGTTGCCGGCAGACTAAGGAGGAAAATGATAGAGATCAGGCGCAGGCAGATAGTCATGGTTTTCTCTTTTAAATGTTGGTCTTTCGCTGTGAAAGGATTTGTCTCCACTTGGTCAGTCGGTCTCTAATTATTGCTTCGTGCCCCCTGTTGGACGGTTCGTAATAGCGTGCACCGCGGAGTTCCTCGGGGAGATGATCCTGATCGACGAGGGCAGTGGGGGAGTCGTGGGCATACTGGTACCCTTTGCCGTAACCAAGCTCTTTCATGAGCTTAGTCGGGGCATTGCGGATGTGCAGCGGCACGGGCAGGCTGCCGGTCCGTTCGATATCCTGCATAACCTTGTTGTAAGCGGCATAGGTTGCATTGCTTTTCGGTGCGGTGGCCAGATAGATGACCGCCTGGGCAATGGCCAGCTCTCCTTCCGGGGAGCCGAGCATATGGTATGATTCTCTGGCATGCAAGGCGACAGTAAGCGCCTGCGGGTCGGCGTTGCCGATGTCTTCCGAGGCAAAACGGATCAGGCGCCGGGCTATGTAGAGGGGTTCCTCGCCGGAACGGAGCATGCGAACGAGCCAGTACAGCGAACCATCGGGGTCGCTGTCGCGCAGGCTTTTATGCAGTGCGGAAATAAGGTTGTAATGTTCTTCCCCGTCGGCGTCATAGCGCAGGCTGTTTCTCTGGAAGGCATCCTTCATCATGGCAAGGGAAACGCTTCGAGTGCCGTTTTGGTCCGGCGGCGCAAAAGAGGCCGCAATTTCCATGCTGTTGAGAAGTCTGCGTGCGTCACCATCCGCCATGGCAATGAGGTGCTCAATCGCCTGTTCCTCAAAATGAAGATGCAACTCTCCCAGGCCATTTTTTTTGTCCTGCAGAGCACGTTGGAAAATTTGCACGAGATCCTGGGGCGTCAGAGGGGATAAGGTGAGCACCCGGCAGCGGGACAGCAGGGGAGCCACGATCTGAAATGAGGGATTTTCCGTGGTGGCCCCGATCAAGGTGAGCAGCCCATTCTCGACATGGGGGAGAAAAGCGTCCTGCTGGCCTTTGTTGAAGCGGTGTATTTCGTCCACAAAGAGAATCGTTGCCGTCCCGGCGAGCTGCAATTGCCGTGCTTCATCGATAATCTGTCTGATTTCCTTGACGCCGGCCAGCACCGCGGAAAAAAAGATGAAATGAGATCCGGTGGATCTGGCGAGAATTCTTGCCAGGGTGGTTTTGCCGGTGCCGGGCGGCCCCCAGAGGAGCAGGGAGGGGAGATGGTTTTCCTCAAGCAGACGCCAGAGAATTTTTCCTTCCCCGAGCAGATGAGCCTGTCCGACAAAGTCGCCCAGCTGCTGCGGCCTCATTCTTTCGGCCAGAGGTTTTCTGTCGGTTGTCGGCCCTTTCATTTTGTTTGGGAAAAAAGTAACATAAGCCGGTCCGCCATACGTTCAGATGAAAAAACAAGGGATTCCAGATCAAGATAATCAAGAACGTTTTTATCAAAAAGGATTTTTATCCTGGCAGCAAACCCATCCTCAGGTTCTTCGTCCCAGAAAAGCAGCTGCTGCGGCAGGTGCGGCAGGACCGGGATAATTGCTGCGGCTGTGGCAGAGGACTCTGGAACGGGAGTGCCTCCCAGTTGGGCGCACAGAGAAAGTATCGTTGCGCTTGCTTGACCTGCAAAAAGTTGCGCCAGGCGATTTTCGCAGTAGGTGGCCAGGGTTTTTACCTTGGAGATCGAATTGGGCAGACTTTCAAGACCTGTCCAGATTCCGCAGGGAGGATCGGCTCCACCTGAATAAACATAATTATATAAGAGAATCTGATCCCGGGGATCTTCCGGTCCCTTGCCGCTGATCAGGATCTGTGATTTACTGAGCAAAACGTTCTGGCCGAGATAGGAAAAGGCGAGAGCGTCTTTGGCATCCGGAGAGATTGACAGCCCGAGGGCGGGGGCGATGGCGCTGAAATCGAGATCGCGGATTTTGTCCTGCAGGTGACGGATCAGATCCAGATCATGCTTTTCGGCAATTTTGTCCAGGGAGGTGTTGTCCTTTTTTGTCAAGCTCAGCCCGTGGAGATTGATATAAGGACATTTTCGCGGATCTTCACCGCTTCTGGCAACATTGGCTGCAAAGGCGAGGCAGGCCGGATATCCGCATTCGCCACAGTTTGATTTCGGCGTTCGTTTCAGCACTTCAAGGGGATTCATAATCTCAAAGCACCATCTTGATGGAGGAGTGCTGCCGCAGGGCGCTGAAAAAAAAGTTCCGCGTTTCCTCGGAATGCACCTCTACTTCGAGATTAAATGATAGATATTTCCCCGTGCTGCTTGAATTGGAAAAGGTGAGGGTGTGCTCGGAGTCCGCCAAGATTTCCTTGACCGCAGAGATCAAAGCATCTTTTTCCGTGCCGATGATTTTGTAAAGCCACACGCAGGGGTAGGCAATTTCAAGTTTTTGGTCGATATGTTTCATGTAAAAGAATATGCTGCAAAAAATGGTCAAGGGAAAATGAGCCCTTTTGGCGAATTTAAACATATAATAGGTAAAACACAACAGATGAAATGGTTAACAGTCAGACAAAAATGATGCTGAAAGTCTGAGTTGTGCGGAAAATCAGGTGGTTAGGCCTTGCAGAAAGTTGTATGTTTTGCCGCGTTTGCAGACATGGCCTGGCAAACCCGCCGGTAGAGCCGGTACAATACTTAAATATTTCACAGCTGTCAAAGGTGCACACGTATGGGGGAAAAAGTTCACGTTACATTTGAGCCGGTTGGGCGGACGGTTGACGGCGAGAGGGGGGAGATTCTCATTGATATTGCCCGCCGGGCGGGGATACATATCAACGCATCCTGCGGCGGCAGCGGGGTGTGTGGAAAATGCCGGATCCGGATCGAACACGGCAGAGTGGCAGGGGAAAAGAGTGAGAAGATAAGCAGCAGTGATTTTGAGCAGGGGGTGCGGCTCGCCTGTTCCTCCACGGTCACGGAGAATGTGTCCGTGCGTATTCCCCTTTCATCCTCCATGCAGAAAGGAGGCTTGTCCGATGGGGTGATCGGCCGTCATCGCGCCCTGGAGCATCATTTTGATATTGAGGAGTTGCGCCGGGAGGGGATTTTTTCCCCTCCCGTGGAAAAGGTTGCCCTTGAGCTTCCCCCGACCTCCCTTACGGACAATATGGCTGATGCCGGCCGTATTGTGCAGGGCCTGAAAAATCAGTACGATGAACATGGACTGATCATCAGCTTGGCCGTACTGCGTAAAATCCGTAAGGCCCTGCGGGAGAAGGATTTTCACGTCACCGTCACCTTGGCCCGTCCCGTCCACCCCAGCGGCAAAACCCATGTGGTCAATATTCAGTCAGGAAACTGGGTCAACCGCAATTTCGGGCTCGCGGTGGACATCGGCACAACCACGGTCTGGGGGCAGCTCATCGATCTCCATACCGGCAAGATCCTCGCCAATGCCGGCGATTATAACGGCCAGATCAGCTATGGGGAGGATGTTATTTCCCGTATCATTTATGCGGAAAAACCCAAAGGGGCTGAACTGATGCAGGAACTTGTGGTGTCCACCATCAACAAAATCGTTGCCAGGCTGCTTGTCGAGGCGGAAATTGACCGGGATGAGATTGGTTCGATTACCATTGCGGCAAACACCACCATGACCCATCTTTTCCTTTCCCTGGAGCCGCATAATATACGGCGTGCCCCCTATGTGCCGGTAAGCACCTTCTTCCCGCCCATCCGGGCGACCGACCTGGGCCTGCAGTTGACCAGCCATGCCATTGCGCTGCTCTATCCCGCCATCTCAAGTTATGTTGGGGGAGATATCGTGGCAGGGGTGATGGGCTCGGGCATGTACCGCACCAACAAGCTGACCCTGTATATTGATATCGGCACCAACGCCGAAATAGTCATCGGCAGCAGGGAGTGGCTGGTGTGTGCGGCGTGTTCCGCCGGACCGGCCTTTGAAGGTGGGGGGATTACCTTCGGCATGCGCGCGGCCGATGGGGCGATTACGGATTTCGGCATTGATCCCGGCACCTTTGAACCGATGAATATCACCATCGGCAGAAAGCCGCCCGTGGGCATATGTGGTTCGGGCCTGCTCATTATTGTCGCCGTCCTTTTTGAAAAGGGGATCATCGACCAGCGGGGCAGGTTCCGACGTGATCTTGCCACTCAACGCATCCGGGAAGGACGGAGCGGTTTTGAGTATGTCCTAGTCTGGCAGGATGAAGCCGGCATTGACTCGGATATTGTCATCAATGAAGTTGATATCGGCAACTTTATCCGGGCCAAGGCGGCGATTTATGCAGGGGTGAAAACACTGATCGAAGAGGTCGGCCTCAGTGTTACCGACCTGGAACAGATCATTCTGGCCGGGGCCTTTGGTTCCTACATCGATCTTGACAGCGCCATGACCGTGGGACTGTTGCCCGAGTTTGATCCGGGCAGGGTTCTTTATGTGGGTAACGGGTCGCTGATGGGGGCCCGTATGAGCGAGTTGAGCAATCATATCCGCCAGGATGTCGTTGAGGTTGTGCAGAGAATGACCAGCTTTGAGCTTTCCGAGGTGGCAAATTTCAAAGAGCAATACGTGGCATCCCTTTTCCTGCCCCACACGGATATCAGCCTTTTCCCCAAGATCGGCATGCGGTTACATAATGGCGCATCCGTTGGCAAGGGCTGATCCATGACGAGAAAAAAAAATAAAGAAGAATCAGTCTCTTTTTTGCCGGCAAGCGCTGCCGAGATGCGTGAGCGCGGCTGGGATGGGGTGGATGTCATTCTGGTCACCGGGGACGCCTATGTGGATCATCCCGCCTTTGGTGTTGCCCTGATCGGCAGACTGCTTGAGGCCAGCGGCTTCCGGGTGGCGGTTCTGGCTCAGCCCCGCTATGATTCCCCCCAGGACTTTAAGCAGTTCGGCCCGCCCCGGCTGTTCTGGGGAATAACCGCGGGGAATCTTGATTCCATCGTGGCCAATTATTCCGGCAATGCCAAGGTGCGCGACGTTGATCAATATTCGCCTGGCGGGAATCCCTACTTCGGTCAGTCCCGCTCAAAAAATGAGCGGCGCAGGCCGGATCGCGCCACCATCAGGTACGCCAACCTGGCCAGATGTGCCTATGGGCCAATCCCGATCATTCTCGGGGGACTGGAGGCCTCGCTGCGCCGCTTTGTCCACTATGATTACCAGCAGGGAAAACTGAGGGCCTCGGTACTCACCGACGCCAAGGCTGATCTGCTGGTTTACGGCATGGGGGAAAGGGCTGTGGTGGAGGCGGCGCAAAGGCTTGCCGCGGGCCGGGATCTGGCTGGCATAGCCGGCACCTGCCAGCGCTTGACCGATGCGCAGCAGCAGGATCTTGCCGCTGAGGGGCATATTTTTCTGCCGTCACTGGCGGAAATTGAACAGGACCGAGCGGCTTATTTAAACGCCGAGCTGCTTATCGATAAGCATGCCCGCTCTCTCAACCGGGCTCTGGTCCTGCAGAAACAACAGGCGATGTGGGTGGTGCAGCATCCCCCGGCCGAACCCCTTGCCACCGCGGAAATGGACAGCCTCTACGGCCTGCCCTTTACCCGCAAGGCACACCCTGCCGCCGGTGACGTGCCGGCCTACCGCATGATCAGTCATTCGGTAACCATTGTCAGAGGTTGTTTCGGCAATTGCTCATTTTGTGCGATCTCCAGGCATCAGGGGCCGGTGATTACCTCAAGAAGCGAAGATTCCGTTGTTGCCGAGGTGGGGCAGATCACCCGCATGGATGATTTCCGGGGCACGATAAGTGATCTCGGCGGCCCCACCGCTAATTTGTACGGAACAGGCTGCCGGAGCAAGGCCTGCAGCCGCCATGATTGCCTGCATGAGGGGGTGTGCCGGCAGCTTGCCGTTGATGAAAGACCATTAATAAGCCTGCTCGACAGGGTGAGCCGGATCGACAAGGTCAGGAAGGTCTTTGTCTCCTCGGGCCTGAGGATGGAACTTCTGCTGAAAACCCCGCGGCTGCTGAAAAAACTGTTGCTCGACCACACCCCCGGGGCCATGAAAATAGCGCCGGAACATACGGTTGCCCATGTGCTCAGGCTGATGCACAAGCATGGTCCGGATATTTTACCCGCTTTTTTGGCATTATGCCGGAAAATTGCCGGGGAAACCGGGAAAGAATGTATTTTTACTCCTTATTTTATCTCGGCCCATCCCGGCTGCAGCCTCGATGATATGAAGGCCCTGGCCAGGGATGTGCGGAAGATGGGGCTTCTGGTGCGGCAATTCCAGGATTTCACTCCGACCCCCGGCACCATCTCAACGGCAATGTATGTCTGTGGCCTTGATCGATACAAACGTCAGCCCATATATGTCGCCCGTAATGCAAAAGAACGGATGCAGCAGCGTCAAGTTCTTGCAGAAATGAAATGATTTTTTTATATGTGGATTTATTTTTAAAAAAGTTCTCTATTGGTTGTTGCGGGTTATCTATGAATATTTCCTTTAATTGTCTTGACATAGCTTTATGAGCCATTGTATTTAACCCTATGGCTCGGTCGGATTTCTTTCTACTTCCCCAGTATTCCGTTCTCTTCTATTAAAAAGAGATTTATCTCCCTCAGATTAAGGATATTCAGCGTGGAGCACACAGGAAAGAACAGTAGTAACAGCATAATCGTCGGTATTGATTTTGGCACATCGCGTACGGCTGTGATGACGAACAGGGGTTATATGGATATCATCCGTTCCGTAGTGGGCTATCCCAAGGATGTAATCGGCCTCAAGCTTGTCGGCAAGAGCCAGGTGTTCGGTGACGAGGCCCTGAAACACCATTCCGCCCTCACGCTTTATTGCCCTCTGGAAGACGGGGTCATCCGTGAGTCAAGCAAAAACGATTATAATGCCGCCTATGAGCTGATGAAGCACGTTGTTGAGCAGGCACGTCAGGGAAGTACCAGTGATGTCTGCGGGGTGATCGGCGTTCCAGCCCGGGCATCCGTTATCAATAAGGAACTGCTGCTGAAAATTTCCCGGGATCTGATGTCTGTTTCCGTGGTGGTTTCAGAACCATTCATGGTTGCCTATTCACTGGACAAACTCAATAACTCAATTATTATTGATATCGGCGCCGGCACTGTCGATATCTGCGGGATGAAGGGAACCATCCCTTCCCCCAAGGACCAGGTTACCCTGCTGAAAGCCGGCGATTATATAGATGAAAGGTTTGAGTCCCTGATCCGGCAGCATTATCCGGACGCGCAGGTTACCAAGAATTTTCTGCGGCTCATTAAAGAGCAATACGGGTTTGTCGGAGAGCCGGACGAACCGGTCAAGGTGAGCATGCGGGTGGGGGGGAAACCCGTGGAGTTGGATATTACCGAAGATCTGCAACTGGTTTGCGAAAGTATTGTGCCGGATATTGTCGAGCATCTGGAAGCCATTATCCGGGGATTTGATCCTGAAGACCAGCCGCAGACCCTGTTGAACATCTATCTCGCCGGTGGAGGTTCAAAAATCCGCGGCATTGATGCCCTTATAGCGGCACAGCTTCATGAGTATGGAGAGGTGCGGGTAACATGTGTGGCCGATTCTGACTACATCGGCAGTTCCGGTGCCTTGAAAATGGCAACGGAAGTGCCGCCGGAGTTGTGGGATCAGGTCGGTTTCTTAAGTTGACAAAGAGTACTATATGGATTTTCTGATCTGGTTTTTATTCCTTGCGTTAGGCGCTGCCATCGGCAGCGGAACTGCCGCCTATCTCCTGCGCAACAGAGGCAAACAGGAAAGTGAACAGGCGAAAAACGGCTACGAAGAACAGGTGAATTCTTTGAACAGCCAGCTTCGTGATGTTAAGGCGAAAATGGAAAGCGTGCGTGATGAAAGCAAGCGCTACTGGGATGAGTTGCAGTTCGAAAAAAAACAACGCCAGGAAGTTGAGGAGAAAATAAAAGTGATCCCCGGCCTTGAATCCATGTTGCAGGAAAAGAAGCGGCAGGCGGCGGAGCTGACTGAGGAGAATACCGGGTTAAAAAAATCACTGGCCGAAGTCGAAAAGGAACTCGTTGAGGAACGCCGTTCTTTTCAGGACAGCCTTATCTTTGTCCAGGGCAGCCATTATCTGCCGGCCGGCGTTGTGCGTAACATGATGCGCCAGCAGGGGAGTTCTGATGAATCAGCCGAATAAGGGTTCTGTCACCCCTTTAAGTCGGTGACTTTGGTTTTACGTTTTTTGTTTTGCCGCTTTACTGTGGGAGAATTAAATTTCAAAAAGGTAATGATATATGGAAATCCAGCAGCAGAATCCTCGGGAAACAGCGCATCATATGCAGAATCAGCTTCTTGTCGGCATAGATCTGGGAACATGCCGCACAGCGGTCATGTCCAACCGCGGTGCCAGGATTATGGTCAGGTCCGTTGTCGGCTATCCCAAGGATGTCATCAGTGAGAGGATGGTCGGCAAAGGGCCGATTATCGGCCAGGATGCTATCCGGAAGCGCAGCTTCCTGGATCTCTGCTATCCACTGGCTGACGGGGTCATCCGTGAGGCCAGCGAACGGGACTACGATGCCGCCTATGAGCTGATAAGGTACGTTGTCGGCATGGCAAAGCAGGGGGCGGAATCTCCGGTGAGCGGCATAATCGGGGTGCCGGCCCGCGCTTCGGTCATGAATAAGGAACTTCTGCTTGATATCGCCAAGGAGGTCATGTCGGTGGCCCTGGTTGTTTCCGAGCCCTTCATGGTGGCCTATCAGCTTGGCAAACTGAGTAATTGCATCGTGATTGATATCGGTGCCGGCACGGTTGACATCTGCGGCATGAAAGGGACCGTACCCACGGCTGATGATCAGGTTACCTTTCTCAAAGGTGGGGATTTTATCGATGAGCGGCTGCAGGCCTCCATTGCCCGGCATTATCCGGGAGTACAGATCACCGAGTCTATTGCCTGCGCGATAAAGGAAGCCCATGCCTTTGTCGGTCAGCCCCAGGCGCCGGTGATAGCCAAACTGCGAATGGAAGGCAAGCCGGTTGAGTTTGATGTCACGGAAGATGTGAGTTCAGTGTGTGAAATTATTGTTCCTGACATTGTTGAACAGCTCGAGACCCTGGTTATGAAATTTGATCCGGAAGACCAGGAAGAGGCGCTGAAAAATATTATTCTCGCCGGAGGCGGGTCCCGGATAAGAGGACTGGACCGGATGATTGCCCTTCAGATGAAGGAATATGGCGAGGTAGCTGTCACCTGCGTCGATGACCCGGAATTTATCGGCAGTGCCGGGGCCTTGAAACTTGCCACTGAGATCCCCTCCGAGAAATGGCCTGAAATCGGGGTTATGTTCGGAGCGGATTAGCCGGGAAACCTGCCAGGGAAGTTCTGTTGTTTCCTCATAACGTTTCCCCGCGGTTTGGGAAACTTTTTTTCTGCAGCGTGCTGGTTGCGTCTTTATCCCCGGAGGGTAAAAAAACGGAACTGAATTTTTGTGGCGATAAGTCGAGAAGTTATCATACCCTGTCTGGCTGCCGAGATGGTTTTTGCCCTCAAGCGGCATAAATATGGACAGGCAAATGTTGGCGGTAAATGAACAGTTAACAAATGATCAGGTTGGCGGCATGAAGAAAAAGATACTGGTAGCTGTTGATGGCTCGTACTGCTCACTTAATGAGATTCATTATTTAAGTAAACTGTTCGCCGGACATGACGATATTGCCATTCATCTGATCACGATTGTTTCAGGTTCCTTGCCTCCCAGTTCGGAATGGCTGGATGAAGAGGATAAAATGAACATGCTCTCGCCTGAGGCGAGAAAAAAAATCAATCTGGCCAAAAAACATCTGCGGGAAGAGGCGGCATTTCTTACCCATCATGGCCTGAAAGAAGATCAGGTATCCTCTGATATGCAGCTCTCCCGGGCCGGAATCGCCAATGATCTCATTGTGGAAATGCAGAAGGGAACCTATGATGCCCTGGTGATCGCCAGAAGAGGGCTCGGCAAACTCCAGGAACTCGTCCTGGGAAGCGTTACTACCACTATTCTGGAAAAATGTTTCAACGTGCCGATCTGGATTATTGACGGGGAAATTGATTCCCGCAGGTTCCTGGTTCCGGTTGACGGATCGTGGAGAACCCTGAAAGCAGTAGACCATTTAAGTTTTATGCTTGCAAATGTCCCGGACGTCGAGATAGCTCTCTTTCACTCTCTTTCATGGCTTACCCCCAAAAAAATACTCGATTTAGACAAGTTCTGTGATATCTGGGGGGGAAAGTGGTGTGATACGCATCTCAGCGGTCCTGATGCCATTTTCAGTGGTCCTGAACAGCTGTTACGAGAAAACGGCTTTGACATGACAAAGGTGATCAGGATAGAGGAAAGCAGGGGGCCGGTGGCGGCGCTTGATATCATGCTTGAGCTGCGCGACAACAAATATGGGACAATTGTTATGGGCAGGCGTGGGCCGGATGAGCCCAAGGGGATTTTCGGCGGCGTGCCAGGCCAGGTGTTGCGCACGGTGAACGGGGTTGCCGTATGGCTGGTGAATTAAGCCGGCGACCGCGGATTTTGTATTTGTTTCTTGCTGCTCTTTTTTGTTGCCGTGCCCAGACAATGAATTGATAGCACGGTTTTTTGCCGTTGTTTTTTTCTTGGCTGTCGGTGGCCTAATCGGTTGCCTCATCATTACTTGCCATCCTTATTGGCCATGTCTGAGTTGTTTTTTCAGGAACTGTCCTCAGCCCAAGTCTCCCGCCGCCTTAAAAAATACTCGCTACCTTCAAGACAACCTTGTTAAAAAAAATAGGTGAAATAACCCACTATGTTGTCTGGTAGGCGATTATCCGGGGCATATCACCACCGCAGGCAACAGGCTTATCACACCAATATGATGGTGTATGCCTAACCATCTGGAATAAAAGTAAATTTAAATTCCTTGCACCTATCTTGCAATTGGATTAAATATTGCATATAATAGAAACAGTTTTCTCTATTGATCGCAATGAAAATTGATGGCTTCGTAAAAAGTCCCGGCACCTAATTTTTGTGACGATAAATCAGAAAGTTATCTTACACTGTAGGCTGTTGAGAGGGTTTTCACCCGCACGGGGAAAAATACGAGACAGTCAAAATTAACTGCTGCAAGAACTCATATTTTCAGTGAGGTGAAAGATGGACATGACTGATGAACAAAGGACGCATAAACGTTTCAAGGCACCGGTCGGGACGGTAATGTATACAACCGACAGCATGAGACAGATAGTTGACATCGGCATCGGCGGGTTTTCTCTTAATCTCAAGCATCTCGACAGAGAGGTGTTCGCGCAGAAGAAAACTGTCGATCTCCTGCTGGGGGGCACTCTTTTGCGGGAAGTTCCTGTCACCGTCGCCTGGGATGACCAAGCTTCGTCTCCTGGGAAAGATGCTGCCCATATGAGCAATGTTGTCGGAGTGAAATTTGAAAATCTGACAGAACAGCAACGGGTTCTGATCGATGATTTCATCTCGCGGCATATAGCCGGGAACGCCTAATCAATTTCAGCTTTTGGGACTGATTCAGCTGTTTTTTTGATGGGGGTGAATACGTTTTGCTCCGACCTGGTTGTCGAGGCAGTGATGACAAGTTCTCGCCCATAAAGCAGTTGACCAAAGGAGATAGTTTTTCTGTGGACTTGCATCTCCCGGCCGACTCAGTTTTTATAGGTCCACAGGCTCCAGGTGCCCGGCCGAGCGGCAAAGCAGTACCACTTTATGCAATTCCAATAGAGCGTTCTCCTTTTCGTTAAGAAAACAGAGAACGCCTTCCTCTCCTTTGGTCAGTTCCAGCTCGTGCAGAGTTTCACCGGAAAATCTTACAAATAGTGATTGTTTAAAAAAATTACTTCTGCTGACACTGTTGTAAAAAGGGGGCAACTCCTGGGGAAGTTCTCGCCAGAGTTGGTCTTTCGTCTGTTTTAATACCTGCGGGCCGAGGTGATCGGGAAGAAAACGATGGCCGCTGCGCAGCCAGTCGTAAATGAGGAGTTCCTGCAGTAATCCCCTCTCCGGTTCATCCCGGATGAAATCAGCAAGGATCTCGCTCATCAACAGTTGGGTCTTTGCCCTGTTGAAGAAGTGGTGTTTCCTGCATGATTCAAGAAGTTCCAGAAAAAACTGGAAACCGTTCTGATCATTTCGCTGTAAAAATCCGAAAAAGGCTCTGAAATAACGGTTGTTGTAGAAAGCCTCGACACATTCACCAAACCAGAAAAGCTCAGCCAATTCATCATGGGACAGCCAGGCGGTGGACAGGACTTCATAGGGAGGATAGCTGCAATGCTGGATGGAGAACTCGGCCAGTTGCCCGCTGAGAGGGGTGTGGGGCAGCACTTTTAACAGACCCATCTGGATATAATGGGGGCCGATTGCAAAGATATCGTTAAAGGATTTTCCGAACGAGGCAAATGTCTCAAAGGGGAGGCCGAGAATAAGATCCACATGCAGATGGATGGTATTCAGCTGCACCAGGCGTTTAATGTTGTCAAGCGATGAGCGGATGCTGCTTTTGCGGCTGATGGCGGCAAGGGTCTCCGCATGGGTCGATTGAATGCCGATCTCAAACTGAAAAAGTTGTGGCGGGATGGTTTGCAGAAACGCA
The DNA here is from genome assembly GCA_023230525.1 of Desulfobulbaceae bacterium. GTDB lineage: Bacteria > Desulfobacterota > Desulfobulbia > Desulfobulbales > SURF-16 > SURF-16. The sequence continues at coordinate 15,180 of JALNXE010000004.1, forward strand.
AACATCTCCTCGGAAAAGAGGTCCGGGGCTATCTCAAAATGAAAAGTGGTCCCAGGGGATTCAGCTTGCAGAAATTGCCAGATCTCCAGCGCTCTTTTGCCGGATGCGTTGAATGTTCTATCGACAAAGCGCAGGCTTAAAGGTTTATGGGCGAGGATCTCGGTAAGTTCCTGGCGGACCTGCGGTATGTTCTTGTAACGGACTCCGGGTTCCAGTGAAGAGATGCAGTAACTGCACGAAAAAGGGCATCCCCTGGATGATTCGTAGTATATATGGCGGTTGGCAAGCTGGTCTTTGAAGTCGTCGGCGGTAAAGGGGGAAGCAAATTGTCCGGATCTGGCGCCATGGTAACTTGGACGGAGCGAACCATTTTTGAGGTCAGTATAAAAGGAGCGGTTTATTCCTTCGATTTCACCGCTGACCACGACACATCCTGCCGGAAGTTCGGCCGTATTGAAAGCAATCGCCTGGGGGCCGCCGAGAATAAGATGCGAAAATGGTTGAATTATGGCAAGATCATTTATTATTCTTTTAATGATATTGGCGTTCCAGATATAAACCGAGAAAAAAAATGCGTCAGCCGCGAATGAGCTGATCTGCATCAGGGTTGGATAATAGGGATCATTGATGGTAAATTGATTGATGTTTACAGCAACCTCATCTATATTCTTAAAGAGTTCTTGTCGCAGATAGAAAAGACTCAGGCAGGAGTGGGTGAATCTGCAGTTAAAGCCGATCAGGGAGAATTTCATAAGCCGGTTTTCTGTGGGCTAACATTTTGATTTGATAAATATTTTTCTGGTGGTGTCCAGCGTACCGAGAACGAAGAAATACTTGACAGTTATTATTAAAACATTTTAAGACTGTCAAGTGGATTACGTTTTTCTTAAAAAAAGGTATTTTCAATCAATCGCAATTCCTGCGATTTAATAATATTTTTCGAAAAAAATAATGATTTCTTTCATAACCAAGCTCGGAGATTCTTTTCTCTATATGGTCCGGGACCTGGGACGGATGGGGCTTTTCCTGTTTTCTGCCCTGCTGGCAATCTTTTCCCGTCCCTTCCGCTTCCGGGAGACCGTGCGGCAGATTCGCATTATCGGGGCAAATTCATTTGCCGTGATCTTCTTCATATCCATTTTTACCGGCATGGTACTTGGCCTGCAGGGCTACTATACCTTACGGAAATTCGGCTCGGAAGGCATGCTTGGTTCCGCGGTGGCCTTGAGTCTGATCCGTGAACTCGGGCCTGTTCTCACCGCCCTTATGGTTACAGGCCGGGCCGGTTCAGCCATGTGTGCCGAGATCGGCATCATGCGCAATAGCGAACAGATTGATGCCCTGGAGTGCATGGTTATCAGCCCTTTCCGCTATCTCATCACCCCGAAATTTCTCGCAACAATCATCTCGCTTCCTATCCTGACGCAGTTTTTCAATGTTATCGGCATAGCCGGCGGTTATCTGGCCGGAGTCGTCCTGCTGGGGGTAAACCCGGGGGCCTTTTATAACGGCATTGTACAGAGTGTGGTCAATCAGGACATCAATCTCGGTATCGTCAAATCCTTTGTTTTTGCCCTGCTGGTGGTCTGGATCTGTACCGGAAGAGGGTATTTTGTGCATATCCTGCGTAACGCGGGTTTCGGTGCCGAAGGTGTCAGCCGGGCTACAACCCAGGCCGTGGTGCTTTCCTCCATCGCAGTATTGATCTGGGATTATCTGATTACGGCGATCATGCTATGAGTCCGGCGATAATCGAATTCCATAACGTGGTCAAGTCATTCGGCAAACAGCGGGTGCTGGACGATGTATCAGTTTCCTTCGAGTCCGGTAAGACGACGGTGATTGCCGGCGGAAGCGGCCAGGGGAAAAGTGTCACGTTAAAGCTTATCCTTGGCCTGCTCTCTCCGGATGCCGGTGAAATTTTGGTGAACGGCCGAGACATCATCCGGATGAAACAGCGGGAATTAAACAAAATCAGGGAGAAATTCGGGGTATTGTTCCAGGGCTCCGCACTCCTTGACTCAATGACCGTTTTTGAAAATGTGGCCCTGCCTTTGAAGGAAAGGACAAAATACAAAGGCCAGGAAATCACCCAACGGGTCAGACAGATGCTTGCCCAGTTTAATCTGGAGGATCATGAAGATAAATTTCCCGCTCAACTCAGCGGCGGGATGAAAAAGAGGGTAGGCCTGGCCAGGGCATTGATGCTGCAGCCGGATATCATGCTCTTTGATGAACCGACAACAGGTCTCGATCCCCAGATAACCATGGATATCTACCGGCTTTTTTTTAAGAGTCAGAAGCAGTTCGGCTATACGTCGATCATTGTCAGCCATGATATTCCCAAGGTGTTTAATCTGGCAGATCAGGTTGTTTTGTTGAATAAAGGGAAAATGGTGACTTTTTCAAGCCCTGAAGATATTCCCTTAAGCAGCGACCCGCAGATTGTTTCCTTTGCCACCGAGACCATGGGGCATATCTACTCAAGCAGAAAGATGGAACATAACATATGAAAAAAACCAACATTGAATTTGTTGTGGGGGTATTTCTGATCCTCGGTTTTCTCGCCTTTGCCTATATTTCATTGCAGTTCGGCGAATTTTCAATTTTTACCCGAGGGCAGAATTATACCTTGTTAGCCGATTTTGATAACGTATCAGGACTGAAAAAAGGGGCGGAGGTCACCATTGCCGGGGTCAGCGTGGGAACAGTCTCGAACATCCGGCTGACCAAAGAACAGCGGGCGGAGGTTTCGCTCTATCTTGCCAATGATGTCGAGATCACGGAAGATGCCATTGCCTCCATCAAGACTCAAGGTATTATCGGTGACAAGTATATCCGTATCAGCCAAGGCGGGTCAGCGACCTATCTCAAGGAGGGGGGGATGATCATGGATACGGAATCCGCCGTTGACCTCGAAGAGTTGATCAGCAAATATATATTTGGTAAAGTGTAACCATTATCCTCCTGTTTTGGTGAATTAACCGCGGTAACTCTGGGAAAATTTCTCCATGGGAAAAGATGAACGGGGATGAAAAAGATAAATAAACTGCATAGCCTTCCCCTGCTGCTGGCGCTCTTCTTGGCAGCTTTTTTGGTTTTTATCAATGATCCTCCCTCCTGCCATGCCGCCAATCAGCCGATTGATCAGCTGCATGAGTCGGTGAACCGGATTATCGATATTTTGCGCCGAGACATTCCGGGCGAGCAATGGGTGACCAAAAAAGAAGAGATTGTCAGCATTGTTAAAAGCAGGTTTGCCGCCGATGAACTGGCTCAGCGCGTTTTGGCCCTTAACTGGAGATCCAGGACTGATCCGGAAAAAGAGCAGTTTATTTCGCTTTTTTCCCAGGTGCTTGAAACCACTTATATTAACAGGCTCAAATCATACTCTGATGAAGAGGTAACATTTAATAAGCAGATCGTTAACAATGACAAGGCGATTGTTTACAGTGAGATAATAAAAAATAACCAGGAAATTCCGATTGTTTACCGGGTAAAAGAGGTTAAAGGGCAATGGCTGGTTTATGATATCATTATAGAAGGTGTCAGCCTCGTACAAAACTATCGGCAGCAATTTGACCAGATAATCAATCACGAAGGATATGACGGTCTGGTCCGTCGCATGAAAGAAAAAATTGAGGAAAACAAAAAAAATGATATTGAGGCAAAAGAGTAGGGACTGTTACGAGATATCCTTACATTTTTAACCGGTTCGGTTATGCGGCCCCTTGCCCTTAATACCGGTCAATACATTGGAATGTTTCGTTGTTTTCTTAACAACGTCTTAAGTTGATTTAACGTCGGGGAATTATTGTGATAAAAGATATTGGCAAGGCGAAATTAATCGCTGTTCTCTTGTTTCTGCTGGTGCTGGTTTCCGGCTGGGGTAACCACGGTTGCCTGAGGGCAAACTTTCAATCGTCGGCCTGGGCAGCTGAGGAGATGAGCGATGAACCCTTCCTGGATGATCTGGATCAACAGGAGACTGGCCCGGAGGTCAGTGATCCGCTGGAGCCGGTCAACCGCTTCTTTTTCCATTTCAATGACAAGCTTTATTTCTGGGCATTAAAGCCTGTAGCCCGGGCCTATGGTGCGGTTTTGCCCCAGGATGTTCGCATCTGCATACGAAATGCCTTTCATAATCTGTTTTTCCCTGTTCGTTTTGTCAATAATGTTTTGCAGGGAAAATTTAAAAACGCCGGCATCGAAGTGTCGCGTTTTCTCATTAACACAACCGCGGGTGTGGCAGGTTTCGGCGATCCTGCCAAGGATGTATTCGGCCTTGAAATAAAGGAAGAGGATCTGGGGCAGACCTTGGGATACTGGGGGATGGGTGATGGTATTTATTTCTGTTGGCCAGTCCTGGGGCCATCCACCATGCGTGATAGCGTGGGATTATTCGGTGACTCCTATCTGAGCCCTCTTGGCTGGGTCATGCAGAATGATCTCAATGACGGCCTGGCCTTGTACGGCGGCCAGCAAGTGAATAATACCTCCCTGGTTATCGGGGATTACGAGGCGTTTCTGCAATCTTCATTCGATCCTTATATCTCGCTTCGCGATGCATATATTCAGTATCGTCAAAGCAAAATCAAAGACTCAAAAAAGAATGCTAAAATTTATTGAAATTCACCTCGCCAGTCTCTTGGTATTGTTGCCCGGGGATGCCGAGACATTCGCCATCCTTACGCCGGTTTGATTATTATTTTCGCGCCGTTATGAATAAATTATCTGTCCGCTGGCAAACTACGGCAATATTGATGTGTTGCCTTTTTGCCCTGTTGCTCAAAGCCGATGAGGCCTCCTGTCTGAACAGCCCGGCAGACTATATGCAGAGCGCGGTTGAAGAAATAATGGCGATATTGAATAATGATCAGCTGAAACTTCCGGAAAACAGTCAGCAAAGAAGAAAGCTGATCCTTACCGTGGTGCGCCATCATTTTGATTTTAAAGAGATGTCGAAATTGACGCTGGGTAAGCATTGGCAGGATGTGGCTGATGCGGACAAAGACCATTTTGTTGAACTCTTTTCCAGGTTGATTGAAAATTCCTATATAAATAAAATTGAAACCTATTCAGATGAAAAGATTATCTTTCTAAAAGAATCAGTAAGGGAAAACAAATCATTGGTTCCTACCATCATCAAGCACAACGATCTCGATATTCCGATCAGTTATAAGCTCTATAAGGCCCAGGACAGATGGCGTATTTACGATGTGATTATTGAAGGCGTCAGTCTGGTGCAGAATTACCGGAGCCAGTTTAACGACATAATCATGAAAGAAAAATATGCCGGACTGGTGAAACGGATTGATGAAAAAGTGGCAAAAATTCCGGCGGAAGGGCAATAGGCACTATCATGCAAGGTGCGCAAGCAAAAACAGCAGAATCTCAGGCTGCTCAACACCGGTTTTCTCAGGTGTTTCCCGAATTCACGGAAAAAGAGATGGAGCAACTCATCACTTATCTTGAACCGCGTCACTTTGCGCGAGGAGAGATCGTGTGGCAGCAAGGCGACCCCATGGATTATATGGGCTTCCTGGTGGATGGCGGCCTGGTTGTCAAGCGTGAAGGCAGATTCCCGGGGAAAAACATCATACTGGCCATTTTAGAAAAAGGTTCCCTCTTCGGGGAGATGGCTGTAGCCGCATCCCATCAGCATTCGGTTACGATTTCCGCGGTTGAGGAAACACTGGCCTATGTTCTCTCCTTTGCGAATGCCCAGCGGCTTTTTCAGAAAGAACCTGTTTTATCTATCAAACTTCTCAAGAAAATAGTAGTGGTTTGCGGTTTGCGCCTGCAGTATACCGGATCAAGGCTGGCGGAACTTCTTTAACTGCATAAGGTTTCTTTTTTCCTTCATTCCCTTCCTATTTCTGTTCGTCTCAATGAAAGCTCTTGACAAGAAATTAATTTTATCTATAATTTCTTGTTCCTGTGCCTGCTGTATGTCGCTTTTGGAGCCTGTGTTGTGAAGATTGATTTTTATGAAATTCCGGAAGAGGGTTTGTCCCTCTCTGTTGACGATGCGCGTTGGTTTCCTGATGATCTGGAACGTCTGGGGAGAGCGGATGCCTCGCTCAGACTGAAAAGACTCGGGCAACGTGTAGTGGTTACGGGGAGATTTGCGGCGACCGCTGTCTTTACCTGTGACCGTTGTCTCGGCAAATTCCATCTGCCGCTGGACTCCGATTTCAGAATTGATCTGGAACTTCCAACGGAAGGCATAAATGAAATGGAGGAAAAAGACCATTACTGTCACGATAACGAGATGGATATGGACATCCTTGAAAATAGCGAAATCAATATTACCGATATATTGCAGCAGCAGCTATACCTTGCCGTGCCCATGAAAAAACTCTGCTCCGAAGAGTGTCGTGGGATGTGTAGTAAATGCGGGGCAAATCTCAATTATGAACAATGCCGATGTCCGCCGGATACTTCTTCGCCCTTCAGTGTGTTAGCCAAATTGAAGGGTTAGTGGTTTTGCAGTAAATTTAAGCGGTTAATTTAAAAAGTTAATTTTTCACATAAACTCGTTGGTTGGAGGAAAAGTAATGGCCTTACCGAAAAGAAGACACTCGCATGCCCGTACCAGAATTCGTCGTTCCCATGACGGATTGACCGCACCCACCATTTCCACCTGCTCTGAATGTGGTGAACCAAAACTGCCGCATCGGCTCTGTTCCGGATGCGGTTCCTACAAGGGTCGTAAAGTCATTGATCTTGGTGAAAAAGATCTTGACTAAAATCCACTGGCTGAATTTGGGGCAGCAGTAGCCTGTAATTAAGCTGCCTTGAGATGTAAAGACCTGGAAAATGCATTGAAGAGCCTGCTTCAGTTGAAAAAGAAACCTGCTCATTTGGCCAGAGGAGAAGTTGCGTGCGGATAGCTCTTGATGCCATGGGAAGTGACCGCGGCCCTGCGGAGATGGTTGCAGGTGCCGCGCTGGCTGTCCGTGAGACGGATATTCATCTCACTATAGTCGGTGGTGAGGAGCAGATTAAGCCCGCTCTGCAAAAAGAAGGTATCTTGCAACTGGTTAATTTTGTGCCGACTTCCCAGGTCATTACCATGCACGACTCACCGATTGAGGCTGTTCGCAAAAAGAAAGACTCATCTATTGTCGTTGCCTTTGAGCTGCTCAGAAAGCATGAAGTCGATGCAGTGGTCAGCCCCGGGAATTCCGGGGCTGTCATGGCCGCGGCCATCAAATTTCTCGGCAGGTTGAAGGATATATCGCGTCCGGGAATTGCCAGCGTTTTTCCAACCCTGAAAGGCCCGGTTGTGGTCATGGATGTCGGCGCAAATGTTGATTGCCGCCCCAAACATCTGCTGCAGTTCGGGGTTATGGCTGCCGCTTTTTCCCGTATCATGTATGGCATTGAAAAACCCCGGGTCGGCCTGCTCAGTATCGGCGAAGAGGGAGGCAAGGGAAATGCCCTGGTGAAAAGCGCCCATTCCCTTTTTCAGAGCAGTGGACTGAACTATATAGGCAATGTTGAGGGCCGTGATACCTTTGTTGGTGATGTGGATGTTATCGTCTGCGACGGATTTGTCGGCAATGTTTGTCTGAAGCTCAGTGAAGGGTTGGCTGAAGCTGTTTTAGCCATGCTCAGGGAAGAAATCGGCAAATCATTCAAAGCGAGAATGGGATATTTTCTCGCCCAACAGGCCTTCCGCAATTTCAAAAAACGTGTTGATTATGCCGAATATGGCGGGGCTCCCTTGCTTGGCTTCAACGGCACAGGGGTTATCTGCCACGGCAGGTCCAATAAGGTGGCTATCAAGAATGCCCTGCTGGTAGCAGATGGTCTGGCCAAACATAATGTCAATGACCATATTCTCGCAATGCTTGAAACTACAAAACCGGCTTTATCTCATTTTGAGGAAAGTGATGTTCCGGCGGGAGCAGCTTAAATGAACAAACTGGTTGTTCTCGGCACTGGTTCAGCCCTGCCGGAGAGAGTGCTGTCCAATGCGGATCTGGAAAAAATGGTGGATACCTCCGACGAGTGGATCACCACCCGGACGGGCATAAAAAACAGGCGCATCGCCGGTCCGGGAGAGGAAACCTCCAAACTTGCCGCCGCCGCCGCCCGCAGGGCTTTGGATATGGCCCGGCTGGCACCCGTTGACATCGACATGATCATTGTCGGCACGATCACCCCCGATATGGGCATGCCGTCATGCGCCTGCCTGGTGCAGAAAGAACTCGGCGCGACGCGCGCATTTGCTCTTGATATCAATGCCGCCTGTTCGGGTTTTATCTTTTGTCTTGATGTGGCTGATAAATACATCAAAGCCGATCCCGATATGAAAATTCTAGTTGTCGGCGCCGAGACATTATCGAGCCGGGTCAACTGGGAGGACCGCAACACCTGCGTTCTCTTCGGCGATGGAGCCGGGGCCTGTGTGGTTACCGGGACAACCGAGCAACGCGGCATGCTGGCCAGCAAACTTTTCTCAGACGGCAGCCTGTACAAACTTCTCTATATGGACAGTGCGCCGAGCATGAACAAGGATCTGTGCAGCAAGGAAAATGACGGCTCCTATATCAAAATGGCCGGCCGGGATGTTTTTAAATATGCGGTGCGTTCCATGGACATGGCTATTAAGAATGTGCTCGACAGCGAGCAGGTATCTGTCGATGATATCGCCCTTATTATCCCCCACCAGGCCAATATCCGTATCTTGAAAAGCCTGGGAGAAAGGCTTGGGGTAGCCAGTGAAAAAGTCTACATAAATCTGGACAAATATGGTAATACATCGGCGGCTAGTATTCCTATAGCCTTGGATGAGTCAAACCGGGAAGGGCGCATCAATCCTGGAGATCTTGTCCTGCTCTGCGCCTTTGGTGGAGGTTTCACCTGGGGTGCCGCTTTATTTCGATGGTAGAATTTTCTGATGATAATTTTGTTGAGGAGTAAGCTGTGGATTATTTTTTAACTGAAGAACAGCAGATGATAGTTGATCTCTCCCGGCAGATTGCCGACGAGTTAATCATTCCCCAACGCGCAGCTCTCGATGAATCCGAAGAGTTTCCCAAAGATATTCTTGACGCTGTTGCCAAAGCGGATCTTTTTGGTATTTATATTCCCGAGGAATACGGCGGTTTCGGGGCAGGCACCTTTGAGATCGTTTTAGCTCTGGAACAGTTTGGCCGCGGTTGCGTCGGCGTGGCAACGGCATTTGCCGCCAGCGCGCTTGGCGCATTTCCCATTATGATTTCCGGCAGTGAAGATATGAAGCGGAAATATCTGCCGGAAATTGCCACGGGCGCGAAAAAAGCCGCTTTTGCCCTCACCGAAGCCAATGCCGGCAGTGATGCCTCAGGCATCCAGACCACCGCTGTTCTCGATGGTGATGAATGGGTGCTGAACGGCACCAAACAGTGGATAACCAACGCCGGTGAAGCCAAGATTTACACGGTTATTGCCATCACCGATCGGTCCAAAGGCCCCCGCGGTGCATCCATGTTTGTCGTTGAAGATACTGATCCGGGTTTCTCTTACGGGGTCAAGGAAAAGAAGCTGGGTATCCGGGCATCTTCCACCCGGGAGCTCATCTTCAAGGACTGCCGCATTCCCAAAGACCGGCTCATCGGCCGGGAAGGCACTGGTTTCATTACGGTCATGAAAACCCTGGATAAGTCCCGGCCGGGTATTGCCATCCTCGGCGTCGGCCTTGGCCAGGCAGCCTTGGATGTGGCCGTCACCTATGCCAAGCAGCGGGTGCAGTTCGGTAAACCGATTATCTCTTTTCAGGCCGTGCAGCACATGCTCGCCGATATGGCCATCCAGCTTGAGGCGGCCCGCGCTCTGGTTTACGCGGCGGCCAAGCACATTGACGCCCATCCCAAGGATATGTCCAAAGCCTCTTCCATGTGCAAGGTGTTTGCCACCGATATGGCCATGAAGGTCACGGTTGATGCGGTGCAGGTTCTCGGCGGTTATGGTTACATGCGGGATTATCCGGTTGAAAAGATGATGCGAGACGCCAAAATCCTCCAGATTTATGAAGGTACCAACCAGATACAGCGCAACGTGGTTGGTCAGGAACTGAACAAGGAGTATACGAAAGCCTGATGAAGATTATAGTCTGTGTCAAGCAGGTCCCGGACGCAAAAGATGTCCGTCTGGACCCCAAGACCAATACCTTATCCAGGGAAGGGGTGCAATCCATCATCAATCCCTATGACCGCCATGCCCTTGAAGAGGCGGTCCGCCTCAAGGAAAAGCATGGCGGCACAGTGATTGTGTTGACCATGGGGCCGCCCCAGGCCGCGGAGATACTGCGCGAATCCGTTTCCTGCGGGGCTGATGAGGCGGTTCTGGTCTCCGACAGGGCCTTTGCCGGGGCCGATACCCTGGCAACGACCTATACCCTGTCCCAGGCCATCAAAAAGATAGGCGGGGCTGATCTCATTTTGTGCGGCAAGCAGGCCATTGATGGTGATACCGCCCAGGTCGGGCCGGGTCTGGCCGTAAGGATGGACATTCCTTATGTCACCTGCGTCCGCAGGATTGTAGAAGCCAATGACCAAACATTCGTTGTCGAAAGGTTAATGGATGACGGCTATGATGAGGTGGAAGTCGCCCTGCCGGCCCTCTTTACCGTGGTCAAGGAAATCAATGAACCCCGGCTTCCTTCCCTCAAAGGAAAAATGAAGGCGAAAAAGCTGGCCATCACCACCCTGACTGCCGCAGATATTGATGCCGATACTGCCCAGTTGGGGCTGAAAGGTTCTCCCACCTGGGTGGTCAGGGTTTTTGCCCCCCAGCTGAAGGGCGACCGGACCATGATTGAAGGCACGGTACAGGAACAGGTCAATCAGTTGGCTGAAAAATTGCTGGAATGGTGTTAGGGTTATGTTGCTGATAGATATTGATGCCTGTATTGGCTGCGGACTCTGTGAGGCAAATTGCGCCTTTGACGCAATTCATGTGGTTGACGGCATTGCCGAGGTAAATGAAAACTGTGTCCTGTGCGGCGGTTGCGTTGATTCCTGCGAAGCCGGGGCCTTGAAGATTGAGGGCATGGATCGCGAGGAAAAAGATGATCTGTTCTCCTGGACCGGTATCTGGGTATATGCCGAGTACCGCCATGGCAGAATCGCCCCAGTCACCCATGAGTTGCTCGGGGTCGGCCGTAAACTGGCAGACCAGAAGCGGGTGCCGTTGTCGGCTGTGCTGCTCACCGACCACGCAGGAGATGTGCCGGCTCAGCTTATTTCCTCTGGGGCGGATAAGGTCTATGTTGTCGAAGATCAGGCCCTTGCCCAGTTTACTGATGAGGCTTACGGCAACGCCCTTGAGGATCTGGCCCGCCAGTATAAACCTGAAGTGATTCTGGCCGGCGCCACGGCCATCGGCCGTTCCTTTATTCCCCGGGTGGCAACCTCGCTGAAAACAGGACTCACTGCTGACTGCACGCAGCTCGATATCCAGCCGGAAGACGGCGCCCTGCTGCAGACCAGGCCCGCCTTCGGCGGCAATATCATGGCCACCATCGCCAGCTCCAATACTCGCCCGCAGATGGCAACCGTGCGGCCGCTGGTGATGAAGGCCAATGCGCCTGATCCCGCCCGCCAGGGAAAAATCATTCATTGCACCATCGCCCCTGCGCGGCTTGCTTCCCGGGTGAAGGTGCGCAACTTTGTGGCCCTGGAAGGCGATCAGGTCAATCTCAACGAGGCTGATATCGTTGTCTCAGGCGGCCGCGGCCTTGAGGGTGAAAAGGGTTTTGCCTTGATTACTGAATTGGCGCATCAGCTTGACGGAGCTGTGGCTGCCTCCAGGGCGGCCGTAGACAGCGGCTGGGTGCCCTATCCCCACCAGGTGGGGCAGACCGGCAAAACCGTCAGTCCCAAGGTGTATATCGCCTGTGGTATTTCCGGGGCAATCCAGCATCTGGTCGGGATGCAGTCATCGGATACCATTGTCGCCATCAACCGGGATCCCCATGCCCCCATATTTGATGTGGCAACATACGGCGTGGTTGGTGATGTTTTTGAAATTCTGCCGAAATTAATTGAAAAAATAAAGCAGGCGCGTTCATCATAAATTTGCTAAGCAGCTGAACCAACAGGTACGACATGAGATTGGACGGAAAAATAGCAGTGGTCACCGGAGGAAGCCGCGGCATAGGCAAGGCTATCTGCCTGCGCCTTGCCGGCATGGGTGCCACTGTGGTAGTTAACTATGTGAGCCGGCCCGATGCCGCGGAAGCGACGGTGGCCTCGATTAAAGAAGCGGGCGGCAACGCCGCGGCCTACCAGTTCGACGTTGCCGCTGCCGAGCAGGTGCAGGCCGCTTTTAAAAAGATAGTGGCCGATTTCGGACGGGTTGATATTCTGGTCAACAATGCGGGAATAACCCGGGATGGGCTCATTGCCATGATGAAGGAACAGGCATGGGATGAGGTTATTGACACCAATCTGAAAGGCGCTTTCAATTGTATCAAGGCGGTAAGCCGCCCCATGATGAAACAGCGTTGGGGACGGATTGTTTCGATTACGTCGGTAATCGGTTTTGCCGGCAATGCCGGGCAGGCCAACTATGCGGCGGCCAAGGCGGGCATGGTGGGTCTTACCCGTTCCGTGGCCAAAGAACTCGCCTCACGCGGGGTCACTGTCAATGGTGTTGCTCCCGGTTATATTGATACCGATATGACCAAGGAGCTGTCTGAAGAGGTAACTGAAAAAATCAAAGCAGAAATCCCCATGAATTCTTTAGGGACTGTTGAAGATGTGGCGGCTGCGGTTGCCTATCTGGTTTCAGAAGAAGCCCGATATGTCACCGGTCAGTTTATCCATGTTAATGGCGGAATGTTCATGGGTTAGTGGAAAAAGCGTATACAGACCTCTGGGGCCCAAGCGGGCAACAGTACGGGTTATCAGGAAAAAGAAGGAGAAAATCATGTCTAAAGAAGAAAAACTTATTGATATTATTGTTGAGCAGCTCAGTGTTGACAAAGCAAAAGTAGTTCCCGCCGCCTCTTTCGTTGATGATCTCGGGGCAGATTCTCTGGATCTTGTCGAACTCATTATGGCAATGGAAGAGGCTTTTGATACCGAGATTCCGGACGACGTAGCTGAAAAAATAACAACCGTTCAGCATGCGATCGATCATATTAATTCCTTGAAATAACCGGCCTTAGCGCATTTATGTTTCTCCATGATCGTGTGATAGGCACCATGTTTCAGGGTTTGGTAATATCTCAAGCTTTCGAGGTTGCCAATGGCTAGAAGAGTAGTAGTTACCGGTGTTGGTCTCGTCACCCCCCTGGGTACCGGCAATGAAAAAACATGGAATGGACTCTGCGCCGGCAGGAGCGGGGTCGCTCCGATAACCCGCTTTGATACCGCAGACCATGCAGTCAAAATTGCCGCCGAGGTCAAGGATTTCATCGCCGAAGATTTCATTGACCCGAAAACGGCTAAGCACCTTGATCTCTTTGTGCAATATGCTGTTGCTGCGGCGGAGATGGCCTTTGCCGATTCAGGATTTACGGTTACTGAAGAAAATGCCGCCCGGGTCGGGGTCATCACCGGTTGCGGCCTCGGCGGGCTGTCCACCATTGAGAAATATCACCAGATTTGTCTCGAGCGGGGACCGAAACGCATCACGCCTTTTTTCATTCCCATGGTTATCCCGAACATGGGCGCCGGCCAGATTTCCATCGTCAAGAAGCTCAAGGGGCCGAATCTGTCCGTAACCACCGCCTGTGCGGCCGGCACCCACGCCGTGGGCGAGGCCTTCCGTCTGGTGAGTACCGGCATCTGCGACGCGGCGGTCACCGGAGGCAGCGAATCCGTTATCTGTCCCCTTGCCGTCGGCGGATTCAACGCCATGAAGGCCCTTTCCAGAAATAATGATTTTCCGGAGAAGGCCTCGCGGCCCTTTGACCGGGATCGGGACGGTTTCATCATTGCCGAGGGTGCGGGAATTCTCATTTTGGAGGAACTGGAGCATGCCAAGGCAAGGGGAGCCCGCATTTATGCCGAAATGGCGGGTTACGGGCTGTCCGGCGACGGCTTCCACATGGCGGCCCCGCCTGAAGATGGAAATGGCGCAATCCGCTGTATGAAAATGGCCCTGGCCGATGCGCAAATGAATGTCGACGAGATTGACTATATTAATGCGCACGGCACCTCAACGCCGTTAAATGATGTTGTCGAGACACGGGCCATCAAGAGTGTTTATGGTGATCATGCCAGAAGGCTTGCCATCAGTTCGACCAAATCCATGACCGGGCATATGCTGGGCGGGGCAGGGGGGATTGAGGCCATTTTTACGGCACTGTCCATTCATAATCAGGTTGTTCCTCCCACGGCAAACCTTGAAAATCCTGATGATGAATGTGATCTTGATTATGTGCCGGGCAGCGCCCGGGACATGAAAATCCGGGCGGCCATGTCCAATTCGTTCGGATTCGGCGGGACCAACGCCGTCATTATCATGAAACGCTTCGAGGAATAGATGTGAAGATTGCCATTGGCTGTGATCACGGCGGTATTACCTTAAAAGAGGTCATTTTGCCCCTGCTGGCGGAGCTCGGACATGAGGTAAATGACCAGGGAACCGACTCGACTCTTTCAGTTGATTATCCCCACTATGCCAAAGCCGTGTGTGAGCTGGTGGCGGATAATACCTGTGACCGCGGAATTTTGATCTGCGGCACCGGACTCGGCATGTCCATGGCTGCCAACCGCAATAAAAAAATCAGGGCTGCCCTGTGCACCGAGATGTTTTCGGCCCGTATGAGCCGGGAACACAATAACGCCAATGTGTTATGTCTTGGGGCCAGGGTAACGGGACCGGGCCTTGCCGAGGAAATCGTCCGCACTTGGCTTGCCACTGACTTTGCCGGGAACCGTCATCTGCGCCGTATTGAAATGTTTTGATCCAAAATTCCTGAGTTTTGGCAACTTGCTGAAATTAAATTTTTTTTAGTCAGACAAGCATGTTTCCAGAGAATTCAGGATACAGAATTCAGGAGCCGGAAGTAAACGTAATACAATCAAGAAACCTGCATTCTATCTCCTGTCTCCTGTATCCCAAATGCCGGGAGATCAGGGTGGTAACCAGGTCGCAGAAATACCGCTGTTTCGGCAATATGAACTAATTTAAAGAGTACTTATGTCATCATTAAAACAAACTGACCCGGCTGTTTATCGAGCCATCAGATATGAACTTGAACGGCAGACCAACCAGCTTGAGCTGATCGCCTCTGAAAATATCGTCAGCATGGCCGTGCTCGAGGCTCAGGGCTCCATTTTCACCAACAAATACGCCGAAGGCTACCCGGGCAAGCGATATTATGGCGGTTGCGAGTATGCCGACGAGATCGAGTCTCTGGCCATCAATCGGGCAAAGGAAATTTTCGGGGCCGAATATGCCAATGTGCAGCCCCATTCCGGCAGTCAGGCCAATATGGCTGTCTACTTCGCCACGCTCAAGCCGGGGGATAAGGTGCTGGGTATGGATCTGGCCCATGGCGGTCATCTTACCCACGGCAGCGGGGTCAATTTCTCGGGGCAGCTTTACGATTTCGTCTCCTATGGGGTGAAAAAGGAAACCGGCCAGATTGACATGGAAGAGGTGGAGCGTATCGCCCTGGCGGAAAAGCCGAAGATGATCGTGGCCGGGGCGAGTGCCTATCCCCGGCTGATTGATTTTGAGGGATTTCGCAGAATTGCTGATAAGATTGGCGCTCTTTTCATGGTGGATATGGCCCATATCGCCGGTCTGGTGGCAGCCGGCATGCACCCTTCACCGGTACCCCATGCCCATTTTGTCACCACCACCACCCATAAGACCATGCGCGGGCCCCGGGGCGGGTTGATCCTGGCCAAGGGGGAGTTTGACAAGAGACTGAACAGCAAAATATTCCCGGGCATCCAGGGCGGACCGCTGGTGCATGTTATTGCCGCCAAAGCGGTGAGCTTCAAGGAGGCCATGACGGAAGAGTTTAAAATCTACCAGGCCCAGGTGATTAAAAATACCAGTGCCCTGGCGGAAAATCTGCAGAAATTCGGTTTCCAGCTCGTCTCGGGCGGTACGGACAACCATCTGCTGCTGGTTGACTTAAACAACAAGAATATCACCGGCAAAATCGCCGAGGAGGTCCTGGAGGGCGCAGGACTTACGGTCAATAAGAATGCCATACCTTTTGATACCCAGAGCCGCTTCGTCACGGGCGGTATCCGCATCGGCACTCCCTCGGTGACGACCAGGGGGTTGAAAGAGCCGGAAATGGCCAAAATCGCCGCCTGGATCAACCGGGCTATCGTCAACCGCGACCGCAAGGAGGAACTTGCTGCCATCCGGCTTGAAGTCCGCATGCTGTGTGATGAGTTCCCCCTGTATCCTGATTTAGTGCGTGATGATGATTAATCCCGACCAGCGCCCATCATGGTCTGAATATTTTCTTTCCATTACGGAACTGGTTGCCCAGCGCTCAACCTGCCTCCGGCGCAAGGTTGGCGCGATCCTGGTGCGGGACAAACGAATTATCGCCACCGGTTATAACGGTGCCCCCTCCAAGGTGCGTCATTGTCTGGAAGTCGGCTGTCTGCGTGCCCAGCAGAATATCCCTTCCGGTGAACGACATGAATTGTGCAGGGGGCTGCATGCCGAGCAGAATGCCATTATTCAGGCGGCGCTGCACGGGGTCAGTGTGGAAAATTCCACGGTTTACTGCACCAATATGCCCTGCTCAATTTGCAGCAAGATGCTGATCAATGCCCGGGTCAAGGCCATATACTACAAGGACGGCTATGCGGACACCCTGGCCGCCTCCATGCTGGCCGAAGCAGGTATTCCGCTGATCCAGATGGGGACCGCGACAGAAAACGTCTGAAAGTAACGGAGTATAATTCCCCCTTGCACTGGCCACAGAGAGGCTCCGATCTCTTTGTGGCCTTTGTTCCATTTCAGAGTTATTGCAGGCTGAAAAATGAAATGCCCCTACTGTGGCCATCTTGAAAACAAGGTGGTTGATTCCCGCCTCAATAAAGACTACACGATAACCCGGCGCCGGCGTCTGTGCGATTCCTGCGGCCGACGCTTCACCACCTATGAACGGTTGGAGGTGACCATGCCCATGCTCATCAAAAAAGATGACCGCCGGGAGGCATGGGACCGTTCCAAGGTGGTTTCCGGTCTGAAAAAGGCGTGTGAAAAGAGGCCGGTGAGCATGACCCAGATCGAAGAATTCGTGGATAATCTTGAAAGGGAATTACAGGACATGGGGGAGAGGGAAATCCCGGTCCGGATTGTCGGCGCCCGGGTGATGGACGCCCTGCGCAATATTGACGAGGTGGCTTATGTCCGTTTTGCCTCGGTTTACCGGCAGTTAAGGATTTAAATGAGTTCATGGAGGAATTGAAGGGCCTGCTCGGCGGTCGGGAAAATGAAAAGAGTGAAGGATCCTGACCTGGTCTTTATGAGAATGGCCCTGCGGGAGGCCCGCAGGGGTCTGGGCAGAACCTCCCCCAATCCTGCGGTCGGGTCTGTGGTGGTGCAAGACGGCAGGGTGGTCGGCAGCGGATATCATAAAAAGGCCGGGACGCCCCATGCCGAGGTGCACGCCCTGCGGGTGGCCGGGGAGAATGCCCGGGGAGCGACCATTTACGTCACTCTTGAGCCCTGTAACCATACCGGCCGCACCCCGCCCTGTACCCGCGCCATACTTGCATCCGGCATCAAGAGGGTGGTGGTCGGCATGATTGATCCGAATCCGCTGGTTGCCGGCTCCGGCTGCGCCTTTCTGCAGAGCAGCGGCATTGAGGTTAGAACCGGGGTGCTGGCCGAAGCATGCCGGGAGTTGAATTATCCCTTTATCAAACACATCACCATCGGCCTGCCCTGGGTGATCATGAAGGCAGGCTGCAGTCTTGACGGGCGGATAGCGGCGGCAAACGGCCAGAGCAGCTGGATTACCTGTGCAAAATCCCGGGCTGAGGTGCATCGCCTCCGCAACCGGGTGGACGCAATTCTCATCGGTGCGGGAACGGCCCTGGCCGATGATCCTTCGCTTACCACCAGGTTAAAGGGGAAAAAGGGCAAAGATCCTTTACGGGTGATCTTGGACGGCAGGCTCCGGCTGGCCCCCGGTGCCAGGATGCTCAGGCAGCCGTCCCCGGCGCCAACCTGGATTTTCTGTTCTCACCAGGCTGATCCGGCTAAGGCAGAGGCCCTGGAAAAGGCGGGAGCAAAAATCATCCGGGTTGACAGCGGCCAGGACGGTTATCTGGATCTGCGGCAGGTGCTGCGGTTTTTAGGCGCGGCCCAGATTAACAGCTTGCTGGTGGAAGGCGGCAGCCAGGTGCATGGGTCCTTTCTGCGGGCAGGTCTGGTGGATCAGGTCTGTCTTTTTTTGGCCCCTTTTTTTCTGGGAGGCGACGCCGTGCCGGTTATCGACAGTCTCGGCCTTGCCGGAGTACAGGAGGCCAAAAAATTTGTCACCCGCCGCATCAGGCGTTTTGCTGATGATGTGCTGATCGACGGCTTGTTTACCAGTGAGTAAAGGATGGTGATCGAGTAAAAAATCTGTTTTCACTACAGAGCGCACCGAGATCACAGAGAAAATATTTTTATTTTCAGAAAGTTATCTCTGTGGGCTTTGTGCTCTCTGCGGTTAATTTTTTAGTTTTTACGAATTCATCAAGGATATCCAGTCAGCCACCCAGCGTGCTGATTTAATGCAAAACGGTTATAAGTGATAAAATGTTTACCGGTATTATCCAGGGCAAAGGCAAACTCATCGACAAAAGGCCGTCGGGCGGCGGCATGGTTTTCGGGGTGGAGGCGGATTTTGATCTCACTGAGCCGGCGGAAGGCGAATCCATCGCCTGCAACGGCGTCTGTCTCACTGCCAAAAAGATTGCCGGCCGGCGTTTTGAGGTTGATGTGTCTCCGGAAAGCCTATCCCGCACCAATCTGGGCGGTATCGCCGTAGGCCAGAAGTTGAATCTGGAGCGGGCGCTGCGTTTAAGTGATCGCCTGGGCGGCCATCTGGTCAGCGGCCACGTGGATGCCACCACGAAGGTTTTGGAAATAAAGCCTGAAGGCGATTTCGTGCGGTTCCATTTTGCCGTCCCCAAAGGATCAGGCCGCTATATTGTTGAAAAGGGCTCCATCACCATCAATGGCATCAGCCTTACGGTAAATTACTGTGATGACCGCGCCTTTTCGGTGGCCATCATCCCGCATACCCTGCAGGTCACCACCCTGGGGTCTCTGCAGCAGGGAGATCTGGTCAATATTGAGGTTGACCTGATCGGTAAATATGTGGAAAAGCTGCTGCAGGTGAAAGAAAACGGCGACAGGCCGCCATCGTCACGCCTTAATCCCGCTTTTCTGGCGGAACATGGGTTTTTGAAATAATCTTGTTTTTATTGGCAACAGCACTGGATTAAATTGCAAAGATACTTAGAATACCCCCTAATTTACGCTTTCATTATATTAATTTTTCATATCCGGCCCGGCCGGATCAGGTGAAGAATATGCCGGTAAGCAGTATAGAAGAGGTAATAGAAGACATCAGAGCAGGGAAGATGATCATCCTTGTTGATGATGAGGACAGGGAAAATGAAGGGGATCTCTTCATGGCCGCCCAGATGGCTACCCCGGAAGCCGTTAATTTCATGGCGACCCATGGCCGGGGCCTGATTTGTCTGACCCTGACCCCGGAGCATCTTGACAAACTGAAACTGCCCATGATGGTGCAGAATAATCAGTCGCCTTATCAAACCGCTTTTACCGTCAGCATTGAAGCGCGCCACGGGGTGACCACCGGCATCTCAGCGGCCGACAGGGCCAGGACCATTCAGGCGGCGGTGGCTCCTGATGTGCAGCCTGAGGATCTGGTCAGCCCGGGCCATGTTTTTCCTCTGCGGGCGAGAAGGGGCGGCGTGCTGGTGCGAACCGGCCAGACCGAAGGCTCAGTCGATATTTCCAGGCTGGCCGGGCTGGTGCCGGCCGGGGTCATCTGCGAGATCATGAAAGCCGACGGCACCATGGCCAGGATGCCTGATCTGAAAATTTTCGCCCAGGAACACGGCCTGAAGATCGCTACCATAGCCGACCTGGTCGCCTACAGAATGAAAATGGACAAGCTGGTCCACCGGGCCGCGGAAACAGTTCTGCCCACCCGCTATGGCGGTGAATTCAAGGCCGTGGCCTACACCAATGATGTTGATGACTATGAGCATCTGGCCCTGATCAAGGGCGAGATCAGCGCTGACAAAGAGGTGCTGGTGCGGGTCCATTCCGAATGTCTGACCGGCGATGTTTTCGGCTCCATGCGGTGCGACTGCGGCGGCCAGCTGCAGGCGGCCATGCGCATGGTCAACCGCGAGGGCTGCGGCGTCATCCTCTATATGCACCAGGAGGGCAGGGGCATCGGCCTGGCCAATAAGATCAAGGCCTATGCCCTGCAGGACAAGGGGTTTGATACGGTTGAGGCCAATCTCAAACTTGGCTTTAAGGCCGATCTGCGTGATTACGGCATCGGCGCCCAGATCCTGCGCGACATCGGGGTCAGAAAGATGAAACTGATGACCAATAATCCCAAAAAGATTGTCGGACTTGAGGGATACGGGTTGGAGGTGGTGGACAGGGTAAAGATCGAGACCAACCCTGTTCCGGAAAATCTGGGGTATCTGCGTTGTAAAAAGGATAAAATGGGCCACCTTCTTGAACTGAACGGTTCTGAAAACGAAGACTGAAAAGTAATTTGGAGTGATGTAATGGCAAAATATTTTGAGGGGAATTTCCAGGCTGAAGGGAAAAAAATCGGCATCGTGCTGGCCCGTTTTAACTCATTTATCGCGGAACGTCTGCTGGAGGGTGCCCTTGACACCCTGCTGCGTTTCGGCGCGGCAGATGGTGACATTGAGGTCGCCCGGGTGCCGGGGGCATTTGAAATACCCCTGGTTGCCCAGAAAATGGCCAAATCCGGACGCTATGACGCGGTGATCTGTCTCGGCGCCGTTATCCGCGGAGCGACCCCGCATTTTGATTTTGTGGCAAACGAGGCGGCCAAGGGCATCGCCCAGGCCAGCATGGAGAGCGGGGTGCCCATAATATTCGGCGTGCTTACCACCGATACGATCGAGCAGGCCATTGAGAGGGCCGGGTCCAAGGCCGGCAACAAGGGTTCCGAGTGCGCGGCCGCCGCCATCGAGATGGTGAATCTGTTAAAAAGCCTGATATGAGTATTCGCCGGAAATCAAGGGAACTCGCCCTGCAATGTCTCTATCAGATTGATCAGAGCGGCAATCACCAGGTTGATATTGCCCGCATGAGCGATCATTTTGATGTGAACAGGAAGGCGGTTCCCTATGCCCAGGAGCTGATCAGCGGTATTCAGCTGCAATGGGACGCTCTAAACAGCATGATCGAGTTGCACGCCAAAAACTGGCGTTTGAGCCGCATGGCGGTCATTGACCGCAATATCCTCCGTATTGCCTGTTTCGAGCTGGCCCACATGTCTGATGTTCCTTCATCCGTGATTCTCAATGAGGCAATTGAGATTGCCAAACGTTTCAGCACCGATGATGCCGCCCCCTTTATCAACGGTATTCTCGACTCCATCTGCCGCAGTGTAAGGAAGGAATAACTTAAGTTATCATTCAATCGGGACCGGTGAACAGTCTTTTGGCTATGCCATGGTAAAAGCCACCACAAATTACACGTACCAGCCTACTCTCGTGCAAGAGGTAGCCGCTGTTTTAGCCATAGTTGCCGGTCTTTTTCTGCTCCTGTCCTTTGTCAGCTTCACCCCGCCGGCTGAACCCTACACTGCGGGTGCATCCGCCAACTGGTGCGGCAGCGTGGGCAACTTTCTGGCCACGCTGTGCCTGAGCTTTCTGGGGCTGAGTTCCTTCTGGTTGCCGGTTCTCTTTCTCTTTTTCGGCGTTTCCATCTTTTTCGGCAGGTTTGCCATCCAGCGTCTGCCCATTATCTGCGGCGGCTGCACCGGCCTGGTCATGGCCAGCAGCGCGCTTTTCGCCTCTCTTTGCTGGCATACCCTGCCCCTGTTCGGGCACAGTTACCCCCTGGCCGGCCGGCTGGGCGATATTCTCTTCGGGGTGACCAGCACCTATTTCGGCTGGGCGGGCGCCTTTCTCTTTTACAGCACCGTCATGCTGCTGTCGCTGATGGCCACGGTGCGCTTTTCCCCCTTTTTTGTGGGGAGAAGTGTGGTGCAGACCTGCGGGAACATCAATCAGAAACTGAAACAGCGCAAACAGCTGAAGGCCATGGAAGAAAAACCGGGCGCCAACGGTGCAGACCGTGGCCGGACCGAGGAGCCGGCAGAACCACGGCTTGTCATTCCGCAACTGCATGAACCGGTTGCCTTGAAAAGTGTCGCCGCCAAGGAGGAATTTCAGCCCCTGCCCGTGCAACCGGGCAATTTTCAGTTGCCGAGCCTCTCCCTGCTCAATAACCCCGCTGAGGATGAGGTGGTCATTGAAAGGGAGCATTATCTCACCGTCAGCCGCACCCTGGAAAGCAAACTGGCCGATTTCGGCGTCAAGGGCAATGTTACCGGTATCTCACCCGGCCCGGTGATCACCACCTATGAATTTGCCCCGGCCCCTGGGGTCAAGATCAACCGCATCGTTTCCCTGGCCGATGATCTCGCCCTGGGCCTGCAGGCGGAAAGCGTGCGCATCATCGGCTCCATCCCCGGCAAGGCGGCAGTGGGCATCGAGATTCCCAATCCCGTCAGGAAAACCGTTACCATCCGGGAAATTCTGGCTACGGAAAAATTCATCAAGGCTGAATCCAAGCTGACCATCGGGCTGGGCATGGATGTGGTGGGCCGGCCGGTGTGTGCCGATCTGACCAGGATGCCCCATCTGCTCATTGCCGGGGCCACCGGGGCGGGCAAAAGTGTGGCCATCAACGCCATTATCTGCAGTATCCTGTTCAAGGCCACCCCGGATGAGGTGCGTCTGCTCATGGTT
The DNA here is from genome assembly GCA_023230525.1 of Desulfobulbaceae bacterium. Classification (GTDB taxonomy): domain Bacteria; phylum Desulfobacterota; class Desulfobulbia; order Desulfobulbales; family SURF-16; genus SURF-16. Next base: position 38,168 of record JALNXE010000004.1, read on the forward strand.
GACCCCAAACGCATCGAACTCTCCAGCTATGAGGCCATACCCCATCTGCTGCATCCGGTGGTGGTTGATCCGAAGATGGCCAGCCGGGCCCTGCAATGGGCCGTGCGGGAGATGGAGCGGCGCTACATCCTCATGGAGGCGATGCGGGTCAAGGGCTTTGCCAGCTATAATGAAATTGCCGAGGAAAAGCTCCCCTATATCGTCATCATCATCGATGAACTGGCCGATCTGATGATGGTTTCCTCCAATGAGGTGGAAACTGCCGTGGCCCGCCTGGCCCAGATGGCCAGGGCCGCGGGCATGCATCTCATCCTGGCCACCCAGCGGCCCTCCGTTGATGTCCTGACCGGGCTGATCAAGGCCAATTTCCCCACCCGGATGTCGTTTAAGGTCTCCTCCAAGATCGATTCCCGCACCATCCTCGATACCAGCGGGGCGGAACATCTCCTCGGCTCCGGCGATATGCTCTTTCTGCCGCCCGGCACGGCCCGGCTCCAGCGCATTCACGGGGCCTATATTTCCGAGCAGGAATCCGAGCGGCTGGTCAATTTTCTCAAACAGCAGGGCAGCGCCCGTTATGATGAATCCGTCATCCAGAGTGTGGAAAAGGAAGAGGAAGCCCAGGACGGAGATGACGAAGGGGATTTGGACGAAAAATATGACGAGGCGGTGGCCATTGTCTGTGAATCCGGGCAGGCCTCCATTTCCATGATTCAACGCCGGCTGCGGGTGGGGTACAACCGGGCGGCCCGCATGATTGAAACCATGGAAAAGGAAGGGGTCATCGGCCCGGCGGACGGGGCGAAACCCCGGGAAGTGCTGGCCCGCAAAAATTATTGATAAAACGTAACTACTCAGGTTGGTTAGACTATTAGACTGTAGTCTGTTAGGTAAAAACTGAATAATAACCACAGAGAGCACCAAGCCCACAGAGACAACTTGCTGAAAGTAAAAAATATTTTCTCTGTGATCTCTGTGTGTTCTGTGGTTTTCATTACTAACAGACTAAATACCTACAGACTATTTTATCATGCCACGAAACGCCATCGATATCACCACGGACGGCCATGTCCATACCCGGCTTTGTCATCATGCCAGGGGCGAGATGGAGGAGTATGTGCAGGCTGCGGTTGCCGCAGGGCTTAAAAAAATCATCTTCCTGGAGCATTATGAAACAGGTATCGACTACTTTGAAGCAACCTGGCTCACCGAAGCGGATTTTGTTTATTATCATGGGGAAGGCCGGCGGCTGGCGGAAAAATATCAGGGGATCATCGAGATAGGCACCGGCGTCGAGGTGGGCGCCAACCCGGAGCATCTGCCGGAAGCCGTGGATTTTCTAGGTAAATTCAACTGGGAGCGCATCGGCCTCTCCTATCATTACCTGAAAACGGATGAGGGTTATGTCAATATGGTGAGCCGCAGGCCGGCAAGCATTGCCCTGATGGAAAGAATCGGCGTGGAGAATGTCGCCGCCGCCTATTTCGACGGGCTCAAAAAGGCCCTGGCCGTGCTTCCGTCGGATGTGGTTTGCCATCTGGATGCGGTGATGCGCCACTGCCCCACATTTTCCTTTTCCGAGAATGATTTTGCCCGGACGGTTGAAATCCTGGCCCTGATGCGGGAGAAAGATGTGGCCCTGGAGGTGAACACCTCAGGGTTTGCCCTGCGCGGTGAACCGTTTCCGTCGCTGAGGCTGCTCAAAGAGGCCCAGCGGTTGGGGGTCAGACTGGTGGCCGGCTCTGATGCTCATCGTCCCGAAGATGTAGGACGGTATTTTGACCAGCTGGCTGAGCTGGTTGGATAGATAAGTAGATTGTTATGCGTGCCAAGAATAAAGAATGATCAGACCAAGTGATTTAGAAAATTTCTCCCAAGGTTGTGCAACTACCTATACCCTTAATTCTCCATATTCTATAACGTCATGGGATTATTTAGGATTTGCAAAAGAAGACTTAAAAGAGGAAAAAGAAGATCGTACCCTTGTGAATGCATTGTCCAATGCGAAAAGGGCGCTTCATCTTCAAATAGACATATTAACAAAAACATTTGGAATAATGTACATCAACCCAAAACGTCGATTCGACTTTCCTCAGAAGTTGGATTTTTGCGTTAAATGTGGGATAGTCGGCCCTCAAATTCTTCGTAAAATAAATCGGCTTCGAAATGCTGTTGAACATGAATATTACGTTCCTGACATTAATGAAGTTGAAGATTTTATTGATATAACAGAATTATTCGTGGCTGCAAGTGATGTAATATTAAGAAATTTTCCACATGATATAGAGTTCCGATCTCCTGAAATTGATTTGTTTGGAATTCCTAAAAGGGGTGTAGGAATTGTCATTGAGCCAAGTCAAGGTAAAGTAATCATACACATTAATGACTTTATTGCAGAACCTAGACCAAACCGAGAGGATGCTGAGGATATTTTTAGAGAATACAAAGAACGATCAAAAAATCTTCGCGATGGAGATCCGCTTCCCGATCTGCCTGATGAAGTTAGGATGAAATACTATAGAGCTATTTCACGAAAGACAAAATCTGTGAAAATTGAATTTTCCGTCAAAGATAGCCCAAATTATTTCGAGTGGGTCTCTTTTGCTATAACAAAAAGAAAGTAAAAATAAAGAGTTATGCGCAATACTCAGGCTTAACCTAATGCGAGAAACTTAAATGATACAACAGGCAACCGTGGCGTTACTCAACCTGAATCACCAGCGGAATAAAGTGCAGGGCGCTGGAAACGGACTTGGTGTTGGTCAGTGACCACTGTTTGCAGTTCAGCTGTCCTTCAAGAAGTTTGTTGATGTCGGCCACCAGACCCTTGACATTAATCACCGGATGGCGGGAAAAGACCTCGGGCAGGCCATAGGTCAGATTGCAGGCAAGACATTTGCCCGGACGCTGGATGAGATCAAGGGCAAAATGGAGTTCCTTGTCCTCAGACCGGTAGCCGTTGAATTTCAGAGCGATATCATAGGCGCCTTCCGAGGCGTCACCGAACAGGGCATCAAAAAAATCATTGGCCCGGCTGGCTGGGAAGAGTTTCTGGAGCGCATCATCTGTGAAAATATCGTGCAAATCAGCCATTTTCAGAAAACCTCCTCACTATATGAATATGCGTAGCAATTGAATATCATTTGTAATTTGCTATACTACTTTCTTTGCAAATTCAGGTCAAACCAAAAAAATATATAGTTCATAACTATGGAACAGACAAGCCTTTTTCCCTTAAACAGTAGCTCCGGCAGCCGTTTGCCGTCACGCATCGGCGCAAATGATCTGAATGCCGCCCAGTTTGAAGCAGTGCAAACGATCAACGGGCCGGTGTTGGTCATTGCCGGGGCCGGCAGCGGCAAGACCCGCACCCTGGTCTACCGGCTGGTCCATATGGTGGAGCAGGGGATTGCCCCGGATAATATTCTGCTGCTCACTTTTACCCGCAAGGCCGCGCAGCAAATGGTGGGCCGGGCGGCAAGCCTGCTTGATGACACCTGCCAGCGGGTGATGGGGGGCACCTTCCATGCGGTGGCCAACCTGCTGCTGCGCCGCTACGGGCATCATGTGGGCTATGCGCCGAACTTCACCATTCTCGACAGGGCCGATGCCGAGGGGATTATCAATCTTATCAAGTCATCCCTTGATTTAAGCGGGGCAGGCAAACGGTTTCCCTCCAAACGGGTGATCCTGAACATCATCAGCGGCTCAGTCAACAAATCGCATCCCCTGGAGGAACTTGTCAGCAGCCAGTACTTCCATCTGGCTGAATTCATGGATGACCTGCTCCGGATCCGCAAACATTACCAGCAGTTCAAGCGCGATCACGGCCTGATGGATTATGACGATCTGTTGGTTAATTTCCGCGATGTGCTGGCTGAGCAGGAGCCGGTCCGCCGGGAGATTTCCGCCCGTTTCCGCTATGTGATGGTGGACGAGTATCAGGATACCAACCGGATTCAGGCCCAGATCGTGCGGCTCATCACCTCAAGTCATGGCAACGTCATGGTGGTCGGCGATGACAGCCAGTCCATTTACAGTTTTCGCGGCGCTGATTTCAGAAATATCATGGATTTCCCGAAAATTTATCCAGGCACCAAGATTATCCGGCTGGAGGAGAATTACCGGAGCAGCCAGAAAATTCTGGAAACAACCAACGCCATTATCGAACAGGCCCAGGAAAGATACCCCAAAAAGCTGTTCAGCAATATCGCAACAGGGGACAGGCCTGCGCTCTTTGCCGCCCGGGACGAAGGAGAGCAGGCCAGATATGTGGCCAAAAAAATAGACGAACTCCATCGGCAGGGCACCCCCTATCACGAGATGGCCGTACTGTTCCGCGCCGGGTTCCATTCCTTCAAGCTGGAACTTGAACTGGCCAGCAGCCAGATCGCCTTTGAAAAATGGGGCGGGTTAAAACTGACCGAAACGGCCCATGTCAAGGATGTCATTTCCTATCTGCGGCTGATTGCCAACATGAAAGACAGCCTGTCCTGGCACCGGATTCTGCTGCATCTGCCCAAGGTCGGGCCGAAAACCGCCCAGAAGATCGTGGCCACCGTGGGCGAGGCGGAAGATCCCCTGGCCGCCCTGAGCAAATATCCCCCGGCCCCGGCCTGGAAAAACGAATTTACTGAGCTGGTGCGCATGCTTTATGACCTGGCTAACTGCCGGACCCCGCTTGCTCAGTTTGAAAGGATCATGGAGTATTATCAACCGGTTTTCGAGCGCCTGTACCATGATGATTACCCCAGCCGGGCCCGGGATCTGGAACAGTTTAAAACGATTATCGGCGATTATAAAACGCTGCAGGAATTTCTTGATGATGCCTCCCTTGATCCGCCGGACCTGACGGCGGACCCCTTGGCCGCATCAGACCGCAAGACCCTGGTTCTCTCCACCATTCACTCCGCCAAAGGGCTGGAGTGGGACACGGTCTTCATCATCGATCTGGCGGACGGCAAGTTTCCCTCGGCCCATTCCATTCCCTTTCCCGAGCAGTTTGAAGAGGAGAGACGCCTGCTTTATGTGGCGGCAACCAGGGCGAAGACACGTCTTTTTCTCACCTACCCGCGGGAAACCATCGCCCCTGACCGCACGCGCCACTACTGCACCATTTCCCCCTTTCTGGCCCAACTTTCGGCAGGGCTGATTAGTAATGTGAGTCCGGGCGGCGGTAGCCCATACAGCGGCTCCGGCGCGTCTGCCCGTCGGTTTTCCCAGCAGGAAAAGCCGGACATGGCCTTTTCCTGCCAAAAGAAGGACGAGTTTTTACCGGCAAATGCTGCTTCAGGCACGGGTAAAATCACCAGCACCGGCATGCTTTCTGAAGGGCTGGCGGTAAAACACCCTTTCTTCGGCCACGGACAGATCAAAAAGATCACGGGAGAAAAGACGGTGGATGTTTTTTTTCCCCGCCACGGCATGAAAACACTCAGGCTTGACTATGCGCAGCTGGACCTTGCCTGAAATATTGATGGCTTCTAATAAGCCCTGGCACCGAATTTAGTTGACTATAAACCAGTAACTTGTCACCCACTGTACGGCTGTCGAGAAGGTTTTTTCACGAGACAGTCAAATATTTATAAAATCTAATTATTATCTAATAAATCCCTAACAATTCAGGGGTATCTTTGTTTGGAAAAACAAGGAGGATAACCATGATTTGTCACTATTTATCGATTTATTCCAGCACTGAGTTCCACTGGCAGGTTGCCTCATGCTCTGCCAGACAGGAAAATTACATCCCGAGCATTGCCGACCTGGAAGGTCTCTGCCGCCAGGATCACTCCAGGTGTCCCTTTTTCGCCTCAATAAACAAGCAGGCCAACGCCAGGATGGAGAGCCTCGCTCTCTCGTCTTCCCCCTCCTGCTGAGATGGCGGGGGGAGCTGCTGAATTTTCGCAATAAAAGATGAATACCTGTCGATGCAGTTGCAGCTTGCGTCATGTTCTGCTATTTTTAGCGGCTTGACCGATTTCATCACGATTAACCGGAAATTCTCCTTCCCCCTCTTTTTCGCAGGAAGCAAAATATGCAATACCAGGAGGCCTGGTCTTTTCTGGACCAGTTGCAGTTCTTCAAGATCAAGCTCGGCCTGGACAGCATGGCCGCTTTTCTTGAAGGTGTACAGCAACCCCAGCGCGGTCTGCGGTTTATCCATGTGGCGGGCACCAACGGCAAGGGATCGGTGTCCGCTACCCTGCTGGCCCTGTTAAGCGAGGCCGGCTACCGGGTCGGTCTTTACACCTCGCCCCATCTCATATCCGTGCGGGAACGTTTCCGGATCAATGACCGCTTTATCAGCAAAGATGAGTTTGCCGAAACAGCAACCATCATCCGCGACAGCCTGGCCGGGCGGCAGATTACCTATTTTGAATTCACCACCGCCCTGGCCCTGCTCTGGTTTGCCGGACAAAAGGCGGACATCGTCATTTTCGAGGTGGGACTCGGCGGCAGGCTTGACGCCACCAATGTCATTACCCCGCTGGTCAGCATCATTACCAATGTTTCCATGGATCATGAGGCCTATCTCGGCACAACCCTTGCCCAGATTGCCGCGGAAAAGGCCGGCATTGTCAAAAAACGCATTCCCGTGGTCTCAGGCGTTGCCGCGGACGCGAGTCTGGAGGTGGTCAGCCGTACCTGTCTGGAGCTGGAGGCGCCGCTTTACCTCCTGGGCCGGAATTTCAAGGCTGCCCGGCATGATGACGGCTCCTGGGACTATCAGGGGCCGGAAGGCGGGGTGAGAAACAACCTGCCCCTGCTGCTGAAAGGCGGGCATCAGGTTGATAATACGGCAATTGCCCTGGCCGCCCTTGACCTGCTGGCGCAACAGGGTTTTACCGTCAGCGAGGGCAATATCCGCGCAGCCCTGGCCAGGGTGCGCTGGCCGGGCCGGCTGGAATATTTCTGCCTGGATATTGCAAGCGGCAAAACCGTTGCTTGTCCTGCCGAGCCATTAGCTGCGGAGGACGGCAATCTGCGCCGTTATCTGCTTGACGGGGCGCATAACCCGGCCGGTATCGTCTCCCTTACCAGGAGTCTTGATTCGGACTTTGTTTACCGAAAACTGATCTGCGTCTGGGCAAGCATGGCGGACAAGGACATCGCCAAAACCCTTAATGCCATTGCCCCATACTGTCATCGCCTCATCTTTACCCGTCCGGAGTCGGAGCGGTCGGCAACCGCTGAACATCTGCGGGGTTTTCTGCCGAATTCACTCAAAGAGCGCGCCACTGCCAGCGCCAGTGTCGCCGAGGCCCTGGCCCGGGCGGCAGCAGAGGCCGGTCCGGAGGACCTGATCTGCGTGGCCGGTTCACTTTATCTGGTGGGGGCGGCGAGAAAGATTCTTCTCGGCGATATTGTCGATGAAGACTGACCAGGGAAATGCGCGATGATGATTGAGGATTTCGGTTTTACCGGGGTGGATGAGCAGGCCATCAAAAAAGAAAAGGCCAGGGCCCGGGACCTGCGCGGAACATCCTGGTGGAAAAACAAAATTGCGGCGGGCATTTGCTACTATTGCGGCAGGAAATTTCCGGCAAAAGAGCTGACCATGGACCATCTGATTCCCCTGGCCCGGGGAGGAACGAGCAGCAAAGGCAACATCGTTGCCGCCTGCAAGGAGTGCAATACCCGGAAAAAAACACTTCTGCCCATGGAGTGGGAGGAGTATATGACAAGCCTTGACCGCCCTGGGCGCTGACGCGACACGGGCCACCGGGCCGCCGCAGCTGGTAAAATGCAAAAACGGCCGGCCTTGCGGCCATGAGCACAGAGACCTGCCTCCCTGGGCTTGTCTTACCCGCCGAAACAGATGCCGATTTCCCGGGCGGTCAGCACCTTATCGCTGTCCAGCGGCACTTTTTTGCGGCTTTTTATGGCATCGGCCAGGGGAACGGAGCACATCTGGTCTCCTGACAGGGCAACCATCTGATCATAACTTTCACTCTCCACCAGACGAACCGCGGTGGCGCCAAAGCGCAGGGCCAGCAGCCGGTCAAAGGTGGTGGGTGAGCCGCCGCGCTGCAGATGGCCGAGCACCAGGGACCTGGTGTCTTTCCCCGTCCGTTTATTGATTTCTTTGGCCACCCATTCGCCGATTCCCCCCAGCACCTTCTCGGACCGGCCGAGCTCACCATTGGCCTTATAAATGGTTTCCTGGTCGATGGCCCTTGCCCCTTCCGCCACGACAACGATGTCATAATGCTTGTCCAGCAGTTCATTGTCGTTGATCTTTTCACAGACTATATCGAGATCAAAGGGGATTTCCGGAATAAGGATCACATCGGCTCCGCCAGAGATGCCGGAATTCAAGGCGATCCAGCCGGAATCCCGGCCCATGACCTCAACCACCATTACCCGGTCATGGGATTTGGCAGTTGAATGGAGTTTGTCCAGGGCCTCTGTTGCCGTGGAAACAGCGGTATCAAAACCAAAGGTCAACTGCGTTGCCAGCAGATCATTATCAATGGTTTTCGGAACGCCGATAACCGGCATGCCTTTTTCTATGGCAAAGCGATGGGCGATTTCCAGGCTGCCGTCTCCGCCAACCGCAATGTGGCATGAAAAATTCATGCGGAGGAAATTTCTCATGATCCGATCGGAAACGTCACGGATATGGAACTCTCCGGCCAGGTTTTCAACAGGCATGGCAAAGGGATTTCCTTTATTGGTTGAACCCAGTATCGTTCCTCCGGTGGGGGTGATGTCCGCCACATCATCAGGCCGCAATCTGACCAGTTCGTCCTTATCCAGCAGGCCGAGATATCCCTGGCGGCTGCCGTAAACCTCCCAGCCCCTGGAGTTGGAGGCCATGACAACTGCATAGATGACGGCATTCAGGCCTGGTGCGTCTCCACCACCGGTTGAAATAACAATTTTTTTCATCGCCTATCCCTGATTGATTGTTAAGAAAAAAATATCCATCAATTTATTTCTGATTATAGAGGGTTAGATCCGCCCATGCAAACAATAGTCGCGGGTTTTTCATTTTTAGCCGGTGACCATTATATTGACTTATAGCGTTTTATTACTTATTATTTGAATAAACATTACTATCTGATTTTTTTTCGAGTAAGGTGAAAAAAATTTGCGGCAGCTTTGCAAGTCTGAACAATGTTGTTTTTAAAAAAATTTAACCTGAAATTCTCAATTCGTCATTTTTAGATATTTCAACTCATTTTCAATTTTTCCAGGAGGTTTGCAATCATGTTGAATGTTACAGCGTTGGCCATTAAAAATCTGAAAGCATATCTGGAGCAGAATAATATTGATTCTGCCATCCGGATTGCCTTGATGCAGGGTGGCTGATCCGGGCCATCCCTTGGCTTGGCTCTGGATGAGCCAAAAAACACCGACAAGGTTTTTGATCAGGATAATTTAAAATTTCTGGTTGAATCAAGTTTACTGAACACCTGCGGCACCATCAAGGTTGATTTCATTGATGCCGGTCCACGATCAGGATTTGCCATTTCTTCCAGCATGCCGCTGGGCGGTGGTTCCTCCTGCGGATCATGCGGCAGCAGCTGCGGCACCTGATGGTAGAATAAAAGCAAAAAAAAGCCTCGCCTTTGGCGGGGCTTTTTTTTTGCTTCCATCCTCCTTTATTTAGCAAAGCACAACGGACTGCAGAAGAACAAAGGTGAACTGCCCAGCGGTTTTATTATTCTGGACGAAATTACTACTCTGCTCCCCACCAAACAGGCGGCGAAATAGATTATTCGCTCTTTTGATTTATGAAAATTCACGAATACCAGGCCAAGGAACTCTTCCGCCGCTACGCCATCCCAGTGCCCGAGGGCGGCGTGGCCGCCACGCTCGATGAGGCGTTGGCTGTCGCCGATACCCTGCCTGGCTATCCGCTGGTGATCAAGGCCCAGATCCATGCCGGGGGCCGGGGCAGGGCCGGCGGCGTGAAATTTGCCGCCAACCGTGATGAGCTGCAGCGGCGGGCCTGCAAAATCCTCGGCATGACCCTGGTCACACCCCAGACCGGCCCGGAGGGTCGCCTGGTGCAAAGGGTGCTGGTCGAGCAGGCGGCGGACATCGGCCGGGAGCTCTATCTCTCGCTGCTGACGGACCGGGCCACCGCGTCAATTGTCATCATGGCAGGCTCCGCCGGCGGCATGGATATCGAGAAAACCGCCGCCACCATGCCGGACAAATTCATCAAGGTGCAGGTGAACCCCCTGCAGGGCCTGCAACCCCATCATATCCGCCAGGTATTGTTTGGTCTTGGTATCCCGCCGGACACCATGAAGCAGTGGCCGGCCCTGCTTGCCGCACTCTATCGTCTTTTTGTGGAAAACGATTGCTTGCTTGTCGAGATTAATCCGCTGATCATTACCGGCGCAGGGTCACCCCTGGCGGTGGACGCCAAGATTGAGCTGGACGACAACGCCCTTTTCCGTCATGCTGATCTGCTGACATATCGCGACCTTCATGAAGAGGACCCGCTTGAAACCAGGGCCAGGGAATATAACCTCAACTATATCAGGCTCTCGGGCAATGTCGGCGTTATGGTAAATGGGGCGGGACTTGCCATGGCAACCATGGACATCATTAAAAAAGCCGGGGCCGAGCCGGCCAATTTCCTGGATGTGGGGGGCGGGACCACCGCGGAGATGGTGGAAAAAGGCTTTGCGATCATTTTAAGCGATCAGAACGTGACGGGGATACTGGTTAATATCTTCGGCGGCATCCTCCGCTGTGACGTTCTGGCCCGCGGCATCGTTGAAGCGGCGAACAAGTGCGGGATTAGCGTGCCGTTGCTGATCCGCATGGAAGGCACCAATGTGGAACAGGGCCGGAAAATTCTCGCCGACTCCGGACTGCCGCTGATAACCGCTGTGGATCTGGCCGATGCCGCGGCCAAGGTGGCGGAGATGGTTGCATGAGCATATTTGTCGATCAGTCAACCCGTCTTATCGTGCAGGGCATCACCGGCAGGGAAGGGCGGTTTCATACCCGGCAGTGCCTGGACTACGGCACAAAGATCGTGGCCGGCGTCACTCCGGGCAAGGGCGGCACTGAGGTGAGCGGCATTCCGGTTTTTAACACGGTGCGGGAGGCGGTTGCCCGCACGGAGGCCAATACCAGCATGATTTTCGTGCCTCCGGCCTTTGCCGCGGACGCCATCTGCGAGGCGGCTGATGCCGGGGTGCAGCTCATCATCTGCATCACCGAGGGTATCCCGCTGCTTGACGTGCTCAAGGTGAAACATTACCTGACCCTGACCCAAACCCGGCTCATCGGCCCCAATTGTCCGGGCATCATCAGCCCCGGCCTGTGCAAGGCGGGCATCATGCCAGGAGCGATCCACCTGCCGGGAGGCTCCATCGGCGTGGTCTCCCGTTCCGGCACCCTGACCTATGAGGTGGTGCACCAGCTGACCCGCCAGGGCATCGGCCAGACCACCTGCATCGGCATCGGCGGCGATCCGGTGGCCGGCACCTCCTTTATTGACTGCCTGGCCGCGTTTGAGCGGGATGCGGCAACCAGGGGCATGGTCATGGTCGGGGAAATCGGCGGCAGTGCCGAGGAGGATGCCGCGGTATATGTGCAGCAAAATGTGACAAAACCCGTGGTGGGATTTGTCGCCGGACTCACCGCCCCGCCGGGCCGCAGGATGGGCCATGCCGGCGCCATTGTCAGCGGCGGCAGCGGCACAGCCCAGGGGAAAATCGCCGCCATGCGTGCCGGCGGCCTCCATGTCTGTGAGGATCTGGGCCGACTGGGGGAATTCTGCAAGGAAATTTTCAGCCAAACATAGCAATTTCCTGCTGCTGCATGCCATGGCCCCAACGTGACCGGCGTTATCGGCTCCGCCATTGCCGCCGGTGTTCTCTGGTCGGCCCTGGGCAAGTTTCAGCAATTTATCTCCATCATTTGCCGCTTGCCAACCTGCCTGCAATATGCTAAAAATGCTTTCAAAATTATGCCCGGATGGCGGAATAGGTAGACGCAAGGGACTTAAAATCCCTCGATCCTTAGTGATTGTGCGAGTTCGATTCTCGCTCCGGGCACCACAAATAAAAGGCTTTACCCTAATAAATAAAGGGTTTAAGCCTTTTTTTCTTTTCTGGTCCCCTAATATTTCTTTGACTTATTCTGATTTATGATGCTATTATTTGCTCTATTGAGTGGAACAAAAATGGAACAAAAATAAAGCGGAAATCATGGCCAGAATCATCGCCAGAAAAGGCAAGAAGAAAACCACATTTACCGTCACTGTTCGCGTTAAAGGCTATGAATCTGTAAGCCGCACCTTCGACACGAAAGGAGAGGCACGCACATGGGCTGCGGAAGTGGAATCGGAAATGAAAGGGCGCCGGTTTAAAGACCCCCGCCGCGCAAATCTAACATTCGAAGATGTCTTGACCCGTTACCTTGAGACGGTAACAATCAAGAAAGCCCGCACCACACAAGAGCGGGAGCGGCGAATTGCCAAAGTTCTCAAACTTAACATCGGTGGGGATACACTGCTCCCTGACATAACCCCATCGGTTGTCGCAAACTACAGGGATAAACGGCTCACTACAGTCTCTTCGTACGCAGTGCGCCTGGAGCTGGCCCTTCTTTCCCATCTTTTCAAAAAGGCACACAAAGAATGGGAATTACCTATCGAAAATCCGGTCGACGCCATTGAGCGCCCGAAGGTGCCGAAAGGCAGGATAATTTTCCTTAAAGAGGAAGAAGCCGTGAGGCTGTTGAAGGCTTGCCGGACCAGCAAGAATAAAATGCTCTATCCCTATGTCTTGGTTTTACTTCACAGCGCCATGCGACCAAGTGAAGCCGCTGGTCTGCGCTGGAATCAGATTGATATGGCCAGCCGGTCTCTGACTCTCTATATCACCAAAAACGAACCACGTACCGTCCCCCTGACAAAGGCCGTCGTCGCTGCACTTCAGGAGATCAAAAACGAAAATGGAGACAATGAATTTGTTTTTTTAAAAGGGGAAGGGAAGAGCGAGCAGGCCCGAAACATTCCGTCTTCCAGATTCAGGCCCGCGTTTGACAAGGCTCGCGCCCGAGCAGGATTAGAGACACTGCACATGCACGACCTACGCCATACAGCCGCCAGCCACATGTTGATGGCAGGCACTGACCTTCGTACCTTGGCGGCTATCCTCGGACACAGCACCCTGCAGATGGTACTGCGTTATACCCATCTACTCGATGAACATAAGCTTAACGCCGTAGATCGCATAAGCTCCTTCGGTATTAAATGAGCCTTGCCGGAGCGGTTATTTTGCGGCATCCGCCAGCTTGCTGCCGGCCTTGAACTTGACCACCTTCTTGGCGGCAATCTTGATTTTCTTGCCGGTCTGAGGATTGCGTCCTTCGCGGGCGGCCCGTTCGGTAACTGAGAATGTACCGAAACCGATCAATGTCACCTTGTCGTCTGCCGCCACGGCATCGCTGATTGCCGCGAGTACGCTGTCCAAAGCCTTCTCGGCGGCTGCTTTGCTCAAACCACAACTCTTTGCCACTTTTTCGACCAGTTCACCTTTGTTCATGCGCCCTCCTGTCTGAATTTGTTAGATGTTTTCATCTGAAAAACCGTACCATTGCTCAGATAGCAAAACCATCTCGCTCTTGCAAGATTATTCTGCATCGGCTCCTTGGCCTGTTTTCATGAATTCGCTGATTTCACGGGGCGTGTAATAACGAAACCGTATCCGCTTGCTGAGCTTGGACGTGTAGTCGGAAAAGGCCATGACAATTTCCCGGCCTTCCGTCATCAACTCTTCGCCCTCCTCGTGGGAGATGCCGTCCATCTCGCCGAGTCTTGCCTTGAAATGGGCATAGGCCATGTCGAACTGGCGCAGGATGTTGAAGAGCGTTGAACCCAGCGGTGAATTGATCTTCAGGACCCGGGAACCCCGCTCCTTGACCATATTGATCTTCTTTTCCTGGATCTCCTGCCAGGTTGGCCTGATATCTTTTTTCTCCATCGTCTTCTCCTTCACGTAGTTATGCGGAAATACGCTTCGCGTTTCTCTTGAGCCGGCGCCGTTGCCAGAGATCAAGGAAATACACCGATCCGTACGGGAAAATGGCCGCCGCCATCATGAGCATGGCGCTCTCGGCGGCCACCGGCAGCAGATGCGGCTTGATCTCGAAGAACCCGTAATATATTTTCTCCGCCCTGGACCCACAGTGAGCGGCCACCTTCCAGATATTTTCCGGGGTACTGACTCGAAACAGGACGAGATACACCACATAAACCAGAAAGGCCTTGAGCAGCAGGGACATGGCCCGGCCCATAAGCAGGGCGTTGATGCCCTTGCGGGTGATGTTGCCGACATAGTAGCGGCTGATGTAGCAGCACATTGCGGTGTTGATGATCAGGGCGAGATAGGGGATGGCCCCGAACAGGATATGGCTCATGGTATCGAGTCGCTGGAAGACAAAGGGGAAGAGATAGAAATGAAAAACCGGAAAGAGCAGCACCAGGGCCAGCCCCTCGTGAAAGCCGCTTTTTACACCGATTTTGAAGAAATCAAGAGTTCGTTCCAGAGTGAGGAACTCAGCCGGGATATTCTGGCCCTTGCTCTCGATCACATAAAACTGCTGGATCTCTGAGATGGCGCTAAGCAGGTCCTTCGGCTTATAGATCCTGCCGTTATCAGTGGTGATGATCTGGGCGTTGGTATCGTTTTGTCCTCTGCTTTCTCTGCCGGTCGCCATGAAATATCACTCAGCTTCGTTATCAAGAAAAGGACTGACTTTCTGGATATCCCGCAACATCGTGGGTTTGGCCTGCTCCATCTCGGCAATGGAGCCGAAGGCCTCGGCATGAAACGGGGTGTAATAGCCCTTGACGTTCTTGCCGATTTTTTTGGTGACGGTAAAGTATCCGCCAAAGAAATTGTCCTTGATCAGGCCCCTGGCGATCACGTCATGTTCACCACGCAGGTGATGGACAATGGTGAACAGCACCTGCCGCATGGTTGGATCATTCTGGGCCATGGTGGCTATTTCCATGCATCCTGCCCGCTCCGCCTGCTTTCTGGCCACTTCCTCAAGTACCTTGACCTGAAAATAGACAATGCCGTCCGGCATGGAGAAGGCCAGGAATCTGCGTCCGAACATCTTGTTGATGAATGGTTTCAGCTCATCCAGAAAGAGGGTGGCATCGAACCAGGCCGAGATATCCAGCAGTTTCGGGACCTCGGGGGCATCCTTCCCCTGTCCGGCAACGCCACTCTCACCAAAAATATCCGCCTGGGCCTGCCAGGCTGCGGCTGCTTTATCCGTAGTGTCCTGTCGGGTTGGTTTTGGTGCTGAAGGGGCTGCCACTGCTTCGTCATTGTCCACATCTTGCCGCTGAATCAATGCCTCAGGGCCTTTTTGCAGGATTGATTCCGTGACGCTCTCCTGCCGGGCAACAACTTCTTCCAGCTCTTTTTGTCTGGCGAGCTGGTCGGCTTTTTTAAGCGTTTTGCCGAGCAATCCCTCGGGCATCTTATGATGCAGTTTGATGGCCCGCAGGATTTCCTCCTTTTTGGCCAGATCCTTGAAGCCGGCAATCCCGGCCAAAGGTCGTCCCGCGGCCAGGGGGTGCTCGCCCAGGGAATAGAGATAGCCGCGCATGGATTCGAGTTTCCCCAAGTCATGGGCCAGGGCGGCCACCATGGTGTCGGGGATCACATGCCAGGCCTCGCTGGCCGAGAGCAGCCGCACCACCTGTTCGGCCACGTTCAGGGAGTGGTCAAGCAGGGTCGTTTTGGCTAGGATCCGGTAAGTGTTTTCATCCCAACTCCCCTCCACATCGCCGCTCATATTGACCACAGACGGGCAATGGCCTTCCCGGTCGAGCATCTGCAGAATCCGGCCACACACCGCCTTGTGCAGGGGAAATTTCGCAAACCAGGCCCACTGCCTGATATTCTCCATGAAGGCCGCAGCCCGTGGATGGCGAAGATCAAGGGATTCCTCTTGCACGGCGATGAGCTGGTCATCCCGCCACAGGGGGGCAAGTTCCGAGATATGGATTGTCTTGGCGCCCTCCTTGGTCCACAGGGCCGACAGATCGCGCAGTGAGATCTCCCGCACCACTGGTCCCTTTTTCTTGCCACCTGCTAACACGACAATCGCAACCAACGCCAGCAATCCCGCCATCCCGAGCAACAGGCGGCTCCAGGTGATCGCTTCCAGCCAGTGCTCAAGCCCAGGCATCAACGATCACCGGCGCCCGGATACGTCCCCGCCATCTTCTCCACGGCCAGATCCGGGAACCGCACCTTAAGCGCCCCCTCGCCTACGGTGGCGGTCTTTCCCCTGTAGGTGCCAGAATAGGTGTTCAGGAACAGTTCACGGGGCGCCATGTTCAACACCTCGGTGTGTTTGATCCTGACCTCTTCGGTTTCCCGGATCGACAGGCCGCCGCCGAGTGAGATGATCGGCGAGAAACGGCGCTCCTCACCCAGATGCTCGGAGACGTAGCTGGCCGTGGTGGCGTCCGGCACCCGCATGAAGAGTTTGGTGTTGCAGTTGTCGAGGATGGTGTTGGCCCGGTCGTCGCCCACCTCGGCATACAACTGGCTGATGGACTGGCAGTAACCGTGGATGAAGACCCCGGCCCCGCCGGCCTTGGCGAACAGATCCTCGATGCCTTGGTACAGGACCGACTGGGCCTCGTCGATGTGCAGGACCAGCGAGGGAGTGACGTTTCTGCCGCTGGAATAGACCCGGCCGACAAAGGCCTGGATCATGGAGATGATCACCTTGCCCGCCGTGTAGGCGGCCCGCTTGGTCAGCAGTGAACCAAGCTGCACCACCAGGATGATGCCCTTGCCCTGTTCCAGGCGCTTGATGAAACGGTTTTCATCCGCCTTGCCGATAATCCTGCCGACATTACCCGAGGTCAATTCAGTGAGCGCCACCCGAAGCGAGCTGGCCACCTTGGAGTAATAATCCGCCGGGGTGGAGAGAATCTTCTGGATATCCCGGGAAAGCTGCTCCGCCTCCGGGGTGTTGATATAGTCGATTTTTTCCTTGAGCTTTTCAAGGTCCTGATGGCTGATATGGTTCTTGATGTCGTTGAGATTAAACGATGGCGTCGTGCCGGCCAACTCGGCCAGCATGATCAAGGCCTGGACCACGACCAGACTCACCTCATAGGCAACCCCGAAGAAATACGGCTCCCGGCCCACCGCCACCCCGGCGGTGATATGGGCCACCAGCTCTTCCGGCATGTAGTACGAGGAGAGTGGATCAAGGATGGCGCTGTACTGCGGGAAGATGGGTGTAACCAGCATCAAATCGTGGTGGCGGCCGGTATCGATGGCGAGCTGGGTGATTTTCGAAAACAAATCGATATCGCCCTTGGGGTCGATGGCCACCACGGAATAGCCCTTACGGATGTCCTGTTCAATGATGTGCTCCATGACCCTGGTCTTGCCCACCCTGGTGGTGCCGAAACACCAGAAATGGCCCTTCCGGTAACTGTCCGGAAAGCCCAGATCAAGAACCGTATGGGGATGATCGAGATGGACCCCGGTGCCGATATGGGTCCAGGGTTCATTTGATTTGCGTTTGGTCATTAGTAGCCGGGCAAGGACTCGACAATTTTTACCTGGACCCGCTCTTTCAGTTCCCTGTCCACCGCGATGATCGCTGACTTCGACAGTCGACCGGTACTGAAGACGATACTCTTATGTCCCACATAACGTTTGAGACAGCGGATCTTGACCTTTTCCGCATCAGGCCCAAGCTGACTGCGAAGCAGGGTTTCGACCAGGGTCTTGGACACCCGGTCCACCACCACCTTGAGACGTGGAGTACCGTTCAGCATGACCGGCTCCACCCGGCGCAGATGAAAGGCCCGTTTCCGGCCGATGGCGAAATCACCTGAGTGCCGCTCATGCATCCCGATCCGGTTTACGGGGCAGATTGCCGTGACCCGTTCGCCGGCAATGACCTCGGTTTCGACATAGAGATTATGCTCGGCATCGCAGGCTGTTATCTCGCCCCACAACAGCTCTTTCTCAAAGTATTTATAGCGGGCTGTCTGCTTGAGTACCGCAGCCTTGGCCAGATTCGTCTCAAGCTGCCTCTTGAGTGTTCCCCTGCCTTTGATCTCTGACATTTCGACGAGGCGTTGCATGACCACTCCGCCTGATTGGTTGTAGGCCATGGCCTCCAGCCGCAGATCATCACGGAAAAAGACCATCACCGGAAGCCGATACCATTGGGAGAGCCGGGCAGCAAAGACGGCCTCGATCTCTGCCATGACCTCGGCCTTGGTGAGAGCATATTCGACTGTGAATGAGGCTATGATTTCCTGCATAATGTTGTTCTTCAGGTGTCCGTTAAAAAAATGAAGAATTCTTTCGGTCTATTTGTTCTTTTCCATGGGGAGGACTTTCTTAATGGCGAGTTTCCCGCTTTTCTATGATTTCGTATCTTGGCGGAGAAAATTATGTAATTACAAGATGAAAGTTGTAAATGTTTCGGAATCAACATATCTCCCTATTCAGTTTGCCAAGAGCTTTCTCAGGATAATCTCAAGTTTGATATACGACTCCAGATCTAAAGATAGCCAGAAGAAATCTTTTCTACCAAGCGCTCGGGAGTTAATGTGATGTCGGAGAACGTTACGATGAAGGGTTGAGGAATGTTTTGTAGATTCTAGCATTTCGAAGGAGGGTGAAAACTCGATACTTTTCGCACTCACAATTTCAACCCAATCCCATCTTCTTCTTAGTCATCTTTTACCCTGATAGGCTACTCATGGTGGGTCAATTCGCCCAAAAGTGGGGGATAATACCCTAATTTTATGTCGCTCAATGACCTTGATAGACATGCGTGAATGAGCCCTCATTCCCAGAACCTCATGATTTAATTTGTGATTTTAAAAATGTTAGGTTTTAGCCATCATTTAGCACAATTTTTGCTGCATAAAAAGCATTTAAGCGGACAGGATAACTGAATGTTTAAATGAAGAATGTTAGGTCTCTGTCGGAGTGATACGAATTATTATTCGTGTCAGGATGCCTTCACGGTGTCAGCCGATAATTTCTTTCTCATCACCTATCACCTATTCACCTCTGAGAATACAGCAAATTACCTCTTGTTGAGGTTTTTGGTCCTGCTTTTAAGTCTCGCCGAATTTATTCACCCGGCAAAATTTCTTTGGAATAATGCGGAGCTTTTTATTGGTACATCCTATAACCCGTAATTGTCATGGGGAAGACTGCACATTGTCCTTCCTTTGAGTGGTGGGAGTGATTATCCCATTTTTTCCCAAATTCGTTGAACGGAAATCCTTGAGGAAGAAAAAATCTACTGTCGGCGAATATCCCGGGAAAAAGGAGCCTGAATAAGAAGTGAATTTTGATGGCATTCTCCGGCCTTATATGGAGGCGGAGGTAAATGATATATTGGGAAACTGCAGAGTGGTTTTGAAGGCATTAATTAACCATAGAAAATGAGGATTTTAGTAGTCAAAGAAACCGCTGATGTTAAATGAGTCAGAATACACATTAACACTTATGCAGAGCGACATAAATCCGATGCAACCCCCAGGCTTTGTCACTCGCTGCTGGGCTTGCTCACAGCCCCACGAGGATACTCCGCCGGTTTCTCGTTCATTACTGTGCTTGGCTGGGAGTCTCGAAATAAGTCGTTTGTCCGTGATTTGCCTAAATTACTGCAAAAAACGGTTTGTAAATCCACTCATTAAAATGAGGAGAAAGGAAAATGAATGTGAGAAAACGAATTAGAAGAATGGGCTTTCTTGTCTTTGCCACGGTGCTTTTTTTACTGCCGGTGCTTGCCCATGCTGAAACTGACGTGAGCGGTAAGGTACAACTAAACAAAGGGAGGATGTTTTATAACCGGCTGACAAAAGAAACTTATTTTGATGTATCTCTGACTAACAACTCACAGAATATGCTGCTTACACCAATCAAGGTTGTGGTTGATATTGCATCCCCTTCCGAAGTGGTCGTTAAAAATGCGGACGGGGTAACGGACGACGGAAAACCTTATTTTGAATATAGCGCCCCGAACGGCCAGTTGCTGCAAGGTGCAAGCGTGCCGGCAAAGAACTGGAAATTTGATAATTCAACTGCTGCCAAATTTACTTATGCGACCGCAGTTTGGGGCAGGGTCCCTGAGCAGGCTGTGGAGATTGATGCTAATGGAGGGACTCTTGAAACACCAGGCGGAGTCAAACTTTCATTTCCGCCAGACAGCTTGACTGCGCCGGAAATAATCACCGCGGTCGCGGTTCCGCAAGAAGACCTGCCCGCGTCTTCAATAGAGGAGGACAACCTGTGGCTGTTTGGTGCGGTTGATTTTGGGCCTGACGGGCTGGAGTTTACAAGTCCTGTCAGTGCTACTTTCCCGCTCAATACATATGTGCCACAGGGAACCACCCTGCCCCTGTTCATGTATGATTCAGAGTTAGGATCCTTTATTGATTCCGGATTCACCTGCGAAGTAAATGCGAATGGACTTTCATGCTCAGGGGAAATTAGTCATTTCACCATCTTTGCTCCGGGATGGCATCCTGGCATTACCCATCGCATCCCGGACACTGGTCAGATAAATTCTTACACAGAGACCGTTGGGGAAGATAGCGACTACAACATTAATCCGCCTTCTTATACCATCAACGGTGATGGCACTGTCACCGACAACAACACCAACCTGATCTGGCAGCGGCAGAGCAGTGAGGGGGGGACAGGTGATGAAGCCTCTTCCTATTGTGAGAATCTCAATTTGGCTGGGTATGACAATTGGCGCCTACCGTCCAAAAAAGAACTGATGAGCATTGTCGATGCCAGCCATGAAGCTCCGCCTTTTGACCCGGAATGCAACTGGCAACCCTGGGATTGTCCCCAAACCCTACCTACAATTGATCCGGTAGCTTTTCCGGACACGGGGGATTGGTTATATTGGACTTCCACCATCCCCCCCTATGCCCTCGGAAGCAGTTGGTATGTCAGTTTTGACTACGGAGGAGTAGGATATGGCGACAAGTCCACGCTCAGTATGTTCGGTTATGCGCGCTGTGTGCAGGGCCAGTCTCCCCCCAGTTTATTTTATGCCGATTCTGTCGGCACAGTAACTGATCTCAATTCTCACCTCACTTGGCAACAACAGGATGATGGCACTACACGGACCTGGGAAGAGGCTATAGCCTATTGCGAAAATTTGTCCCTGGCCGGTTATGATGACTGGAGATTGCCGAATTTCAAGGAACTTGAGTCAATCACAGACGACAGCCGGTATGCCCCCGCCATTAGTCCGCTTTTCACCAATACGAAATCAGATATGTACTGGTCATCAACCACTCGTGCGGACTATACCCCCCAAGCGTGGGCTGTTGATTTTTATGATGGCTCAGTCAGCCCTTGGCCCAAGGATAATTACGAGGGTGATTGCTATGGGTACCCAGTCAGGTGTTTGAACTACTACGCGAGATGTGTGCGTGACGGACAGTAAACCCTTATCTACGATAATGAACTTATAACTGAGGAAAATGATTATGAATAAGACATGTACACTTGTGGTTGCTGGCTTGCTGTGCTTTGGCACCGTTGATAAGGCCCTGGCCATACCAATGGATCTTGGTGGCTTTGCTGTAATTGAAAGCGTGGCTGACAGGGTTAAAGAGAACGGCGGAACAGTTACCTTCAAGGAGAATGCTGTCGATGCAGCGCTTTATTTTTATAACGATACGTTCTTTCTGCCCGCCGATGCTACCATCCTTTCTTTTGATTACAGTTTTACCCTCGGTGAGTTTGACGAGGCTGACTATCTCCAGTTTAACGTCAACTATGGTGAGGCGTGGTTTGTCGATGCCAATGGCGCCGACCATGTTGAAATTGATATAACTCCTTACCAGGGACAAGACATTTCCCTCGATTGGGCGCTGATCTGGGGTGGTGATTCATATGCAGGAACAACAGCCACCATCTCAAACATTGATCTTGCCTCTCAAGATAACAGTTCCGGCAACAATGCTCCTGTTCCCGAGCCTGCCACCTTTCTTCTTTTCGGAACAGGCTTTGCTGGTATTGCATGGACAAGACTCAAAAGAAAAAAGGCAGAATCAGCATAATCCTGTCTTTTTCATATCCGATGCAGGATCGTCGGATTGGGCAAGGGGGAGAGTCTTTCTCTCCCCTCTATAAATCTTTCGTGAAGATTGCCAGAACCAACCTTAGTAATTTCTCAATTCTCGATAAGTTGAGGTTTCTACTATTCATGTCGAATTTGAAAAAGTCAACCTATCTCCCTAATGTTTGCCCGTTAATGGGTCAGGATGTCTATCCTCAGTCGCAAAAGTGAATGGATTGCTTTTACTTTCATTTTCCCCTTGCCTTTTTAACCATAACGCATAAGAATGAGGTCATTATTCCGGCTCATTTCACAATGAGATATCCCTTTCCAAGGGCTTAGCTGAACACATTTTCTGTGTTCTTGAATTCCAGGTAACACAGCCTCGCATTTATGCGCTGATACAGGTTTAATCGCGGATGCGAACCTGTCAGCTCCATATAATTCTCGCGTGGCTACCTCATCTTTATATCCATTTTCCCCTATCTTTTATTTACGTCGGTATTCCAAGTATAATCACCCGCCGTGTTTTTTTGCTCGGCAATTTGAACTTCCAGGTTCGGCAGGCGTTTCATATTTTTCACTGCAAATCACCATCTACCCCATCAACCGGGAGCGAAACAACTTTCTGCTCCCGCCGGAGCGTTGTTGTTTCTCTTCCACAGCAAACAGGAGGAAACAGCAATGGCAGCAACACTCAAGGAAAAGATCGATCTGATCAACGAGAGATTACGGTCTTTCGGTATCGAGGCGGTCCAGGAAATCAAAATGACGGGCAAGGACGGCAAGGTCATCGGCCAGGTAAAATACGGCTACCGGCCTCAGTATGTTTTTGACAGCGTCAACGAGTTTCTTGGCCCGGAAAACTGGCGGTACGAACTGACCAGGGAGGAGATCTTCGACAGCCAGGCGGTTGCCGAGGTGAAACTCTATCTCAAGATCGACGGTGAATGGTTCTGCAAAGGATCGCAGAAAGGCCAGATGCAGATTGTCAAAGGCAATGTCGGCGATGCCCAGAAGGGCTCGATTACAGATGCCATTCAAAAATGTATGTCGCTTCTGTCAATCGGCAGCGACTCCTACAAGGGTCTGCTGATCAAAGTCTATCAGAAAAATCCCGGCAATACCCAAGCCGGCAACAAAAGCCAACCAGCCGAAAAACCGGCTGAAACGAGCGGTAAACCAGCCACGGCCATGCCCAAGATTGCCGGCGTCACCTTTGAAGACCGTCAAGGTGTCATCGTCGCCATCGGCGACAGGCTGTTCGACAAGAAGGAATTGCTCAAGGCCGCCGGTTTCCAGTGGGATAAAACTGAGAAGGCCTGGATGAAAGCTGCATAACCCAAAAAACACCCAACCACCCGTAAACCCAGAGGGAGTGATACCATTCCCCTGGTGGGATCCGTGTATCCTCCCCATCAATCATCACAGAAGGAGGATACCATGTCAGACCAGTTCATGATCACCATGCAGGCCGCTCTTCAGCAGCTGGCAATTCAACAAACCGTGGAAACGCTTGGCGACCGGGCCACCTATCTCGGCGCATCCGATATCGGGGCGTGTCCACGCAAAACAATCCTCAGCAAGCTCAATCCCCCTTCAGCCGATCTGGTGACTCTGCTTCGTTTCCGACGCGGACACATGGCAGAAGATATCGTCGCAGCAGCATTGACCGCCGCCGGTTTCAGCAATTTCAAGCGACAGGTGGAGGTCCGTTATGCAGGCGATGTCCCGGTCACGGCCCACATCGATTTTGTCTTCATCTCCGAGCCCCGTAAAACCATGGCCGTGCTGGAAGTGAAATCACCGGAAACCATGCCGGCGGATCCATACGGTTCCTGGGAAAGTCAGCTCTATCTGCAGATGGGACTCCTGGCTGCGGGCAACCCTGAATACACCGTGGAAAAAGGCGCAATACTCGCGGTCAACTTCGGTGAACAGGGTATGCAGCTCTTCAACGGCTATACCCCGCAGACCACGATTTATGAAGGATTGATCGACCGGGCAACCACAATCTGGAATGACTACCAAAGTTATGCGGCAGGCGAGTTGACCACCCCGGTCATGGAAGCCGGGCCGTTATGCGGTTATTGCCCCTTTGTGGCCGATTGCCCGAAATTTGAGGCGGAAGAAGTCCAGGAACTCACCGAGAGTGTCGAGATCCTCACCGAACTGCAGAAACAACAGAAGGACCTGGAGACGGAGATCAATATCCGCAAAAACAACCTGCTGGCCATCGTTGCCCAACGAGGCCCACTGAAGGCGCATGGCAAATTTTTACAAAAGGCCTGCCGCAGTAGAAAGGTATTGGACACAGACCGGCTTACCGAGTTCCTCAAGGGTTACGGACAGTCTCTGTCTGATTTTCAGACGACCAGCTCGTATTCCTTTCTGGAAATCAAGAAGGCCGCATAATCCCTCTTTTCACAACCATCCACCCTGCCGGGGAGAAAGCACTCCCAATAGTGGGGAATGCATCCCTGGCACAAATTACAGGAGAAAAACCATGTTGAACAAGACCATGCTTATCGGCAATTTAGGCGCTGACGTGGAAACCCGTTACACCAGAAACCAGGTGGCAGTCGCCAATTTCAGGGTTGCGACTACTGAACGGTGGAAAGATTCGGAGGGCAATCAGCAGGAAGCCACTGAATGGCACCGGATTGTGGCCTTCGGCCGCCTGGCGGAAATCTGCGGCGAGTATCTTGCCAAGGGTTCCAGGGTGTATCTCGAAGGCCGCCTGCAGACCAGAAAATGGGAAGACGCAGATGGCAACACCCGGTTCACCACGGAGATCATCGCCCGTGAGATGAAGATGCTCGGTGGCGGCGACAAGGCGGAAAATGTTCCTGCCCCGCCGAAAGACGGCCAGGAACCGCCATTTTCCGATGACGTGCCGTTCTGAGACCGACACTGATCAAGCGCAGATTTACTATATAAACCACAATCCCACCGGGGAAACCAGTTCCCGGCAGGGGCGGTTTCCCCGGCTTTTTGCGAGGAGACCGTTATGAAAAATGATTTTCCGGATGAAAATATCGAATTCGAAATTACCCCAGCCCCCTGGACGGTGGAGTCTCACCCGGATACGGAAGGTGCTTACATCGTTAAAGAGGCCCGCCACGAGCAACAGATATGGGGACCTGATGGCTACGACATCTCGGACAAAGAGGGCGACCGGCGTGATCTGATCGTGGAGCGGCGGGACAGAAGTAACGTCAGCCTCATCCAGGCAGCGCCGCTGCTTTTCGAGGCCCTCAAAAATCTGTTGTTCCTCCCCGATAGAGGAAGAAATGATGCAATGAAAATCATGGAGAACATCAGCCCGAATTGGCAGGAATCGGTCACCACAATCAGAAAAGAGAGGTAAATACCATGGCAAGACTTGGCTCACAGGCAAAGGCCGGCTTTTATCCCACACCGGAGAGTGTGTGCGGCCAACTTAAACAATTGCTCGATATAGATAAGGATGCCAGACTGCTCGACCCGTGTTGCGGCGAGGGGAAAACCCTGTCAAAACTGGCAGCGGGAACCGGCGCCATAACTCACGGGGTCGAACTCGATCATCAGCGGGCCATCGAGGCGCGGACCAGAATATCACGTCTGCTCTGGGGCGACGCCCTGGTGGAGATGCGGATATCCATGGCCTCATTCGGTCTGCTCTTTCTGAATCCGCCCTATGATTATGAAATGGCTCCGGACAGCAAGGCGGAACGTCTGGAAGCATGCTTTCTGAAGCGCTATCAGGAAAGCCTGCAGAGGGACGGTTGGCTCGTGCTGGTCATCCCGTACACGGTCTTGAAATTCTGTGCCGCTGTTCTGGCACGGCATTTCGAGATGCTGCAGGTGTTCGCCTTCCCGGCAGAGGAATTTCAGGTCTTCAAACAATGCGTGGTTCTGGGCCGCAAGCGGTCACTTGTCCCCAAAGGACAGTCCGCCGCAACCGAGCGCAGTCTGACTCGGCTCAGCAGCTGGGAACCGGAAGAGTTCCTCAAAAGCACGCCCCAGCTTGCGGCCTTTTCGGCGCGGGTGAACATCCCCGCCCCGAAAAGCCCCATGCTCACCTTCAAGTCAACGCGCGTCGACCCGCTGGAGGTCATCCCGCTGGTCCGCAAATCGGGCCTGCTGAACGATCTCCTCGGCAATGACCTGGTGCCCGGACGGTGCAACTCGATCCGTCCCCTGGCCCCGCTCAAAAACGGCCATCTGGCTCTCATGCTGGCCGGCGGGTACATGAACGGCGAGATCGAGATGAACGGCAGCCGCTTGGTCATCAAGGGCGTGGTGCGCAAAACGGAAAAGGTGCAGAGCATCAGCGAAAACGCCAAGGGCGAGGCCATCATAACCACACGGGATCAGTATCTGCCCACGGTCAAAGCCATCGATATGATGCGAGCGGAAATGATGACCATCCAATAACCAATAACAATTTTTTCAACCAAACCCATGCGGGGGAGCCTTCCCCGCCTGGGGTGTCTCCCCTTGCCATCAAAGGAGAGACACGATGAAAAATTATCTCACAGTCCAAAGCAACGGCTTTGTCACCTATTGCGATGCCTTGATCGCCCGGTTGACATACGATACAGCCCAATCCTTCCTTTTCAGCCTGATCGGCAGCCCGGCTCACGTCCAGGCGGCCTCGGCCCATTTTATCAGCGGTGGCCTGTGCCGGGTTGCCGACGCCGGCAAGGCAGCGTTCGAACTCTGCCGGTCAAACGGCGCGGTCCATGCCATCCGCGCCAAGAAGATCGGCGATATCGTCAACAAAATCATGATCAGCGCCGAGCATTTTCCGGGCAGGACCGGCCCATCTTCCGAGGCGGGCATGTCCGCGGTCGTCTTCGGCCCGGATCTGGCCATGGTCAAGGAACGGGCTTTTCTGCGCCTGGACGGCAGCACCACCATGCCGTTGAAGCCCGCGTGGCGGGACTGGCTGTGGGACGAGATCCTGCATCCGGAGAAGCTCTTTTCCTTCGGCAACAGTCAACTCCAGGAGGCATGGCTGATCAGCTGGGAGGAAGAAAATTTCGAGGAACAGGTCCTGGAAGGGATCAGACAACAACATCTCACATAAGCATACCAATCAACCCACCAGGGGAGGCTCACGATTCCCCTGGCGGGATTCGTTTGCCTTCCCTGCCAAGGAGGACAAACGATGACCCAACAAATCGCCTTAGCGCATTTTCTCGATCAATGGGGTGAGGTACTGAAGTCCCAGGTGATCAAAAACATGAACCCGGTTTACCGGCCCAAGGCTGAAGACGGCTGGGACGCAAAGGCCCGCGAGCGGCTTTCCCGCCTCACGCGGCCGCCGTTCGAGGCCCAGACCAGACGCGGCATTCTGCCGATAGCCAGGGCCCTTTACAAGGAAGACCAACGCGGCGCTTTTCTGGTCGGCGAGATGGGCACCGGCAAGACTCTGATGAGTCTGGCCATCGCTTCTCTCGATCCGAAACCGGCCAAACGGATACTGATCCAGTGTCCGGGCCATCTGGTCAGGAAATGGATCAGGGAGGCGGAAGTGACCCTGCCGGCCTGCACCTGCGTCAACCTCAACGATCGCGACCTGGGAATACTGCTGGCCAACAAGCTCGAAACCACTCAGCCGACAGGAACCGAGGTGTGGGTTCTGGGCAAGGAACGGGCCAAGCTCCACTATCAACGGAAAATCGGCACCATCACCCGGCTCGGCGCGGAATGCTGCCCGGACTGCGGCCACCCGGTTCTCTACCGGACCACCGATCAGGCCCCGGTCTGCGATTATTGCCAGGCCAGGATGTGGTCGGCGGATGGCACCCGGCACCGGCGTTTTGCCAAGGCCGAGTTCATCAAGCGGTATCTGCCGGCAGATTTTTTTGATCTGGTGATCCTTGACGAGGTGCACGAACTCAAAGGCGGCGGCACGGCCCAGGGGCAGGCGATGTCATGTCTCATCGCCCGCTCGAAAAAGGTCCTGGCCCTGACCGGCACCCTGATGGGCGGCTACTCGAAGGATCTTTTTTTTCTGCTCTGGCGCATGTTTCCGCGACAGATGGTGCAAGGCGGCTTCGAGTACGGTCGCACCCTGGGTTTTGCCGAACGGTACGGGGTTGTCCAGCGGACATACTCCGCCGACGACTTTGATGGGGACTTTAACCAGGCCAGCATCGGCCGCAGATCGGGACGGGCTCGCGTCAAGGAAGCGCCGGGCATCTCGCCCCTGCTGTTGCCGGACCTGCTCCTCGAACGATCCGCCTTTGTGCGGCTGACCGATGTGAGCGAAGCCCTGCCGGATTATGACGAGATCATCGTCTCCACCCCAATGCATGCTGAACTCAAGGAACATTACAACCAACTGGCGGACACCCTGACCGAGGCGACCAGGAAGGCATTGGCCCGTGGCGACATGCGTCTGCTCGGCAAGATGCTGCAGAGCCTGCTCGCCTATCCGGACGGCTGCCGCTATCCCGAACAGGTAAACCTTGAACGCAACGGGGTCGAGGAGGCCATTGCCTCGGCGCCGGCACTTGACATCGATTTGCTGCCCAAGGAAAAACGATTGCTGGAAATCCTGGCTACGGAACGCAAAGAGGGCCGCAAGGCTGCCGTGTTTCTGGAACATACCGGCAGCCGCGACCTGCTCCCCACTTTGCAGGAGAAGCTGAAAGCACATGGCTTTTCCCCGCTGGTGCTGCGCGGTCACGCGGTCAAGCCGGAAAACCGGGAGGAGTGGCTGCGCAAAAACCTGGATACAGGTCAATACGACTGCCTGCTCTGCAATCCCAACCTGGTGAAGACGGGGCTGGACCTGCTGGATTTTCCGACCATCATCTTCTTTCAGTGCGGCTATTCGGTGTTCACCCTGCGGCAGGCCAGCCGCCGTTCCTGGCGGATCGGCCAGAAGCTGCCGGTGCGGGTCTTTTTCATGGCCTATTCCGAAACCATGCAGGACAGGGCACTGGCCCTCATGGCCCAGAAGATGGAGACGTCGCTGGCCGTGGAAGGGGAATTGTCCGACCAGGGGCTGGCGGCTCTGTCCGAATCGGAAAACAGCATGGTGTTTGAGCTGGCCAAGGCATTGACCGGCCGCAAGACGACGACCGATGTCAACGCGGCCTGGAACAGCTACCGGCAGCGGGAATTGACCACCATGCTGGCCATCGATGACGAGCAGGGCATCAGCACCGATGAGAAAACCACCATAACAACCACCACAACCATGACGACGGAAGAGGGGCTTACCGCACAGATCAGGCATGAACTGATCATCCGCGGCCGGGTCTATGTCCGTGGTGACAGCGCCGTGGCCTATGTGGCCGGCAACAGGTTCATGCTCCGTTCAGGGGATGTGCACTGGAACGGCCGCAAGATCGGCAGCTACGACCGTCAGGGCCGTGGCGAGATCAATAACAAACCGATTCGGATCTACCGGCCGGCGAATGCAGGTCATTTCGTGCTGGCCGAGGTACGGGACGCGGCATAACCGCTAAACTTTTCCCTATGGGGCAACGCCCCCCCCCGGGTGTGGTTTGCCCCTTTTCATTTAAGGAGTCAAACATGGCAATACTCATAACACCCGATGGAAAAAGGACCGAGGTCTCCGCCAAGGGGGCAAGGTTCACTCTGGATGAGATGTACTCGTTTTTGAGCTGCTCCCTGCTGCAGGCGGTTTTCCTTCTGGACGGCCGCATCATGTGGATTGACGAGGAAGGCAAGTTCAAGCCGCACCGCGTCAACATCCTGGCGACCGAACTGCTGTACAAGGCAGGCGGCTTGCCGGGAGACTACATTGCCGGCGCGGCCCTGCTCACCCAGAGAAATGAAGTTGAGTAATCAACCAGCGAACAAACAAGTTTTTCCCCACGGGGGCGCCACGCCCTTGGGGGTGTCGTGCCCCTTTTCTATTTCAACCAAGGAGGCACGACATGCTTTTTATCCAGGACCAGAGCGGGTCCTATCTCCCCGCTCCCAAAGAAGCGGTACTCATCGAGGCCCGGCGGCTCAGCAGTCAGCAGCTCAGACGCGGTGTGTTCATCATATCGCCGGATATGGCCAAATTGGCGATTTCCGCCAAACTCAGCGGCAACGAGTGCGAGATGTTCGCCTGTCTGTTTCTGGACAGCAAGCATCGGGTGCTGGCCTGGGTGGAGATGTTCCGGGGCTCGGTGAATTCCGCCACGGTCCATTCCAGGGAAGTGGTCAAGGAGGCCCTGCGGCTCAATGCCGCGGCGATCATCCTGGCCCACAACCATCCCTCCGGCGACAGTAAACCCAGCCGCGAGGACATCGAGCTTACCAATAAACTGAAGGACATCCTGAAGGTGATCGATGTCAGCGTGCTCGATCACCTGATCGTCGGCGACGAAATCACCGCCTTGAGCGAGTCAGGGCATTTTTCATCATGAAACCCGTAGGGGCAGGATCGGCCCCGATGGGGTCATCTTGCCCCCGCACCACACCGAGGAGACAAGATCATGAACAAGAAAAACGAAAAACCGAACATCTATACAGAAATCACCGACAAGATCATCACCGCCCTGGATGACGGCGTCATCCCCTGGGCCCGGCCCTGGGATGCTGTCCAATACGGCGTTTTCCGTAACGCGCTCACCAACCGGCCTTACCGGGGACTGAACACCATATTGCTCAACCTGGTGGCCATGCTGCAGGGCTTTGTCGATCCCCGCTGGCTCACCTTCAGAAACGCCGAAAAACTCGGCGGCAGCATCAGGAAGGGTGAGAAAGGCGTGCATGTCATCTTCTGGAAATTCCTGCCCCTGCGGGCAGAGAGCGATCCTCCTGATTTTGACCCGGAGCCGGATGAAAACAGGCAGCAGAAGGTCATCCCCTTTGCCAGGGCTTACACGGTCTTCAACGTGGAGCAGTGCGAAGGGCTCGATCTTCCCGCCCTTGCACCCGACGCGGTCGTTGATCAGGGAAACAATGAAATGGCGGAAAGGATCCTGACCCTGCCCGTGCTGAAACATGGGGGTGGCCGGGCCTGTTATGTGCCGTCCGCCGACAGAATCAACTTGCCGCCGCGCACCGCCTTCGAGAATCTCGATTTCTATTACTCAACCGCCTATCACGAGATCATCCACTGGACCGGACATCCGGCCCGGCTGGCCCGAACCTTCGGCAAACGCTTCGGCGACAATGACTATGCCTTCGAGGAACTGGTGGCCGAGATCGGCGCCGCCTTCCTTGGCACCGCAACCGCTATCCCTTTCGAGGAGATGCGCCACCCGGAATACATCAATTCCTGGCTGCAGATCCTCAAAGGCGATAACCGGGCGATCTTCACCGCCGCGGCCAAGGCGCAGAACGCCGCCGACTTTGTCCTGGACAAGGCCGGCCTGGCTGCCGGGGAAGAAGAGATTCTTCCCGAAGCGGCATGAACGAAACCATGTAACGCAAAACGGCTGTCTCCAACCTTTGTGGTTGGGCAGCCGTTTTTTTATTGCCTGCACATTCTGTATCGGCTAAATAATATAGACTATATATATCGTATATACTTTAACGGAGTTCGATTATGAGTATCACAGTTTTCGGCGGAGAAAAAGGCGGCACCGGCAAGACGACGCTGGCGGTCAATATCGCGGCCATGCTGGCCATGAAGGGAAAAGACGTGCTGCTGCTGGACACCGACCGGCAGGGGACAGCCTCCTTCTGGGCCACAGTCCGGGATGAGGAAAACATCGAGCCCCGGGTGGCCTGCGTGCAGAAATTCGGCAAGGGCCTGCCGGCCCAGGTCCGGGACCTGGCGGAAAGATACGATGAGATCATCATCGACGCCGGCGGCCGCGATTCCATGGAGCTGCGCTACGCCCTCGGCGTGGCCGACCGGGCCTATATCCCGGTGCAGCCCTTCCAGTTTGATATCTGGACCATCCGCCAGATGGATACCCTGGTGGAGATGGCCAAGGGGTTGAACGAAGAGCTTGCCGCCTTCATCGTCCTCAACCGGGTCGCCACCAATCCCGCCATCCGGGAGGACCGGGAAACCCGGGAATTCATCACCCGGGAAGATTTTCAGCACCTGGCCCTGGCCGAATCCATGATCCGGGACCGCATCGCCTTCCGCAAGGCGGCCAGAGATGGCCTGGCCGTGGTCGAGTACGGCCAGGACCGCAAAGCGGTTAACGAAATGAACCAACTGTACGAGGAGATCTATGGTGACTAAAAAGAAAAGCAGCCCCCTGCGCGGCGTGCCGGCAGCAAAGGACAAGGACGCGGCCCTGGACGCATTTGCCGCCGGCGCCGTGCAGCCGACTATCGCCCCGCCCGCGCCGATCCAAACGGTCTACCCCTGGGAGGAGCCATATGTGCGTGAGGATGTCATGAAACAGGTGCTTCTCAAGATGCCGGAGCCACTGTACCTGAAGCTCAAGCACATTACCAATTACACCCCCTACAACATGACCTCCTTCATCATCGAAAAGATTACCCCGGAGATCGAAAAGGAAATCGCCAGGATGACCGGGCGGGGATGAAGAAACGAGCCATGCTGCTGCCCGCTGCTTGAAGATAGTGGACGAAACACATAAGAAACTGATGGATTTTAAAAATTGTTTTCAAGTTGGAATCGATTCCGGCAGATTGCCGGAACCGGCTCAGTATTCCAAAAACCAAAAAACCCGGTCACTGACCGGAAGAAAGAATAAACGGCGTGGTTGAAGAAACGAAGAAACAAGAGCAACACTGATGGATTTCCATAACGTTCTGAACAAACGGAAAAAAACAATTTATTTGATTGATAACATTTTAAATGTTATCGTTTAAAAAAATGTTATCATGGTGTTTATGAACGAATTAGCAAAGCAATTTGAGCAATATATGGCGGTCATGACCCAGGAGCGTTTTTCCGCCACTCCCCTGGCTGCGGAAAAACGTCTCCCGCATTTCTTACAACAGCTTTATACATTCTACCGCTTGCGCATGGGCGTTCGAACATATTTGGGTGTGTTTGTTCTTGATCAAGCGCAGTTCAAGCCCTCGTCCTTCGTAAAACACTTGCGACAGCTACCGCTGGATGAAATGGAAGGCTACTGTCTTGTAGCTCAGTCGTTGCCGAGTTATGTTCGCAAAAAGCTAATAGAAAATGGAGTTCCTTTCGTAGTGCCGGGCAGCCAACTTTTTTGGCCAGCGCTTGGCATGGCCATGCAGCAGCGCGGAAGCTGGCGACAGCCGCTGGCTAAAACCGAGCAGTTGAGCCCCTCCAGCCAAGTTGTGGTGCTCCATGCGCTCACCGGCCATATTGATGAAGCAATTACACCCAGGTTACTTGCAGAGAGTCTTGACTACTCAGCCATGACCATGACCCGGGCACTAGACGAAATCGAGGCTAATGGGTTGGGGAAGGTTACCAGGGAGGGGCGTGAGCGACGCCTTTTCTTCCCGGACGGTAGAAAAACTCTATGGGAACAGGCCCGCCCCCTGTTGCGGAACCCGGTACGTAAGGCAGTCCGGCTCATGGAGTCTGATGTCCCTGTTGAATTTCGCTTGCTTGCGGGAGAAAGTGCACTGGCGGCTCGCACAATCCTGGGCTATCCCCCTACTCCGATTTATGCAGTTGGCAGGGAAGGCTGGAAGGTCGTTCAGAAAAAGGGCGCGGAAGTGATTCCTGTCGAAGAACCGGGCACCTGTACGCTACAGATCTGGCGTTATAATCCGGCACTTTTTGCCGACGATAACTGCGTGGATATTTTTTCCCTTTGCCTGAGCCTGCAGGATGTACGGGACGAGAGGGTGGAATCCGCGCTGGATGATATGATGGAGCGTTACTCATGGTAGTCGGGCTGGATAGATTCCGTAAGCATTTTGCTGATTTTGCTGATCAATATGTATTGATCGGCGGGACAGCAACCTTTCTGGTACTTGACGAGGCTGGTCTTGATGCCAGGATGACGAGGGATCTTGATATCGTGCTCTGTGTCGAGGCGCTAGACTCAGTTTTTGTCAAGGCCTTCTGGACATTTGTCCAGGCTGGCGGCTATCAAAACCAGCAACGCAGCACTGGAAAAAAGGTTTTTTATCGTTTCGATAAGCCGGCTGACCTGAGTTATCCAGCCAGACTGGAATTGTTCTCCCGTAACCTGGCTGATCTTGTGTTAAAGGATGGCAGTCACCTGACGCCGATACCTATGGCCGAAGATGTCTCCAGTCTGTCAGCCATCCTGTTGGATAGCGACTACTACGAATTTCTTCACGCCCGCAAACGAAATATCGAAGGCGTGCCAGTGGTCGGTGAGGAGTGCCTGATTCCACTCAAGGCCAGCGCCTGGCTTGACCTGACGGCTCGCAAAAAGGCTGGAGAACATATAGACAGCCGGGACATCAAAAAACACCGAAACGACATATTCCGCCTGTACCAGTTATTGCGGCCTGACTTGCACATTGAGATACCGGAATCCATTAAGGCGGATATCGGCCAATTTTTTACCGAGCTGAAACAACAGCCAGAACCGGATCTGAAAAGCATTGGCATCCGAGGTGTCCAATTTTCGGAAATTGTACAGACGATTTGCAATATCTATGGGATTACACCTCCTGATGTCTGAAGAAAATATGCAATTCCGGGAAGGTCAACCAAACAAAGTATAGCTGATCTATCTGAGCAAGCCTGATCGGACGTAGATGAGGTACTACTGGAAGTTACGAGCAGATACGGATTTTTTAAAAATGGTAAGCATATGATCCTACAATTGATGGGAAATGAAGGAAGATCCAGGGTGATGCTGCGGGAAAATGGCATGGAGACGGCATATGACGTCAGCTTACATGTCTGTGCCAATCCGGTCTGCAGCTGCGGTATCGTTGATATGACCCTTACTCCCGTGGTGGTTGACCGGGAGGCTGGCCGGCGGCTGCCTGACCGGATCGTGCCTATTGATGTTGTAAGAAAAAAAGTGGCGGACAAGGGCGAAGTGGAAAAACGCGGCCCGGCGCGCGATTTCGCCAAAGTTCTTCTCAAACAACTGGACGGGGATGATTTTCAATTTTTGCAAAAAATGTACCTTGCCGCCAAGAAAGATCAGACCGACAAGGCACGCCCGAATGAAATCGAAGCCTTCTTTGAGTATGACAAGATCGAGGAAGACGGATTACTGACCGCCTATAACGATATCCTCCCCTATGTGTATCAACTTGTGGTGACCATTAACGGCGAAACATGTCTGGTTCTTGACCATTATTGCCTCAGAAACGGGTGTTCCTGTACCGATGCCCTCCTGTACGTATTTCCCGTTGACCACGGGAAGGTTGCCGGAACCAGGGAAATCGGCTGCTACTTTGTCAATTATCGGAAGAAAAAATGGTGGATGGGGGATGAAACACGCGGCAAGAAGGAGTTTATCGATCTCAAAAAGGCGCGGCAATGCATAGAGGAACAGCTCCCATCAATCTATACGCTGATGAAAGAGAGGCACGCCCGGCTGACACAGATATACAACCATTGCCGCGGAAAACAGCATGGCATCGAGAATAGTAGGCCGGCGCAAACGTCCACGATCAGCAGAAATGAGCCCTGCCCTTGTGGCAGCGGGAAAAAGTACAAAAAATGCTGCCTGGGAAAATAAGAGCTTTGTCGTGAAGCAGGGCTGCCGAACCGGAATTCAGGCTCTCCGACGGTTTCGTCTCCGTTATTCGCCGGAAAGCTGGGAAGGCTTTTTAGGCTGTCGGCGGGAAGATCACCCCGGAAGTCGGCACCAAGTTGGCACTAAGTCGGCACCAGGTCCAAATACTCCATAACTGCCTGGAAGAACGGGCGATTGACGACTTGATGATAATTGAAGGGCGCTCTGACCGCACCAAGTTCAGGAACCAGGTACTCAGGCCTTTGCTTGATGCCGGATTAATCGAAATGACCATCCCGGATAAACCCACCAGCAGCAGGCAAAAGTATCGGCTGACGGAAAAGGGGAAACAGATTTTGAATCAGGATATTTAAATGAGGTATCCTGCAACTGACTTTGGTTTTGGCGGACGAACTTGGTTCAGGAATGCGCAAATTGATGCGTTACTGTAAAGCCTTCGGTGGAGCGGATCCGATAATGATCGAAGGGGATGTGTTCCGTATCGTTGTCAAAGTACCTGAATTTGGCAAGCAGGCTCCCAATGATATTTTGTTGAGGCCAGAGTCAGGGGCAGAGTCAGGGGTAGAGTCAGGTATGACAGAACGTATTTTATCCATGCTGCATCAGGGTGCGTTGCCAAAGTCAGCTATTGCCAGAAATCTTGGGAAAGAAAAACCAACCCGGTATCTCAATGATCTTATGCGGCAACTGCTTGAACAAGACATGGTTGAATATACCATCCCCGACAAACCTCAAAGCCGCCTCCAGAAATACCGGCTGACGGAAAAAGGGAAACAGATTTTGAATCAGGATGGTTGAAAGAGGATTTCCGCAACTGACTTTGGTCTTGGAGCCGTGTATTAGGTAATGGTACTTTGCCATCTCGGTAAATAACAGGCATATTGCTTGCTCAAGAGGCCAAAAAAAAAGCGGATTCATTAGCTTTCAAGGTAAAGGCAAAGGTGGGTCATATGTGCGGATTCCATGATCACATTTTGATATCGCGCGAAAATACGCAGTGCGCGAATTATTCGCGCGGATATATGCGCGGCAAGAAATAGTACGTGCATAACCAGCGTGAAGTCGTAAAAGCTTGCGGAAATTATAACCTGGATAACCTCAAGTGACCGCGGCCGTTGAACTACTTGAAAAAACCGGAGAGACTGGGATCGGCGCATTCGATGGAAGGACATTTGGCGGGCATGATCGATGTAGCAGCAGCAATCATTAGGAGAGGGGATAAAATCCTTGTCGTCCGGCGGGCAGTAGGGCAGCATCTGGCTGGTTTCTGGGAGTTCCCCGGGGGCAAGATTGAACAGGGTGAAAGTCCCGAGGTCTGTCTTGTTCGTGAGTTGCGGGAGGAGCTAAGCATAGAGGTGGACGTGGGAGCTTTTGCCGGGGAAAATATCCACCAGTACCCGGATAAAACCATCCACCTTATGGCTTATTACGCAACGATTGCTGCCGGCGAGCCTGTCCCCACTGTCCACGACCGGCTCATGTGGCTCAAACCTTCCGCTCTGGCCCAATTGCCTCTGTCTGAAGCGGACCACCCCATTGCCGAGGCAGTGCGGAACACCCTGCCCGAATTTTATGATATCAATGCGGCAGATTATTTTTGTGCAACACATGATCTGGACCCGGAATCCTTTCTTGCCCCCCTAGCAACGGTTCTTTCTCGAGAGGCGAGAATCCTTGATATCGGCTGCGGTTCCGGGCGAGACCTGGCATGGCTGCTACGGAAAGAGTTTCGCCCAACCGGGTTTGAATTGTCCCCCACCCTTGCGCAATTGGCTCGTGAACATTCGGGATGCCCTGTTATTGAGGGGGATTTTTTTACATTCGATTTCACAGCGCTTTCCTTTGACGCCATCCTGATGGTTGGCTCACTTGTGCATCTCCAGCACAATCAGCTTTCCTCCGTGCTCCAGCGGATTGCCGGCGCTCTGACATCCGGGGGATTTATCATGCTCACCCTTAAGGAAGGAGATGGGGCTGGAGTACAATCCGATGGCAGGGTCTTCACTTTGTGGAGGCCGTTGACGCTAGAGCAGATTTTCATCGACCTTGGCTTTGAGATCGTTGACAGCAACCGACAAGTCTCACGCTTGAGGCAGAGCGATGTCTGGCTTGGCTACCTGCTGCGGTTCAACATTCACAGGAGAGTCCAGGACAGGAGACATTGAGAGCCGAAGCGAGGGACATTAATTATTCACTATGCCAAAAGGGCATGAAAACGGACAGTTCCGGTTTAGCAGAGTAAAGCGGTAAAATGCAGAAAACTGATGTGGCATACCTGATCCAAGGAGGAGAACAGGATCCGTTTCTTCCTCATCTCCTGCGGGCGATTGACAGGGCTGTAGGAATCAGGATAGCCGTGTCTTTTACCCGCCTGTCCGGGCTTTGTCTGATCACCGATGCCTTGGAAGAGGCCATTTCTCGGAATGTGGAGCTTCAGTTTCTCACCAGCGACTATCTTGATGTGACCGAACCCGATGCTCTGCGACGCCTCATGCTTCTGAAAGGTCTGGGAGCGTCAATCAGGGTGCATTCCTGTGAGCAGAGCGCAAGGTCTTTCCATCCCAAAGCGTATATCTTCATTCAGGACGAACGGGAAGGGATTGCCTTTATCGGATCGAGTAATCTGTCAGCGAGTGCTCTCCTGCAGGGAGTTGAGTGGAATCTCTGCATGGACAGCCGGCAGACTCCAGCCGCTTTTTGTCAGGCATGCGGGGCTTTCTCGGAGCTGTTTAGGGCGCAGACAACAGCTGAGCTGTCATGGGAGTGGATTGAGAGCTATGAGCAGAGGCGGAAACCGCCTGCGCTGGATACCGCTGAGATGCCAACCCATCTCCCGGAGAAACCCCATGAGATTCAGAAACGGGCACTTGAAGCACTGCGTGACGTTCGGCTGGAGGGGGTTCAGAGAGCGCTTGTGGTTATTGCCACGGGTGTTGGCAAAACCTGGCTTGCGGTTTTTGACATACTCCAGGGTGATTACAGGCGTATTCTCTTTGTTGCGCACCGGGAAGAGATACTGAATCAGGCCGCGCAAACCTTTCAGAAGGTCATGCCAAAAGGGAAAATCGGTTTTTATCGTGGTGATAAAAGGTCAACCGATGCTGATATCCTGTTTGGTTCCGTGCAGTCCTTGGGCAAGAAAACGCATCTGCGGCAGTTTGCCAGGGACGCCTTTGATTACATTATCATAGATGAGTTTCATCATGCCTCGGCAGGTTCCTATCAAAACATTCTCAACTATTTCACTCCCGCTTTTCTGCTTGGCCTGACAGCCACCCCGGAGCGTACTGACGGCAGGGATATAGAGGCACTCTGCGACAATAATCTCGTTTTCCGATTTGACCTAACGGAAGCTATTGAGTCAGACTTCCTCTGCCCGTTTACCTATTACGGCATTCATGACCGCCATGTCGACTATGAGAACATCCCTTGGCGCAGTCGGAGTTTTGATCCGGAAGAGATTGAAAACGCACTGGATACCAAAGAAAGGGCGGAGCAGATTTTCACGGAGTGGCGGAAGAAAGGCCAGCGCAGGGCATTGGGGTTCTGCGTCTCGATAAATCATGCCGAGTACATGGCTGCGTTTTTTGCCAGCAGAGGTGTTGCGGCGGCGGCGGTACATTCGCGGTCTGAAATCCACCGACATGAAGCCCTGGAACGTTTGGCAGCCGGGCAACTGCAGCTGATTTTCTGCGTTGATCTCTTCAATGAGGGTGTCGATATCCCTTCAGTTGATACGGTGCTCATGATCCGTCCCACAGAATCACCCGTTGTTTATCTCCAGCAGCTCGGACGGGGATTGAGGCTTTATAACGGAAAAGAGCGGCTGGTGGTGCTCGATTTTATCGGCAATCATCGGAGTTTTCTGCTAGGGCCGCAGGCCCTTTTCGGGCTTCGTCCCGGTACCCCGGAGTTCTTCGATGCACTCAAGGCGTTTCGCAAAGGGGACTTTCGTCTTCCCAAGGGATGCTCAGTCAACTTTGACATGGAAGTCATAGATCTCCTGCATCGTATGTCTCGGATTACCCGTAATCCCGACCGGATCTATGATTATCTCAAGGAATTGAACGGAAGGCGTCCAACTGCCTTGGAGATGAGCCATTACGGAATTACGTTTGCCACCATCAGAAGAGCTCATGACAGCTGGGTCCAGATGATCTATGCAAAGGGGGATCTTGAGCCGGAGATATTCCGTCAGCTTTTTCCCCACCTCGGTTTTTTCCGGGAGATGGAGAAAACTGCTTTGACAAAATGCTTCAAACTCATCACCCTGGAAGCAATGATAGAATTGGGCGGTTTTGTCACGCCGCCCGAAACGAATGCACTGGCTGACAAGTCCCTGGCTGTGCTCATGCGCCGTCCCGTGCTGCTTGAGGATATCCATACGAGATTTCATCCTTTTAGACAGATACAGCTGGAAATGGCCACGGAATGGCACCGTTACTGGTTTGACAATCCCATTAACGCGTTGACTGGCGGCAACATCAACGGACGGCGGGCAGGCAGGGTCTTTTTTACTGTAAAAGACGGTAAGTTCGTCTATGCAAACTCGGTTTCGGGCGAGGCGATAGAACACTTTGAAACCCTTCTCCAGGAGATCATCAACTGCCGGCTTGTGGGCTACAATCCTGCGGTGCATGAAATCGATGAGGTCATCTGCAAATTAATCAATCGAGGCACCTCGCCGATCATCAAGCTCAATGACAGATTAAGAAAGGTATTGCCGGAAGGTGAAGCGCAAATTGACATCGATGGCCGGATCTATAAGGCCCGTTTTGCAAAGATTGCGGTAAACGTGATTCAAGATCTCTCCGGTGCAAATGTCATTGCCAGGATATTGCGGCAGTGGTTTGGGGAACAGGCCGGAATGCCCGGGGAAGCGCATCAGGTTCGATTTGTGCGTGAAGGCGACCGGTGGAAGCTACGACCGGTAATGCCCCATGATCTCGAAACAGGGAAAGAAGAGACCGCAGAGCAACAAGATGTTTGTGGAAAGGTAGCCAATATTTGTGAGCATCTGATTGAGAACCCTTCGCAACAGGACCGTTTCCGGAACTGTGTGCCATTTTACAGTCTGCGGCCGGCTGCGGGACCATTCGGGCTCAATCCGGGGGCGCCGATTGGTGAAGAACCTGCAGGTTGGCTTTCTCTTGAAGAATCCCGGCCGAATATGTTTGTGCTCCAGGTCGCAGGCAGGTCCATGTATCCTCGCATCCCGGATGGCGCATTCTGTTTGTTTCGGGCTGGTTCCGCTCTTGGGGGCACTCGAAACGGGAGAATTGTCCTGGTACGCAGCAGTGGAATCTTTGATCCTGACACAGAATCATCATTTACCGTCAAACAATATTTCAGCAGTAAAACTGAAGATTCTGAAACAGAATGGCACCATGACACGATACGTTTGGAACCAATAAACCCGGAGTATGATACGATTGTACTTGACCCGGAAAGCAATGAGGATTTCACGGTGATTGCCGAGTTCATCAGGGTAATTGATGTATCAGAAATGACGCGTGTCAGTTGACTGCGTAAAAAATAAATGAAGGGCGAAGACCGCTCCCGCCAGTTTAAGGCCGATGTTCGCAATGCGGAATCTCCTTGCCTCGGAAATGGCGGCCTTTGCTAATTCCGAAGGTGGTACGCTGTTCATCGGCGTGACGGATGATGGTTCCATTCTTGGACTGACCAGCAAGAGGCAAATAGAAGCATCCTTATAAATCGAGAGAAAATTTCATGATTGCCAGGTTATGTAAAGATATCAACAAACTGTTCTTGGTTGGCGCGAAAGAAAGGGAGCGGGAACTCTTCGATAAGGCTTACGACCTTTCGCGTTATTTTGCACTCAATCGCGCCACACTGGAATCGATTAAACCGGTTTTGGACCTGGAACGAAAACTGATTGCCGAAAAGGGGCCTCATAAAAGTTTTCTTGAGCAGCGGATTTTTGCGGCTCTTCGGGAAATCGCGGATTACTGTGCTGAGCATGGTTCCCCGGGGAAACGCTTGCCTTTGACTCCGGCGGTGCTTGCTGAATCGGCCGGCAGCCAGGAAAAGTCGCGGCATGCACTGGCGCTGGAGCTGGTGGGTTTCGCCAAGGAGATGTACCAACTGAAAAGCCCGCGGGATCCCTTTAATAATAAGCGCAAGGGCCTGGCCCTGAATGTCATCGGCAGTCTTGATGCCGGCTATGATATTCCGGAGGTCATGGAGTTGTGCATTACCGCCCTGCAAAGCAACAAAAAGGCACTCATTTTTGCCGCGGCGGAACTTCTTGAAATCAGGTGCGCTCGAGATCTCCCCCTGGAACCCGAAATAATTGAATGTCTGGACAGGATTATAAGTAAAACCAAGGACCGATCGGTGGCAGTGACGGCGCTGAATGTTCAGGTGAAAGCCGACGTTATCGATGAGTTCGAGGCGCTGTCGAGAATCGACGATTGGAGAGAAGAAAACTCGTGATGGGATACGCCTGTTTATGGGTGCCTGTTTACCGCAGGAAGAATTCCTTGATCACCATCTCAGAACTTGCGGAAAAATAGGGGTGACCGAAAGGTCTGTGGAACGGAATATTAAGAAGCTCCAAGATAGGGTCGGCCCTGCCAAAGGTGGGCATTGGGAAGTCCTTTTCAGGATATGAGAGATGAAGAAATCTGGACGTTATAAAACAAATGGCCTGATCGAGGATCAATATGAGAAGGGATCGAAGGGCCTGGTCCTCAAGAATCTCCTCCACATCAAGGAGAAGCGGCAGATTGAGGAAGTTGAGACCAGAGAGCTCTACCGGGCTACGGATGAGCTGACCGGAATATATGACCAGGAGCATCGCTTCACCGCTGATGATATATGCAGCATACACCAAAACTGGCTTGGTTCGATCTATGAATGGGCCGGGCACTATCGCAACGTAACAATCAGTAAAGGCGGATTCACCTTCGCCTTGCCGAAGTTCATTCCTCAGCTCATGGCTGAATTCGAAAAAGAGGAACTGGCCCGTTATACCCCCTGTATTTTCGATAGCAGGGAAAAGCAGGTTCAGGCACTGGCCGTGGTGCATACCGAGCTGCTGCTTATTCATCCTTTCCGGGAAGGGAACGGCAGATCGACACGACTATTGGCAGTGCTCATGGCTCTGCAGGCAGGGTTGCCGCCCTTGGATTTCAGTGAATTTGTTGATGAGAGGAAAGAGGAATACTTTCTGGCGGTCCGAAAAGGGTTGGATAAAGATTATCAACCCATGGAAAATATTTTCAGCGAGGTGATTTCCCAGACTTTGAAGCTTTATGGGGGGGGGTGAGGGTTTTCCCCGTCTTTTCCACGATCTTGCTCCTGGCAACCTGAATTCCCTCAATCGCCGTGGAGGAGGAAACGGTTGTCCATAACCCTTGCTCACGCGTTTCAGGGTCAATTAAATAGGGATTTGTTTCTTTAAGGCTTTTGAAAGACATAATTTAATCATAACATAATCCTGAGAAAAACTCCACTAACGGAAAAACGGGAAAACAAATTTCCCCGAGCTGATACAAACAGCATTCACAATTTTTTTTCTTTTGGGTTGCCAAGGGTCTGCTGCCTTATCATGGTCTCGGTTCCGGAATTAAACGCGTTCTGGAAAAATGGCCGCAGATTGAATTTACCGATGATCGGGATGGGTGCCTGTTCACTGCCACGGTTCACCGAAAGGAGTGGGAAGGTGCGGAGAAAGAAATTGGTTCGGAGAAAATCCTCAAGCTTTTAAAGAACTTTCCTGAGCTTTCCGCACGTGAGGTGGCTGGCCGATTGGGGTTGAGCCCACGAAGCAGATCGCGAAGTTGCGGGAAGAAGGACGAATCCGCCGGGTCGGCCCTGCCAAGGGCGGGCATTGGGAAGTCCTTCAATAGATTGACTTTTGACAGAAATGATCAAATACAAATACCAAATATCGGGTAAAGCCGCCGAGGAGATCTGGGTCTGTGAATCCTGCAGGAAAGTGAAA
This sequence comes from Desulfobulbaceae bacterium, assembly GCA_023230525.1. Lineage (GTDB taxonomy): Bacteria > Desulfobacterota > Desulfobulbia > Desulfobulbales > SURF-16 > SURF-16. The sequence continues at coordinate 81,797 of JALNXE010000004.1, forward strand.
AACGAGCTGATCTTGACAGGCAAATGGAAACTGATCGACCGGTGTGGCGATAGCGGAATTCCCTGTGCCATCTGTGAAGATGAGAAGGTTACAGCAACAAACGAAACTTGACTTGTGAGAATAAACTGCCGATATTTAGCAAAAGGTAATGAGATTTGACAACAAGGCAGGACAAGATGACAACCTCTATAGAAAAAGATACTGTTCTTTGCCCGCACTGCGGGGCGGAACCGATGGACGACGATGAACTTTGCCGGTTCTGCGGCAAGGCTGTGGTGCCGGTGGGGCCTGCCCAAAGTGCATCTACTATCGTGAGTGCCGGGTTGCGGTCTTTAAAGGAAAAAATCAGACCGATGACTGCCGAAGAACTTGAGGAACATGAGGTTGCGCCAGCGAATTTTTCCGATCCTGCCGATCCGATATGGGATGATTGGCACATGGATTCGTGATTTTTATTTGTTTTTCTCTTCTTGCTTGAGTGCTTCTTCAAAAGTTGCCGGTGCAGGACTTTGATCCGCCTCAACAACCCCAGGTGGCAAGGCTCCGGGTTGATCCGGAGCACCGATGTTCATGACATCCTGTTGGGGTCTTTCAGGCTTCCCGACAATTTTTCCAAGAGCACGATCAATTTTTCCAATTCCTTCGCCCGCCATGCCGACTACATTGGTTTGGATACGACCATGGCCTGTTTTTTCCCGCTCGAAAAATTCTTGTCTGGCCTCTACTTTTGATTCGACTTCATGCTGGTTCGGTCCGGTCACTCTTTCGTGAAGCGGTTCCGTTGGCGACTGTTCGTTGATATTGCCGGTTTTCTCTATTGCCGTTTCCGCAACAGAATGAGCCTCACCACGTAAATGTTCTTGTGATGTCTGCATCGTGTGGGTTTCGTGCTCGATGGCCTTGCCAGCGCCGGTTGTGCCAATGGTGCCGAATCGGCCCCTCAAAAAATCATTGGCTAGTTCTTGCAGATGGCGCTGATCTTCCCGGGAGCCAATGGCCTGGCTGTTCAAGAAGGTCATGGCCTTCTGCACGTTTTCCGGACTTTCCGTGCCGTAACGATAGGCGGCATACTCCTTGATAAAGGCCGTCTCCATATTGTTGTTGTACGAGGCAGAATCAGTGTTGATCCGTTGGGCTTCGCGCAGATAGGAATGGGCTTCGGATGCTCCGATGGATTTGGAAAGATTGTCCGCATAGGACAGGTTTTGGGTGTTCTGGAGGGTTTCGGTCAATGCCTCGGAACGAACTCTCTGACGGTTTTCTTCAAACGCCTGGGCTTCCTTGGAAGACAATGACAAACTTATTTTTTCTCCATCATTTCCAACACCCTGAATTTTGTAACCACCTCCGGCTCTTACGACCCCTAAATTAAACCCGGAAGAGCCACTGCCTTCTAATATTTCTCTTTTGGTTTGGTCCTTGATCATCGAAAACGCCGACCCATTCTCAACGCTCTGGTTCCATTTCTCCTGTTCAGAATTGCTGAGTTGTTCACTGAACGAGCGGGCCTCGGTACTGGTGCGGCTGTCCTGCCTGAGTCGGCTGAGCATATTGGAATAATTCTCGCTGCTGGCCAGGGAGTGGGCCGCTTTTTCCAGATTACGCTCCTCCTGCTTCCGGGCAAAATTCATATCCATGTTTCTGACATTGGCACTGGTGACGGTTTCTTCCCCGCTCCTGCCCTCGGTCACCAGGGTGCCGGCGCCACCGGTATAGGTCGAAACGCTGGCGCTGTCCATGCCGGTCTGGGCCTGTCTGACAAAACCCTGGCCGGTCATGTTCTGGGCACTGCTGAAAACGAGCCTGCCGTCATGATCGGTACTCAACTGGACCGGACCTTGCCCGCCGCCGAGGGAACGGTTGGCGGTGAACATTGACTTGGCCGCCTCGATGTTGCCCATGCCTGCGGGGATTACCCTTGCGTCCCTGGCCGCATCCAGGGTCTGCCAGTCCGCCGCTGTGGATTGCATTCCCTTGTGGGCCTGCCATTGTCTGCTCGCCGCCTGGGTGGAAAATCCGTAATGATTGGCCATCTCTAATGGCACGGTGGCGCTGATCTGCTGATCGAGGGCCGAGGCCTTGCCTTCCGGGGTGAGCAGAGCCCCGGCCCGTGCGCCGGCTCCCTGGATCGCGCTCTGCAGGCTGCCGGCCATCATGGCAAGGGCGTGGCCGCCGAAGCGGATCAGCATCATGGACAGGAAGCTTGCCAGCATGATGCCGGATGACCTGACAATGCCGAACATGGCCAGGGCCTTGGTGGATGTCTCGGGAAAGGTGACGCAGGCATAGAGACCG
>JALNXE010000005.1 GCA_023230525.1 Desulfobulbaceae bacterium
AAATATGCCAGAATTTCCAGCAAACAGGATGCCCTGGTAGGCACCGGTCTGGGTCTGCACTTCTGTAAACTGGCGGTGGAACTGCACAACGGCCGGATCGGGGTGCAAAGCGAGGAAGGGAAGGGCAGCCGTTTTTTCTTCAAACTTCCCATCAAATAAAGGGGTTCTGCATGTCTGCTGAAAAAGAAAAACTCTCCCCGCGCCTCATGAACTTTCTCATCGTCGATGATCAGGACAATATGCGCCGCTCGGTCCGCGCCATGCTGAAACTCATCAACTACGGCAAAGAGCTCTTTGAAGCGCCCAACGGCAGGGAAGCCTGGAAATTCCTCACGGCCAATAATGCCAAAAAAATTGACTTTATCATCGCCGATTATGCCATGCCGTTCATGAAGGGCACCGAACTGCTGGGCCGCATCCGCTCCCATAACACATTGCGGGATATTCCCTTTCTGATGATCACGGCGGAGGCCAACAAGGAGGTCGTGGCCGAGGCAGCCGAACACGATGTGGATGCCTACCTGACCAAACCGTTCGTCACCGCCTCGCTGGAGCACAAGATAGATGAACTGCTGGCTAAAGCCCAGAATCCCGATCCGCTGACCCTGTATCTGCGCCAGGCCCGCGACCTGGAGGAAAAAGGGGATATCCCCGGCGCTATTGAAGAGGCCAAAAAGGCCTCAGCCGCCAACCCCAGGTCCTCCCGCCCCTTCCGGGAGCTGGGCCGCCTGATGCTCAAGACCAATGACATGCCCAAGGCACTGAAATGTTTTCAGAAAGCTATTGAAATCAACCGGCTGGATGTGACATCCTATCATTATCTGGGCCAGATCTTTTACCGCCAGGGGGAAATTGATAAAGCCACCGGTTATTTTGCCCAGGCCATGGAAATAAGCCCCCGCCATTCCGACCGGGCCCTGAAATTTGCCCGCCTGCTGGCCAAAAAAGACAACAGCACGGAAGTGGAGAAGGTGTTGCGGATCATTGTCAAAAACAATGAAGGAGACGCCGATATCCAGGAACAAATTGCCGAACTGGCCATGGATCAGGGACTCTTCGTGCTGGCCATCAAATGTTACCGGGCTATTCTCAAAGATCAGCCGGACAACCTGCATATCAGCAAGATGCTGGGCATTGCTCTACAAAAAAACGGGGCATACAATGAAGCGGTGCCGTATCTGGAAAAAGCGGCAGGCAAATATGGGGAGGATCTTGATCTGCTGCTCAGCCTGGCCCAGACCTTTCTGGCCATGGACATGCTCATCCGGGCCGACAAATGGGCCTCCATCGCCCACCGCCTCTTTCCCGACAACCGTGAAGCAAAAAGAATCCTTGATAAGTGCCTGTAAGCCCGCGTATGAATAAAAACAACAGCATCCTCCTGGCCATCCGCACCCTGAGCTATCAGGGCGGGAAAATTCTGGGCAGCAGATGGCTTCCCCTTATCGATGCCCTCCGCCAGACACTGGCCAAATCCGGATTTGAACAGCCGCAGAGCAGTGACGAACTGCTGCTCTTCACCTTTCCCAATCCTTTCCTGGCCCTCATCTCCCTGTTTGAGGCTCTGGAGTCGGCCAAGGTGGAGCACGACTGGCAGGAAAGCCAGGGCGCCCTGCCGCTGCAGACGGTCATTCACCTGCTGGAGGCAGAAGACACCCTGCCCCAGATCCAGCAGACCTCGGCCAGCGAGTGGGATATGCTGCAGCAGGAAACCGTTTATATAACCCGCCCGCTGATGCGCAGCTGGAAGGAGCTGACCGCCGGCCGCGATCTTCCGGAACACAGATTTGCCGATGATGGCGGCGGCTTTTTCCAGATGGTTATCACCGCTAAGGCCACGCTGCGCAAGGTGGAACTTTTCTCCTACCGCAGCCTGCCCGTGCATGGCAAACTCAAGGAATGCTTTTACTGCGGCATGACCAGCCATACTCCGGCTAATTGTCCCAGCAAGTTCATCAGCATGAAAGTCCGGGGCATGGATCAAGTCGGCTATCTGCCCTTTGAAGAACTGAACTCCATCTATAAAAAAATATTCCCTGATTACTCCGGCTGCAGCAGCAAATGCGCGGCGGGGATCAAACCGGCCCAGCTCCGGCAGGATAAGGAACTGCTGGTTTTTGTCACCTATCTTGACCTCAACCGGATGTATCAGCTGCGCTTTCTGGTCAACACCGCCTTCTGTGTCAATGCCAAATGGGAGGGCCAGGACTGCACGGACAAGATCAACATTGACAGCCGCGGTCTCCATTTAGGTCTTGATTGTCTGCGGGTGGGTCAGTACTCCCAGGCAGAGGAACTGCTCACCCGGGAAAGTAAAAAAAAGGAAGGGAAGCAGTTCTATGCCACCGTGGGCCTGGCCTTCTGGGCTCTGGAACTGGGGCGGGCCAAGGATATGGGCCATTATCTGGAAAGGGCGAAAAACCTCGCCTCCCAGGAAAAGGAGCGTATCTACAGCCATCTGCTGCTTTCCCGCTACTACGAACTGCATAATGATTTCTGGAAGGCAAAAGAGTCCGTCAACCAGGCCATCAAAGTCAATGCCGACGCCCTGGAGTGCCAGTACCGCAAAATACAGCATAATGTCCACTACGGTTTTGATGAAGGAGACCTCAAACGGCTACGCGTCCTCATGCTGGGCCAGAAAGAAATTTTCATGACCGCTCTCCTGGACCCCCTGCTGCTGCCGGTGCAGGGACTGGCCAACGATCTCGCCATTGAACAGATGCATTATCAGCGGCAGGAGGCGGCAAAAAACATGGCCATGGCCGAAGCGGAATCCGCCGAACTCAGCTACTGGTTTGACGAACAGGATCCCTTTCTTGAGGAAAACAGCCGGGCGCTGAACGAGTTGCGCAGCCAGTACCGGCAGGAGACCTATTATGATCTGCTTGACGTTCTGGAGCGGGCAAAAGGGCACGCCTACGGCTGCCAGCGGATACGGAAAACCAAAATTGAAGAGCTTGAGGCAAGGGAAAAGGAGCTCGAAAACAAACTGCAGCAATACCAGGACTTCTGGCAGGCTTATGAATATAAAAACTTCTTTAACGCCTTCCAGCAGTCGCTGTTTACGACCATCAATACACTCCAGGAAACCCGCGGCCTGATTGCCAGGCAGCAGGGGCAGGAGTACCGGGCAGCGGCCAAGCTGCTTGATCAGGTGGAAATATCATTCTCCTCCATGCAGGAGATGCAGGGCAAAATGATCGGCATCAGACTGCTGTTAAACGGCCTGAAAATCTTCGCCAAAAAGCTGATATTTGCCGAACTTTCGCTGCTTGCCGCAGGCTTTGTTGTTTTCATGGTATTGCCCCTGCTGCTGAGCAACACCTCCCTGACGTCACTGCAGAACATTCTCAGCGACCCGTTCCTGCAGAAAAAAAGCTGGCTGATCTCGGTGTTCTTTCTGGCCCCTTTCCTGGCAATAAGCTGGACCGTCTGGCAGATGAAGGACGAGAGTTGATTTTGGGTGAGAAGTAAAAAGTGAGGAGTGAGGAGATGGAGGGGCTGGCCGTGTGCCTGCCCTGGGGGATGTAGGGGATGTAAGGGCGGTTCGCGAACCGCCCTATGAGCCATCTCCCGCCACCCGGTTTCTGCCCTGCTGCTTGGCCTTGTATAAACGCTTATCCGCGAGTTCCAGCAGGTCGGTCATATTGAGCGCGGCCAATTCGCCGGCCGAGGCCACGCCGATGGAGATGGTGATGGAAATTTTTTCACCCTGATACACAAAATGATGGCCGGCGGCGTTTCTCCGCAACCGTTCGGCAAATTCCACCCCGCTTTTCACCCCGCCCTGGCAGATGCCGTAAAATTCCTCGCCGCCATATCTGCCCACGTCATCCTCTTTGCGTTTGGTGGCGAGCATGACCGAGGCCAGTTCCTCCAGAATGAAATCTCCCGCCAGATGGCCGTGGAGATCATTGACTGATTTAAAAAAATCGATATCGATCATGAGAAAGGAAAAATCCTTGATATGGCCGCGCTCGCGCTCGCCGATCTTTACCTCCAGAATCCGCTCCATGATCTTTCGCTGGGGCAGGCCGGTCAGCTCGTCAAAGTAGCCGATCTTTTCCAGCAGATCCTTCTGCTCCATCTCCTTGGTAACATCAGTGAGGCAGCCCAGGGACAGAGAGAGTTTGTCCTGGGCAAAAGTCTCGATGCGGCCCTGGTCCTTGAGCCAGATGACCCTGCCGCCGGGCAGGCCGACCTGGTACACCGCCTCCACCTGCCCCGTTTTCTTGACCTCTTCCCGCAGGTCGATTCTCTGGCCGGACAGCTGCTGCCGCGTGAGAATTTCTTCTTCGACCGCATACCCCGCCGGGTCGGTGTAACGATAAACGCGCCGGTCAAGGATGGCTTCGCGGAATACCCTGGAAACATTGATACTGGTACAGCCAAGCAGCTCTACGAAGCGGCTGCCCGCGTATTCATACCAGATAATGTTCTCCCCCTCATTCCAGGCGGCCAGATAGGGCATGAGCGGGTAACCGCACCGTTCAATATCCTCTGCGGCGCAAATGATCGTCCGGACCCTTTCCTTGATGGCCTCACTGAAATTGCCGAAAAGAATCCTGCCCACGTAATTGGCTGGTGCTTTCTGCACGGTTTTCTGTTGCATGGCTTGGCAAAATTGCTCGCGTAAATGGCAAAAAACAGCCCCGCCGCAACCCGTCAGACCACGGGTTACAGCCCTTTATTTACGAAATAATACGATAAAATGTTTCGAAAAGATAATGATTTATTAACCGTTTCCGTTTCGGTATAGTGCTGCAAGCATGCTGCTCCAGATTGTTCAGCCGCTGTAATCACTCATTGCCTCTTACAGGCACCCATCGTAAACCCCACATCAAGGAAAGAGTAATGAAAATTTTTCCTCTCTTTACCGCGCTGTTCATCCTGCCCGCCTTGCCTGCCCTGGCCGGCAGCGCCGCAATCGACAGCACCACTCTTGCCGCAAGCGGCATGGGCTATTTCTCCCTATTTCTTTTCGTCGGGGCCTATATCCTGGTCATCTTTGAAGAGCAGCTGCATCTGCGCAAAAGCAAACCCGTTCTGCTGGCGGCCGGCATCATCTGGGTGCTGGTTGCCGTCACCTTTGCCGGCCTTGGCGATAAAAGCCATGCCCAGGAGGCCATCCGGCACAACCTGCTCGAATACGCCGAGCTTTTTCTCTTTCTGCTGGCGGCCATGACCTACATCAATGCCATGGACGAACGGCACGTTTTTCAGGCCCTGCGCACCTGGCTGATCAACCGCGGTTTTTCCCTGCGGAGCATTTTCTGGGTGACCGGACTGCTGTCCTTTTTCATTTCGCCGGTGGCCGACAACCTGACCACCGCCCTGCTCATGGGCGCCGTGGCCATGGCCGTGGGCGGCAACAACCAGCGGTTTGCCGTCCTGGCCTGCATCAACATCGTGGTAGCAGCCAATGCCGGCGGCGCCTTTTCACCCTTTGGCGATATCACCACCCTCATGGTCTGGCAGAAAGGCAAGGTGGAATTCATTGAGTTTTTCGCCATCTTCCTGCCCTCGGTGGTCAACTGGCTGGTGCCGGCCCTGGCCATGAATTTCGCCCTGGGCAAGGAAGCGCCCCAGCAGGTGGAAATAAACTTCCGCATGAAGCTCGGCGCCAGAAGAATCATGCTGCTCTTTCTGCTCACCATTGCCACGGCCGTCTGTTTTCACAACTTTCTCCACCTGCCGCCGGCCGCCGGCATGATGCTCGGCCTGGCCTATTTGGGCTTTTTTTCCTATTACCTGAAGAAAAAGGAACAGCGGCTCTTCGATGTGGATGACAATCCCCTGGGGGCTCAGACTGACCATAGGAAACCCGTGTATTTTGATCTGTTCAGGAAGGTGGCCAGGGCGGAATGGGATACCCTGCTTTTTTTCTACGGCGTGATTCTCTGCGTGGGGGGACTGTCCCAGTTCGGTTATCTGGCCCTGCTGTCCAATTATCTGTATCAGGATCTCGGCGCCACCACCGCCAATGTGGCGATAGGCATCCTGTCGGCGGTGATTGACAATATTCCGGTGATGTTTGCTGTGCTCACCATGGACCCGGCCATGTCCCACGGCCAGTGGCTGCTGGTCACCCTGACCGCGGGCGTCGGCGGCAGCCTGCTCTCCATCGGCTCGGCCGCCGGGGTGGCCCTGATGGGTGCAGCCCGGGGCACGTACACCTTCGGGGCCCACCTGAAGTGGACCCCGGCCATCGCCCTGGGCTACGCCGCCAGCGTCTGGATGCATCTGTTCATCAACAGCCGGCTGATGTAGAGAGTCGTTAGGCAAAAAGCGGCGTTACACCCAATTTGCCAGTTCCAGGCCGGGCACTCTGTTAAACTCACGGAGATTATTGCTCACCAGGGTAAGGGCCAGGCTGCCGGCATGGGCGGCTATCAACACATCCATGGCGCCGATCACCTTGCCCTTGCCCTCCAGGAAGGCGCGAATCTCGCCATAGCGGCAGGCAGCCCGGTCATCAAAAGATGCTGCTTACGCGCAACGGTCCGTCAACGGTTATTGCATGAAGATGGCCGGGTGTCTCCTGCTCTTTTCTAGAGGCAATTTCGTTGTCCGAGGCCTGCTGCAATGCGGCTGAGATCGACAGCGTCCACGTCGGTGTCCGTATCGATATCAGCCGGACAGGCTGCCCCGCTACAGTTTGCTCTGCCAAAGGCGGCGGCAAAGATTGCCAGGTCAGCTGAAGCAACCTGGCCGTCGCCTGAGATGTCGGCAGGGCAAAGGGAAAGGTCATGGTAGGGTACGCCATTGCGATGATAGCTGCCCCGGCCTGTTCCCCAGAGGATACGGGCCAGGCTGCTGCCCGGCAGATCAAAGGCAACCACCCCGGAGTGAGCGGTGTTGATGACGATCTCGAAATCGTCATCACTGTCGATATTGGCTATGGTCGGAGCGGCCAGGCTGCCGTTCCAGTCGGCAGAGCCGAAGGGGCCCGGCAGGTTGGGTTCATACAGGGGATTTCCCTGGTAATCGAGAATGTGAAGTTTTCCGGTGAGAGCGCTGCCCTTCTGGACCCAGGAGGTGAAGATGACTTCGGCGGTCCCGTTGTTGTCCAGGTCAGCGATTACCGGTTCCGAGGCAAAGCGGAAGACCCCTGAGGCCGGATTGTAAACCGAATAGGGCCAGTTGCCGTGTTCCGTTTTGTCGAGCCAGAAGGCATGGAGCCTGCCGTCATAGGAGGGGAACAGCGTTTCCGGCTGACCGTCGCCGTCAAGATCGGCAATTGCCGGATTGGGAATGGCGCTTTCGATCACGTTGTAATCCTCGACAAGTGGCGCGCCGGTATCAACCGGGGCCGCTTCCCAGTTGAAGATGCTGTCTTTAAAACGGCTCCGGTCGGCGTCAAAGATGTAGAGCCCCGTATATCGCGACTCATAGGAAGCCGTGCTGCAGTCATAGACATTGCCGGTGACAATAATCTCTGGCTGGCCGTCCCTGTTCATATCCGCTATTGCCCCGGCGCCATGGGCAAAGTTAGCCCGATAGCTCTCCACTCTGTCGCCGTCGCAGCTTCCCCAGCCGCGAAGCTCCGGAATCAGACTCTCCCAGACACCCACTTTCCCCCATGCTTTGTCCCCATAGATGGGGTCTGCCCAGATAGGGCTGCCGTCCGGGTAATAGGCGCAGATGTAATGAACATCCGAAGGCACGATGACCTCGCTCTCCCCGTCACCATTGATATCTCCCACCGCAGCAGTGTCGTTGAAGGTGCCGTAGGCATAACCCAGATCGTTTGACAGTTGCGGCCATCCGGTCCGCAGCGTGCCGTCATGCTCATAGACCCAGGTGTTGGTCTTGCTGGTGACCGCCCCGGTGACAATGATCTCCAGGGTGGAATCGTTGTCCAGATCACTTACCGAAAGCCCCCGCAGTTCGTTGGTTACAGGGTTCTTTGACCAGAGGATATTTCCCGTATGGTCAAAGACATTGAGATAGCCGCTGCCGTGGGCCGTGACGATTTCCAGGTCTCCGTCCGCATCGAGATCGGCCAGAACCACATCCGGCCAGACCCGCCCGCCAGGGGGATCGATAGACTTAATCAACTCCCCATCCTCTCCATTTAAGATAAAAACCGAGTAGGTGGCTGCCACAACCTCCATATCCCCGTCATTGTCAAGGTCGGCAACTGCCGGTGACGAGTACCAGCCCGTCTCGCACCAGCTCGAATAACAGCCGCCGTGCTGCCACTTGAGGACCGGCGCCTCCACCTGGGCCAGAAGATTCCCTGGCGTTGCCAGAAGAAGGAGGGAAAAGCAAACAAAGAGACGGGGAAAACATTGGTTTGGCATGGGATAACCTTTCATATACTGTTCTGGTTTTAAGGGTGTGTCTGCATTGGATTAGCCGCTCCGGCATATTGGCCCGCCGTTGGGCGAGCTGACCGGCCAGATGATTGACCAGGGTACTCTTGCCGCTGCCGGGCCGACCGAGAATAACCAGCCGGTCCATGGAGGCCACGGCACCCACCGCCCAATGGGACGTCGTTCTCTCTCTCTTCCCTTCCCGGACATCTGCTGGTCCCTATATTTTTTCCGGATCACCTCGCCCAAATCCTCACCCCGGCGCAATCGAGATTGGCCAGGTTGAGGGTGATAAAAACCTGGGAGATCTTCAGCTCATCATCGCCGGTGCCGCAGGCGGATTCATCAAAGTTGATCAGCTCAAGCCTGTTTTTTCACACTGGTCAGAAAGTTCGAGGGGCCATATCACGCTCCCTTGGCTTATGACATTTCCCTTACTGGTAAGGTGAAGAGGTAGATTTGATGAAGAACTGCCGCAGCTTAAGGCATTCCATCTTCTCTAACAAAACCGGCAAGGCAAATCAACAACTTATGAAGATATCAGCTCAGTCTTCTCATTTGATCAGCTTGCGCTTCATGGCCCCCAGGGCCAGGTAGCCGAACACCATGGTGAAGAGCAGCAGGTAGGCCAGGTTCAAGGCCAGACGGGACTCACTGGCCCCGATACAGAAGAATCGGGTCAGCTCCACCAGATGGTAGAGCGGAAAGACGAGCGAGAAAACCTCAGCCCAGTGCGGGATGCCGGAAACCGGGAAAAAGGTGCCGGAAAAGAGAAACATGGGGGTGATGAACAGAAATATCGGCAGGTTGAACATGTCAATAGTGGGGACAATGCCGGTAAAGAACATGCCGATGGAGGCAAAAGCCAACCCCCCGAGAAAGGCGAGCGGGATGCACAGCAGAGCCCCCGGAAAATTGGCGTAGCCGATGGGAATGAGCACCACGAGCATCACGGCCACCGCAGCCATGGCCTTGGACGCTGCCCAGACGATCTCGGCGACGATGATCTCCTCGACGGACATCGGCGTGGCCAGAATGCCGTCGAATGTTTTCTGGTAGTACATGCGCACGAAAGAGGAGTAAGTCGTCTCAAAAAAGGCGTTCCACATGCAGGCCGTGGCCACCAGGGCCGGGGCCATGAACCTGGTGTATTCCAACTGCAGGCCGGCGTAATGCACCCGACCAACGAGCCCGGAGAAGCCCAGCCCGAAGGCCAGGATATAAAAGGCGGGTTCGAGCAGCGGCACCAGGAAATTGACTTTCCAGATGCGGTGGTAGGTGAGCAGGTTCCTGAACCAGATGTGGCGGAAGCGCAGGGAGATGTCGGCAAGTCTCACCCGGTTCATTCGCGCAGCCCCCTGCCGGTCAGGCGCAGAAACACGTCTTCCAGGTTGCCGGCGCGGAAACGGCAGGACTCCACGCAGAACCTCTCGCGGATCTGGCTCTCCAGCTCCCCGTGCGGTTCGGCATAGATGATGATCCGCTCCCCCAGGTCGTCATGCTCGACCTTCTTCTCCCTGATATAGCCTTTCAAATCCTCGCCCGGCCCGTCGATCTCGATGACGCTTTCAGCGGCGTGCCGGGTGATCAGCTCCCGCGGCCGCCCCTCGGAGATGATCCGGCCGTGATCCATGATCACCAGCCGCTCGCACAGATGCTCCGCCTCGTCCATGTAATGGGTGGTGAGCACCATGGTCAGCCCGCGCTTCTTGAGTTCCAGGAGCCTGTCCCACACCTGGTGCCTGGACTGGGGATCGAGCCCGGTGGTGGGCTCGTCCAGGATGAGCAGCTCGGGTTCGGCCATCAGGGCCCGGGCCAGCTGCAGCCGCTTGGCCAGCCCGCCGGAAAGCTCCATCACCTTGGCCCCCCGCTTGCCGGTGAGGGCGAAAAAGTCGAGCAGCCCCTCGGCCCGGCTGCGGGCCTCGGTCGGCTTCATCTCAAAATAGCGGGCATAGAGCAGCAGATTCTGCTCCACGGTCAGATCGGGATCAAGGGTGTTCTCCTGCTGGCAGACCCCCAGCCGCGAACGGATCTGCCGCCAGTCTGCGCCGATGTCCAGGCCGAAGATGGCCAGCTCGCCGGCCGTCAGGGGGGAAAAGCCGTAGATCATGCGGATGGTGGAGGTCTTGCCCGCGCCGTTGGGGCCGAGCAGGGCGAAGAATTCCCCCCGCGCCACCGCGAAACTCACGTCATCCACGGCGGTGAATGGACCGAACCGTTTGACTACGTGCCGGGCCTCAATGATGTTCATGTCTGGTCAGTCGGGTGGAGATGATTGGTGACAGTTTTTTCTCTGCCTTGACGGTTCGCTATCCGGCCGGCCCGGCTGCCCGCAAAGCGCAGCACCGACCGGCATGATCCGCATATCACATAACAATCAGTTACCCTTATCCGGGGATCTTTGTCAATGCAAAACAGCGTGGCGGCCTTTCTGGAAGATGGCCGCCGACAGCAGCGCGGGCAGGCCCGCGCTTGCCGATTTCCACCCTTTTCCGCCTTGCGCTGGAAGAAAAATCCTTACCGGCTCGGCAGCCCTCATTCGCTCTTCTTCTGCACCGCCCGTTCCAGGATCTGGTAACTGCGCTCCACCATGTCACGGGGCTCAATCATCAGGCCGGCCTGGATCATGGCGTTGTCATAGATCTGCCGAACAATGGTTCCGGCGAATTCCTCGTCCGCCACCCGCAGGTCGGCCAGTCCCTTGATCAGCGGGTGCGCGGTATTGATCTCCAGGTTCTTGCCGGCTATCTTATGCTCCACGTTGGTGGCCCGCATGACCCGTTCCATGCTGCTGGTGAAAAAGCCGTCCGGATTGACGATCATGGCCGGGCTGTCCACCAGCCGCTTGGAGATGGCCACCTCCTTGACCTTGTCGCCCAGCACATCCTTCATCCATTTGGTGAGCGTCTGGGCAATGGGCTCATCGAGCTTGCCGGCTGCGGCCGCCTCTTTTTCCCCCTGGTCCTCTCCGGTTTTTTCCGGCAGCTTCAGATCGGCCCGGTCGGCGGAAACCAACTTCTTGCCCTCATATTCGTGCAGATGGCTGAAGACAAAGTCATCGATGGGCTCCATGGTATAGATGATTTCCACGTCGCGCCGTTTGAAAACCTCGGAATAGGGGCCTGTTTCGATGGCATGGCGGGTGGGGCCGTTGATGTAATAAATCTCCGTCTGCCCCTCCTTCATCCGGGCAACATAGTCATCCAGGGAGATGAGTTTGCCCTCCTCGGATTTTGATGACTCAAAACGCAGCAGTTTGGCCAGATCATCCCGGTGGGTATAATCCATGGTGGCCCCTTCCTTCAGGAAGATGCCGAAGGTCTTCCAGAATTTTTCATACTGTTCCGCCTCGTTTTTCGCCTGATCCTTGAGAAATTTCAGGAAACGGCTGGAGATGACCTTTTTCAGCTTGGCCACCAGGGCATTATCCTGCAGGGCCTGGCGGGAGATATTCAGCGGCAGGTCCTCGCTGTCAACCACCCCTTTAAGAAAACGCAGCCATTCTGGCAGGATGTTCTTGCTGTGCTGTTCGATGAGCACCTTCTGGCAGTAAAGACTGACGCCGGGCTCCATCCGGCCGAAACCCATCAGCTCCATATTATCCTGGGGTACAAAGAGCAGGGACTTGATGGCCAGCGGGGCGTCGGCGCTGAAGTGGAAATAACTGAGCGGCTCATCAAAGGCGTTGGCGATGAACTTGTAAAACTCATGGTACTCCTCGGCCTTGATATCCTCTTTGCCCTTGGTCCACAGGGCCTGCACCGTGTTGACCTTCTCCCCGCCCACCTTGATGGGAAAGCTGACAAAGTTGGAGTACTGCTTGATGATGCGCTTGATGGTTTCCTCTTTGGCATAATCAAAGGCCTCGTCGCCCAGCTCGATGATCACCTTGGTGCCCCGGTGCAGACCGCTTTCCGGGGTAAGGGTAAAGTTGCCGGTGCCGTCGGATGCCCACTCATAGCCCTCCGCATCAACCTGGTAGGAACGGGACTGGACCCGCACCCTTTTGGCCACCATGAAGGCCGAATAAAAACCCACGCCGAACTGGCCTATCAGGTTGACCTCATTCTGCTGGGCCTGGTCCAGCTCGGTGAGAAAGGTCTTGGAGCCGGAATGGGCAATGGTGCCGAGATTATGCTCCAGCTCGTCCCGGGTCATGCCGATGCCCGAGTCGGTTACGGTCAGGGTATGCTCCTGGTCACTCACACTGATGTTTATCTCCAGGGGAGCGTCGGCATCGAACACCTCTGCTTCCATGAGCTGCTGGTGCCTGAATTTTTCCAGGGCATCCGCGGCGTTGGAGATGAGTTCCCGCAGAAAAATCTCTTTTTCCGTATAAAGCGAGTGGATGACGATATCGAGCAGCTTCTTGACTTCAGCCTGAAATTCTTTTGTTTCCGTTTTTTCTGTCATTGCCATACTCCATTGAACTGATTTTATCTATGATTCTGATATGATAAGCTAAGCCGTTGTAAAAAAAATGTCCTCATCTGGCTGGTAAAACGGCACTCTTTTCAGTACCCCCTTGAGGGGTATAAGGAGCCGTAACGAAATGGTTCAGAAAGCCGAGGTTATTTCGTAACGGCTCCTAATCATGCTGACGCAACCCTGATGCGGGTAAGCGGATGAATTTGTGAGCGTAAGATAATCATCAAACCGGCTCTGTCAACCCTGGCCCTGCCAGGAACAGTTCTCTCTTTTTTTAAGTTGCATACCGGTATGGCTGCTGGTATTATTTTTAATTTTTCATTACATAACATATTTTATAATCAACCACCCACTACCCCAACCTGCCAATCTTGCCGGTCTTGCAGAGGTTGCTCCGCAGCAATCTGCGCTGCAGCAGAGCCTGCCGTTTCCCGGTATATTTCCTGACCACGGCAATAAGGAGAAAATAGATGACGATACGAGAAGATGCCATAAACCGGAAAACGACTGCCATTTTCGAGCAATGCGCCAAGAATGAAGGAATATCGCCGCAGGCCCTGATGGAAGGGGTGGCCCAGGGGGTCATGGCCATCCCCAAGAATAAAAACCATGATTTCGAGCGCATCATGGCGGTGGGCAAGGGCCTTGCCACCAAGGTCAATGCCAATATCGGCGCCTCCCGGGACATGCCGGGCCTTGATCAGGAGCTGGAAAAACTCTGCGTTTCGCTTAAGGCCGGCGCCGATACGGTCATGGATCTCAGCATGGGGGAAAACCTCAACGAGGTGCGCCGGGGCATTCTTGCCCGCTGCCCCGTGCCCCTGGGCACGGTGCCGGTTTACCAGACCGTGGCCGACGTGGTGGAACGGCAGAAAAAGGAAATCGGCGAAGTGACCGTTGATCAGATGCTGGCCACCATCGAACAGCAGGCCAGGGACGGGGTTGATTTCATGACCATTCACTGCGGCCTGACCAGGGATTCCCTGACCCGGTTGAAGAAACACGAGCGCCTCATGGGGGTGGTCAGCCGGGGAGGCTCCTTTACCATCGAATGGATGGCTTACAACAACAAGGAAAACCCCTTTTATGAGCACTTTGACCGGATCATGGCCATCCTGCGGGAATACGAAGTGACCATCAGCCTGGGCGACGGCCTGCGGCCCGGCTGTCTGGCCGACGCCACCGACCGGGGCCAGATCCAGGAGCTGATCCATCTCGGCGAGCTGACCCAGCGGGCCTGGGATGCCGGTGTGCAGGTTATTGTCGAAGGGCCGGGCCACATGCCCATGGACCAGATCCAGGCCAACATGCTGCTGCAGAAACGCCTCTGCCACGGCGCCCCCTTCTATGTGCTCGGGCCCCTGGTGACGGATATCGCCCCGGGCTATGATCATATCACCGGCGCCATCGGCGGGGCCATTGCCGCCGCGGCCGGCGCCGACTATCTCTGTTACGTCACCCCGGCCGAGCATCTCAAACTGCCCTCGGCCGAGGATGTGCGGGATGGGGTGATCGCCTCCCGCATCGCCGCCCACGCAGCCGACATTGCCAAGGGAGTGCCCGGCGCCCTGGACAAGGATATCGCCATGGCCAAATGCCGCAACCGGCTGGACTGGAAAGGGCAGATCGACTTGTCCCTTGATCCTGACAAGGCTCTGCGCTATCGTGAGGAGGGAAACTCTTACAAGGGAGATGCCTGCAGCATGTGCGGCTCCTACTGCGCCATCAAGGTTTATAAAAAGGCCACCCTGCCCGGCCGCGGCGGCCCGGATGAAAAATAACTTCCTTTCGGAGGTCTGTCATGGCTGATATTTTCACGCCTGTGGTGGATTTTATCAACTACACCCAGTTGCTTGCGCAAATACGGCAGGTTGATGTCAAAGGTCTCTTCACCAACCCCTGGTTTCTCGTACCCTTCATCGCCCAGATCGGCTGGTGGTTCTACAAGCAGGCGCTGAACAGCCTGGTCTGCACCGCCATGGCCATCGGCGTCTGGTGGTTCTCCGGCACCAGCTATGCCCAGCAGCTGGTCATCGATGGCGAGCTGCAGCTCGGCAAGGTCCTGCCCGTGGCCGGGGTCGGCCTGGTGGTGATCGTGCTGCTGGTCTATCTCTTTTTCATCCGCTCCGATTGACCGTGTCCACTCTTGCCGATATCTACGCCGCCCTCTTTGACCATTTCGGCCCGCAGCAATGGTGGCCAGGTGAGACCCCTTTTGAGGTGCTGGTGGGGGCGGTGCTCACCCAGAATACCAACTGGACCAATGTCAGCCGCGCCATTGCCAATCTGAAAGAAGAGAATCTCCTCAGCTTCGCCACCCTTGCCCGTCTGCCGGAAGACGAGCTGGCGGAAAAAATCCGGCCCTCCGGATACTTCAACCTCAAGGCCAGGCGCCTCAAGAATCTGCTTGCCCTGATCAGACAGGAAGAGCCCGACGGGGACCTGGATCTCTTTTTTGACCGGGAAACCGCCGTTCTGCGGGAAAAGCTGCTCTCCGTCAAAGGCATCGGCCCGGAAACCGCAGACTCCATCCTGCTTTATGCCGCCGGCAAACCCGTTTTTGTGGTGGATGCCTATACCTACCGCATGCTGGTGCGGCATGGCCTCATCGGCGAAGAAACAAACTATGGCGAGATGCAGGAGCTGTTCATGGACAATTTGCCCGCTGATGTAAACCTTTTCAATGAATATCACGCGCTGATCGTGCGGCTGGGTAAGGAGTACTGCAAAAAAAGCCGGCCCCGCTGCCAGCAATGCCCTTTACGGCAATTCGAACCCCTGCTCGTTGACTGATACCCCCATGCCGCCCCCATGAATCTGCAAGGATCACAAATGTTCACCCGCCTTACCCCCATGACCTTGTCACTGCTCATGTGCACCCTTCTCGCCCTGGTCCTGTTCTCCATGCCTCAGCTCTTGCCGGCCGAGGAGCAGCAGGCCTTGACCGCCGCTGATCTCATCAAAGAGAGATTCACCAGCGAAGATGCACGCTCCTGGGTGACCACCGGGGGAGACTCGGTCTATTCCTATGATATGGCCGCGGTATTTTACCAGAAGCGGGATTTCCAGCCGGCATGGGCAGGCAGCGACAGCCGCTTTGCCCAGGCTGATGACCTGCTCAGCGCCATCCGCCAGGCCCACGAGGAAGGCTTGCCCCCTGAATACTACCATATCAAGGCCATTGAAGCCCTGCTGGCTGCCCTGCGCACCAGGCAGGAAAACAATCTCATCCCTGATCCCGCCATGGTGGCAGATCTTGATGTACTGCTTACCGACACCTTTCTCCTGCTGAGCTGCCATCTGTCCAACGGCTGCATCAACCCCATCATGCTCAAGGCGGAATGGTTCGCCCACAATGAAAAAATGGACGTGACCGCGGTGCTGGAAAAATCCCTCGCGGAAAACCGCATCAAAGAGACCTTGAGCGACCTGCCGCCAAAAGAAAAGCTTTACACCAGACTGCGGCAGGCCCTGGTTCGGTACCGGCAGCTGGCGGCCCAGTACCCGGAGTGGCCGGAGATCCCCTTCGCCAGACCGCCGTTAAAAACGGATATGCGTGACAAATGGATTCCGGCCATCAGGCAGCGGTTGGCGGTGCTGGGTGACCTGCCGGCCGGGGAAAACATGGGTGATCAGCTTTACGATACGGCCTTGGCCAGGGCGGTGATCAGCTTCCAAAAAAGACACGGCCTTGAGGCCGACGGCGTTATCGGCGCGCAAACCTTCAGTGCCATCAATGTTTCGCCGGCCAAACGGGTGCGTCAGATAGAGATCAACCTGGAACGGCTGCGCTGGAGTTTCAGAAATCCCGGCAAACGCTATCTCCTGGTCAATATAGCAAATTTTACGCTTGAGGTGATTGAAGAGGGCGAAACGGTAATGACCATGCCGGTGGTGGTGGGCAAACCCTTCTGGGACACCCCGGTTTTCAGCCGGAAAATGAGCTATCTGGTGCTGAATCCGCCATGGAACATCCCCCGGAGCATCGCGGTCGAGGAAATCCTGCCGAAGGTGCGCCGGGATCGTCATTACCTGCTCAAAAACAACATCAAAGTGCTGCAGAACGGCAACCCCATTGATGGCAATAAACTGCAGTCCATTGAATGGTCACGGCTCAGTATTGACAATTTCCCCTACCAGTTGCGCCAGGACCCCGGTCCGCTGAACCCCTTGGGCCGCATCAAATTCATGTTTCCCAACCAGTTTGACGTCTACCTGCACGACTCCCCCAATAAGGGGCTTTTCCAACGTAATGTCCGGGCCTTCAGCCATGGCTGCATCCGCATCGAAAAACCGGTTGAACTGGCGATATATCTGTTGCGCGACAGCAAAAAATGGACAAGCGAGCAGATCCTTGCCGCCCTCAAAGAGGGCAAGGAACAGATTGCGAACCTGCCGCAACCTGTTCCCGTGCACCTCCTCTACCTGACCGCCTGGGTTGACGACAATAATATCCCGCAATTTCGTAATGATATTTACGGAAGAGACACCATGCTTGATGAATCCCTGCCGGGAAATCCGCTGCCGGCAGAAGGGGGAAACAACCCCAAAGCGCCGTAATATCCGCGGGGCGCGCAGAAAAACAGCCCATTTTCAGCTGAGGCAGCAACATTTACTTTGCTCGAGGCAGGTGATATGCTAAGATTTATTTCGTGGCTTTCACCCAGGCCCGGTCATCCATCCCCTATAACCTGAAACCCGCTAAGCCGTTGTAAAAAATAACATGGCCAGAGAAATGCGCGGAACGGCATAAGGAGCCGTAACGAAATTGAAAAAACGACCATGTTATTTCGTAACGGCTCCTAAGCACCTGTGAGGCTCCTATCCATGAACGGATTTCAGCACAGTTTAAGCAGAAGAGGATTTATCACCTTAGGTCTCATCACCGCCCTGTCCAGCGCCGTTCCCTTTGAAGCGCTCGGCGCCGTGCGCAAGATGATCGCGCCGGAAAGATCTCTTTCCTTTTATAACACCCATACCGGTGAAAAACTGCGGTCAGTCTACTGGTTCAAGGGCCGATATGTGCCCGGCGCACTGGCTGATATCAACCGCATTCTGCGGGATCACCGCACCAACGACATCAAAAGAATTGATACGAAACTCCTGGATTTACTGTATGTTCTCCATGGAGAGTTCCGCACCCGGGAGCCCTTTCACATCATTTCCGGCTATCGTTCCCTCAAAACAAACAATCTCCTGCGCGAACGCAGCAGAGGGGTGGCGAAAAACAGTATGCACACCTGCGGCAAGGCGGTGGATATCCGTCTTCCCGGCCGTCAACTGAAAAACCTGCAGACCGCTGCCCTGGAACTCAAAAGGGGCGGAGTGGGTTATTACCCGGATGCCGATTTTGTCCATGTTGATGTTGGCAGGGTTCGCTACTGGTAACAAAAATTTTCCGCTCAGCCCTCAGTTTCAGGAAGTTGAAAACCTGAGAAACTGAGCATTATTTCGTGTTTAAGAGCCATTACGAAATAACATGGCCATTTTTTTTAATTTCGGTACGGCTCCTTATACCCCTCAAGGGGGTACTGAAAAGAGTGCCGTTCCGCGCATTTCTCTGGCCATGTTGTTTTTTTACCACGGCTTATTGGCGGATTTCTTCCCCATGTATTCTGCTGGCGTAAACATGATTTTCCCGTTTTTTTCACCCCGGAGCTGCCCTTGCCCTGCGCCCTCGCGTTGCTCTTCTCCCTCCTGGGTACTGCTGCCCTACCTGATCACTGCGCCCCAAAGGAATCACCCAAATAATCCATTTTTCAAGCCAAAGGAGACAGGCCATGACCCGCGATGAAATAATGAAGATCATTAAAGAACAGAATGTCCATTTTTTCCGGCTGCAGTTTGTCGATATCTTCGGTTTTATGAAAAATATCGCCCTGCCCCTCAGCCAGATCGAAAAGGCCCTGGACGGCAAGATGATGTTTGACGGCTCCTCCATCGACGGCTTTGTCAGGATTAATGAGTCGGATATGTACCTCAAGCCAGACTATGACACCTTTACCGTTCTGCCGTGGCGTACCAAGGAGGAGACTTCCGCCGCCCGCATCATCTGTGATGTTTACCGCTCAGACGGCATCACCCCTTTTGAAGGCTGCCCCCGCAACAACCTCAAAAGGGTGCTGGCCGAGGCCAGAGAACTCGGCTACACCATGAAGGTCGGCACGGAATGCGAGTTCTTCTTGTTTGAAAAAAACGAGAAGAGTTATCCCACCACCAAAACCCACGACGTTGCCGGCTACTTCAGTGTTGATCCGGAAGACTGCGGCATTGACGCCCGCCGGGAGATCATCCTCACCCTGGAGGCCATGGGTTTTGAGATCGAGGCATCCCATCATGAGGTGGCGGAAGGCCAGCACGAGATCAATTTCAAATACGCCGACGCCCTGACCTGCGCGGACAACACCGTGACCTTCAAATGGGTTGTCCGCTCCATCGCCGCCAAATACGGCCTGCACGCCACCTTTATGCCCAAGCCCGTGTTCGGCATCAACGGCTCGGGCATGCACACCAATCAATCCCTGTTCAATCCGGACGGCACCAACGCCTTCTTTGATCCCGCCGGACCGCTGCAGCTCAGCGAAATCGCCTATCAGTACATTGCCGGCATTCTCAAAAATGCCAAGGGCTTTGCCGCGGTGACCAATCCGCTGGTCAACTCCTACAAGCGTCTGGTGGCCGGCTATGAGGCCCCTGTCTATGTGGCCTGGTCCGCCTCCAACCGCTCCGCCCTTATCCGCATCCCCGCCTCCCGGGGCCTGGGCACCCGCACCGAGGTGCGCTGCCCGGATCCAACCTGTAATCCCTATCTGGCCCTGGCCATGATGCTCAATTCCGGCCTTGAGGGCGTGAAGAACAAACTGCAGGCCCCGCCAGCGGTTAATCAGGATATTTTCGCCATGACCGCCGGTGAAAAAGAGGCTGCCGGCATTCCCTCAATGCCCGCCAATCTCCAGGAGGCCATCGATGAGCTCAAGAAAAACGCCCTGGCCAGACAGACTCTGGGCGAGCATATTTTCACCAAATATATCGAGGCGAAGGAGAAGGAATGGGATGCCTACCGCATCGCCGTTACCGACTGGGAAAAGGATAATTACCTGAGTATCTACTGAGCAAAGCACAGGAGATGGAAATATAAAAAACGCACGGAAGACGTATCACGATGACAGAAAAGGCCGTTGCCCGGGTGAGGCTGCGGCCTTTTTTTAATTCAGGAACACCGCGGCAAAAAAGGAAAATTTCAGGGATCGGCAAAACGCTATAAATCAAGAAAAGTTGTGTCCCGGTTCAGGATGCGGCACCCCTTCTCCTCCACCACCCCCATATTTTCCAGGCGGATCCCCCCCCAGCCCGGCAGATAGACGCCGGGTTCAACGGTAATGATCATACCGGACTGCAGTTTCTTGCCGTTGCGGCGGTTGAGCGACGGCGCCTCATGGACCGCCAGGCCGACCCCGTGTCCCAGGCCATGGCCGAATCTGTCCCCCAGCCCGGCCGCGGTGATGACCTGCCTGGCCGCCCGGTCAGCCTCCCGGCCGGTGATGCCGGCCCTGATGGCGGCTGTGGCGGCCAACTGGGCCTTGCGCACCAGCCGGAACAGCTCAACGGTTTTCTGGTCCGGAGTGCCCAGCACCACGGTGCGGGTCATGTCCGAGCAGTAACCGTCCAGAATCAGGCCCATGTCAATGACAATTGTTTCTCCCTGCTTGAACGGGCGGGAGCCGGGCACCGCATGCGGGGAGGCGGCGTTCGGCCCGCCGGCCACAATGGTGGCAAAGCTCGGCCGCTCCGCGCCCATGCCGAGCATGGTGTTTTCAATGCGCATCGCCACCTCCCGTTCGGGCTGCCCCGCCCGCAGGGTGGCAAAGACCTTTTGAAAGACCTGTTCATTGAGCAATACGGATTTTTCAATCCTGTCGATCTCCTCCTGCTCTTTTCTCACCCGCATCTTCTCGACCAGACCTACCAGCGGCACCGCCTCGATGCCGAGCCTGCCGGTGAGCGCGGTCAACTTGCCGGCCGTGGCGTGCAGCAGGTAGTGGCTTTCAAAGCCCAGCCGTCTGACCCCCATCTTGGGCAGCAGCTTCTGCAGCAGCGGCAGCAGCCCTCTGGGATAGAGCATGATCTCGAACCCCCTGGCCTCGGAAGCCGCATGCAGCTCAAAACGGGAATCGGTCAGCAGCAGCGGCGTGCCGCGGCGGAGGATGAGCAGCACCCCGCTCGTTTCCGAGATGGATGAATCGGTGGCGCTGTACCGGCTCAGATAGCGGCGGTTTTCCGGCTGAGTGACCAGCAGGGCGTCAATCTTGCTATTTTTTAATATCCTTCTTAATTCGTTGAGCTTTTCCATATTTTTTCAGGAACCTTGATTAGTTATTGCAAAACAGCGTCAAGCGCGGCATTACCTTGTCTATCATTACAATGACCACAGGCAAGGGCAAGCAATAATCAGCCAAGGCGGCAATTATTTGCGAACAAATCATCTGGACATTTGCCCAAGGGTCTGGACATAGTGTAATATGGTTTTTTTTCGACAATTCTTTGTTGAGGGTTGCCCCGCATGCTTTTCCGAGTTTTTGCCAAAGATCACCTCATCAATCTCTACGATATTCTGGCGGTTAATCATATTGTTGGGCCAATGAGCAAAGGGTTCGACCGCCATGGCGCGCCTCTGTATGATTTCGATTTCATCTATGATTTTGCCGAGCTGCAGCTGCATTACCCGGCAACCATTCACTCCCTGAAACGCTTTGTTCTGCCGCCCAGGGAAACCCTGTGCACCTTTGACCTGCAAAAGGACGGCTGGCAGAAACATGTGGATTACAATGCCTACAAGCCCACTGTCTATTTCGGCCTGCATGCCTGTGACATCAACGCCTTGAACAAGCTCGACAAGGTGCTCACCGGCAACGTCTATCCGGACCCCTACTATGCCGCCAAACGCAAAAACATGTTTATCATCGGCGCCGGCTGCACGCCCCAGCCTTTCTGCTTCTGTAAGTCCATGGGCACTGATTCCGTGCTGCACGGTTTTGATCTGTTTTTGACCGACCTGGGTGACTCCTATTTCGCCGAGATCCATTCAGCCCGGGCCTTTGCCTTCATCAGCAGCCTGGAGTGCAGGGAGCCGCGCCAAAGCGAGCACCAGCGTTTCATGGAAGTGGCCCAGGAGCGCATGAACCTCTTTACCTGCCATGTGGACACCACGGACCTGACCAAAATCCTTGATCTGGAATTCCAGGCCGAGGTATGGCGGGAATGGGGCAGAAAATGCCTGTCCTGCGGCACCTGCGCCAATGTCTGCCCCACCTGTTACTGCTACGGCATTGAGGAAAATGTCGATCTCGGCCTGCAGCATGCCAGCAAGACCAGACACCTCTACTCCTGCAATCTCATTGATTTTGCCCAGGTGGCCGGCGGCCACAATTTCCGGCCCGAGAGCCATGACCGGTTGAAATACCGCTACTATCATAAACACCGGGGCTTTGTCGAGGCCTTCGAGGAATCACTCTGCGTGGGATGCGGCCGCTGCGGCCAGTCCTGCCTGGCGAACATCACCGTGCCCGAGGTGATAGCCAGCGTGCGGGGCGAGGGAGGGGACCATGCATAAACTGCCCTTTGTCGATGTGCTGGCCGAGCAGCGGGATCATGCCCGCAGGCAGGACCTGGCCAGCTTTGAGTACACCTTTCAGGCGGAAATCACCAATGTCTATCCCCTGACAGCAACGGAGAAGCTCTATCAGCTGCAGATCATCGACCCGGAGCAGCGGCAGCGCTTCTCTTTCCAGCCGGGCCAGTTCGTCATGCTGGAGCTGCCGGGCATCGGCGAGGCGCCTTTTTCCATCTCCTCCTCGCCGGTGCGGCACGGGGATATCGAGCTGTGCATCCGGGCGGTGGGCAATCTGACCAACTTTCTCGCCCGAGCGCCCCGGGGCACCAGGTTGGGCATCAGCGGTCCCTTTGGCACCGGGTTTCCGGTGGAGAAGATGCAGGGCCATGATATCATGCTCATTGCCGGCGGCCTGGGGCTCGTTCCCCTGCGGGCCCCCATTTCCGCCGTGCTGGAAAACCGCAGCCGGTATGGCAATATCGATATCATCTACGGCGCCCGCAACCCCGCCGAGCTGCTTTTCACCTATCAGTACGATATGTGGCGCCAGTTTGACATTGATCTGAGTATCATTGTTGACGCAGGCGACGCCACCTGGCAGGGTCCGGTGGGCCGCATCACCACTATTTTAGAGCAGCGCATCGCCGCCGCGCCGAACATCGGCAAAAACACCTACGCCATTGTCTGCGGGCCGCCGGTCATGTTCAAATTCGTCTGCGATATGCTCATCAAGGCCCAGCTGCCCATGCAGCAGATTTTCGTGTCGCTGGAGCGCCGCATGCACTGCGGCCGGGGCAAATGCTGCCGCTGCAACATCGGCTCCACCTATACCTGCCTGGAAGGACCGGTTTTTGACTACTGGTCGGTGATGAACTTGAAAGAGGCCATCTGATCATGACTGCCAAGGAACGCACCTATCTCGGCGTGCCGGTGAAAAAGCCCAGGGCCGCCTTTTTCGAGTTCACCTCCTGCGAGGGCTGCCAGCTGCAGCTGCTCAATAACGAGGCCAGCCTGGTGGATTTCCTGTCGCTCTTGACCATTGTCAATTTCCGGGAGGCCATGACTGAGCAAAGCGACGAGTATGACATCGCCTTTATCGAGGGCAGCATTACGAGAGATGACGAGGCAGAGCAGCTCAAGATAATCCGCAGCCGGGCCCAGACATTGGTGGCCATGGGCTCCTGCGCCTGCTTCGGCGGGGTGAACCAGCTCAAAAACCGCTTCAACGATCTTGCCTGGGTGAAAGAACAGGTCTACGGTTCCCAGGCCATTGACACCAGGGAGGTGCTGCCGCTGTCCGCCATCGTGCCGGTGGATCTGGAAATCTACGGCTGCCCAATCAAAAAGGAAGAGGTGGAAAAGGTGGTCACCAATCTGGTGCTGGGCAAGTCCATTGATTACCCCAGGTATCCGGTGTGCATGGAATGCAAGGCCAACCACAATGTCTGTCTTTTTGACCTGGGCCAGCCGTGCCTGGGGCCGATCACCAGGGCGGGCTGCGACGCCTGGTGCCCCGCTAACCGTCTCGGCTGCTGGGGCTGCCGGGGACCGGCGGAAAAGCCCAATGTGGGGCAGCTCAGGCAGATCATGCATGAGCATGGCTTTACCGATGAGCAGCTGCTGGACCGGCTGGAATGTTTCGGCGGCTTTGCTCAATATGTCACTGAGCTGAAAAGAACCGCAAAGGGATAGCTAAATTCATGAAAGTTTCCTGCAATATCAAGGTAAACCATCTGAGCCGGGTGGAAGGGCACGGCAATATCCGCATCAGGATCAAAAACGGGGTGGTGGAAGAGGCGGGCTGGGACGTGGTGGAGACCCCCCGTTTTTTCGAGGCCATCCTGGTGGGCAAACTGTGGGAAAACGCCCCCTATCTCTGCGGCCGGATCTGCGGCATCTGCTCCATCGGCCACACCCTGGCCAGCATCCGGGCGGTGGAAAACGCCTTTGGCCTGGTGCCCGACCGGCAGACCGAGAGCCTGCGGCTCCTGCTCAAACACATGGAGACCCTGCAGAGCCACATCCTGCATCTTTATTTTCTGGCCGCCCCTGATTTTCTCCAGCTCGGCAGCGTGCTGCCGCTGATTGCGACCCATCCGGAGGTGGTGCAGCGCGCCGCCCGCCTGAAACTGCTGGCCAACGACGCCTGCGATATCATCGGCGGCCGGCGGCTGCATCCCACGCGGACCGTGGTCGGCGGCTTCACCATGCTGCCGGAAAAGTCCCAGCTCGCCCTGATCAAAGCAAGGCTGGAAGCCGCCCTGCCGGACCTGGTCAAAACAGCCGAGCTCTTCCACACCTTTGCCCTGCCTGATTTTGTCCGGGAGACGGAATTCGTCTCGTTAAAAGGCAAGGACCATTACCCCTTTATCGGCGGGGACCTGGTGTCCAGCGACGGGGTAATCAGGGCGGAGGATGAATACCGGCAGATGACCAATGAATATATGGTGGACCACTCCACCTCCAAATGGAGCCGTCTTTCCCGCCAGTCTCTGGCGGCAGGGGCCCTGGCCCGGCTCAACAACAATTTTGCCCTGCTGCATCCCAAGGCCCGGGAAATCGCGGCAAGTTTCTCCCTGCAGCCGGTCAATCACAATCCCTTTATGAACAACATCGCCCAGCTGGTGGAATGCGTCCATGTGGTCATTGACAGTATTGCCATCACCAGCGAACTGCTGGCCGGCAAATGGCAGGAGCCCCGTCAGCCGGTCGTACCGCAGGCGGGGCGGGGGGTGGGCGCGGTGGAGGTGCCCAGGGGCATTCTGTACCATGCCTATGAATTTGACCCGGCAGGCCGCATCACCAGGGCTGACTGCGTCATTCCCACCAGCCAGAACAACGCCAATATCCATTATGACATCATTGAGCTGGCCCGCCAGTCGGCGGCCCAGCAAAAAACTGACAGCGAGATCCAGCGCCTGGCCGAGATGCTGGTGCGGGCCTATGATCCCTGTATATCCTGTTCAGTCCACTGATACGGTAAAATTCACCTCCAGCTCATAAAGTTCATCATGCAGTTGCCGGATGGCGGTGAGCAGATCAGCCGTCTGCAGGTCAAGGGTCATTTTCCGGCCACCCTGAGGAAAACACCAAGCCGGCAATGACGCCGCCCCATGGCTTGCCGCCCAGTGGCGCACCACCTTGTCCACCTCCGGCCAACTGCAGCCGGACGATTCAGCATCTTCCTTGATGCACAGGGTAAGCCGTTGTAACAAAATAATGTCCTCATCTGGCTGGTAAAACGGCAGAAGGAGCCGTAACGAAATGGTTCAGCAAGCCGAGGTTCTTTCGTAACGGCTCCTAATTTTCATGAACGGCACAGCGCGGGGGGCTCAGGCTGTGGTGAGCTGCTTGGCGATGAACTCTTTGTACTGCTCAACCGCCCGGCCATACTGGTCATTCAGTTCCACTTGGACTCTCTGCCACTCCTCGGCAAATTTGGGGTGCTGAGATGGCTGAAGCTTCATTTTCATGCCGGTCTGCTGGGCCAGATTCTTTTCCATCAGCATCATCTGCTGGGCAAACTGCTCTTCGAGCTGCTTTTTGAGCTGCTCCTTGTGCGACAGATAGCGGTCCAGGATCGATTTCATTTCCGTGAACACCTGGGCGAGCTCGCCCTTGCCCCGGCCGATTGCCATGAGGGCCTGCATGGCTTTTTCCGCGGCAGGGGCCTCATCCGCCTTCCTGGGCAGAACAATATTCCGGAGCAGGGCGGTCACCATGCCCTTTTTCACATGGGGCCGTTCTTCAGCGGGATATTTTTCCAGAGCAGCGGGCAGATCAATCTGTTCACCCCGCAGAAAGCCCGCGGCAAGGCGCATGCCTTCCTTTTCTTTTTCCTGCGGAATCAGCTCACCGGAGGCACTTGCCTCCATGCGGGCTGCCCGTTCCAGAACCATTTCAAGCGTGCTTCGTATTTCAGCCATTTTCTTATCCGTTTTGGTGGAATTATTTTGCCACAAAACCAGCGAGAGAAGGGGAAAACCAATCCCTGACAATGTACCCTCTGCAACCAATCTTGGCGATAAAAATCATGAGCGGGAAACAGGCAGGGCCTGTCGGCAAACTACCCGGCAAAAAAATGCGTGGCCAACCGGATAGAGACTTTAGCTGATTGACAAATCCAGCTGCCTCGCTTAGTATATTACACTTTTTCAAAGGAGGAATTGAAAGTGGATACTCCTGTAGACTCTAAGTCCCGCAGCAATCAAAATGCCAATAGGGGCATGCGGCTTACCTGCCCAACCTGTGGTAATGACACAGATTTTGTCGAAGTTGCCGATGGGGTTATCCTGACGACCCATTATGTGCAGAACGACGATTGCAGCTTTAGCCAGGATGGTGACGAATCCCAGATACTCGGGGAAATCCGTTTTTTCTGCGGAGAATGCAACGCCGATCTCACCCGCTTCCATCAGCGTTTTGTGGAAATGCTCTTTTGACCCCCCCCACTCCCGCTCTCACTCCCCGCGTTATCACCACCAACCAGATCCTGCGCCAAGAATATCACAACCTGCGGGAGGGGGATATTTTTATCGGGCGATTGCGCCTCAAGACAACCGAGGAGCATCTTCTCCTCGATCTGGTTGAGCGGGGCATTATTCTCTTTCCCTCGGCCCTGAGCCAGCATCTGTGCCGCTCCAAGGTTTTTCAGGCCCATATTTTCGGCGGGCTGATGCTTCCCCTTACCATACCGGTCCATGATCAGCATGACATGCTGAAGATCATCAATCTGTATCAGAAAAACGGCATCAACCGAGTGGTGACCAAGCTTGACAGAAAAAACGCCGGCATGGGCATTCACCTGTGGCATGACGTTGAGGACGTTTTCAGCCACGCCACCCTGGGCTCCCTGCCCTTTCCATTTGTTATCCAGCCATTTGCGGAAAACAGCCGGGATATTCGCGTCATTATCCTTGGCGATTATATCGAGTCATACGCCCGGCACAATCCGCACAACTTCAGAAATAATCTGCACTGCGGGGGACAGAGCAGCCCCTGTGAGATAAACGGGGAGCAACTTGAGCTCTGCCGGCAGGTCATGGCCAGGGGCAAATTTCCATACGCCCATCTTGATCTGATGATTGTGGAAAGCGGGGCAACTTATCTGGCTGAGATCAATTTACGCGGCGGCATCAAGGGAGCGCAAATCACCCCGGCTGCGTATCACAGCCGGGTGGAGGCGATCCAGCGGCATTTTCTCAGCACGCGGTGAGTTTTCCATAAAAAAAAAGGAGGCCGCAGAATTTAATCCGCAACCTCCTTGTAAAGCTAAGCAGCCCGAAGACTGTTTATAAAAGCATCATACGCAACCGGTCGGTTTCGGCAGACCAGCCATTTTACAGGCTCCTTTACCAGGTCCTGAGGGGAACAGCTCATAAATTCTTTTCAGCGGGAAACCTGTGGTTTTGGAAAGAATACGAACCATCGGTGCAATACCGTTTTTCTTGTAGTAATCCTGCAGAGCGTTGATTACTTTCCAGTGCTCGTCTGTCAGGTCGCTGATGCCTTCCAGGCTTTTTACATACTCAACCCAACCCTGATTCCACTCTTCCATACCTTTTGTAAGGAAGCCGTCCTCATCTACATCGTAAGAATGCCCTGCATGTTCAATAATTGCCATGTGATTCCTCCTTTGCGAGATTAATTCAAATTGCTAACGATAGTTGTCTTAGCAAGATTCACTTACCTTCTCTAATAAATAATCCTAAATAATCGATGCTTTTACATTTGTCAAGAATGCAAATGGCAATTTTTTCATTTTATGCATGATTACTCATTCATTTATTAACAATTCGTTTTGAATCAACAGGTTATACCGCAGAAAATAACCACAAAATAGTAGCATTTTGCCCAGCGAATACTGTAATTTTACCTAATTTTGCTATAGTAGTCCTGCAACTCCCTAGCAAGAAATCGCTTTATTTTGCCCAAATTCCGATAATGGGCGCCGCCAAGGTCAGACAATCTGGCACGGGACAACAATGAGTCCACCTTGCCCTCGACCTTGCTCCACAGATTTTTCTTGTAGCTGCTGTCCAGATTGACGAGCCCGGCCTTGTGGGCCAGGCATTGCCGCACCAGGCGCGGCACGCTCCACCGGGTAAACCACAGCCAGGAGAGAAAACAGACCACGGCCACACCGGTTAAAGGAAGCAGCAGGTGCCGGGTGGAGACAGTACCCTGCACCAGAGCGCTGATCAGCGACTCGTCCGGCACGCCGGTTAACCCCTTGAGGATGGGCCCGGTGAGAAAAAAGGCGGCCAGACCCGCCACCAGAGTAAACTTGCCGACTCTGGCCAGAATTGTTCTGCCCATGCTGCTGAAGGTGCACATCGCCTCGCAGACCAGCAGCAGCTCATTGACCTGCCGGTCGATGTCCTGCAGGATATGATTGACGCGAAATCCCGGGGCGGACAGGACCTTCTTTTTCAGCTGCTCCCGCTCCTCCCGCCAGACCGAGAGGATTTCCGACGGTTCCGCCTCGCCGGGGGCATAGGTGACATAAATGGTGGGGATATCCTTGCGGCCCGTCATCTGGGAAAGATTCCAGCACAGGGTCCCGTAAGATCTGACCAGATCGCTCAGGTTATCGCACTCATCGATGCGGCTCATGACGAAAACGATCCTGTCCTCGCCGGCGGTGTCGGGCAGGGTGCTGCGGATGGCGGTATAGGTCTCGCTGATGGTGCCGGCCTTATGGGGGTCAAACATGAGCACAACGAGGTCGGCCAGCTTAGCGAACTCCCCCAGCACGGCCAGGTAATCATAACCGCGGTCCTTTTCCGTGACCGCGTCCAGCATGCCAGGGCTGTCGATCAGGGCCATATTCTCCAGAAAGGGGACATCAACCTTTTTCAAGCGGAAATGGGCGATAAACTGCTCGCCGAAGGACTTGAACCGGCCGAAAGGCAGGGTTTCATCGTTAACCAGGGTGGAGCCTGGCACCTCCTTTTCACCATCCTCTCTGCCGTGGGTGGTGAGGATGGTAAACGAATCATCCGTGGGCGCCTGCCCGGTGCGCTGGATGTTCTGGCCGATGAGCTCATTGATGAAGGTGGACTTACCGGAGGAATAATTGCCGATAATGAGAACGATGGGCTTCCACTTGAGCACCGACTCCAAGTCGGAGTAGTCGAGCCGGTAACGGTTAAAGAGCGGCAACAAACTCGTGCGAACATGGTGCTGCAGCTCTGCCTGCAATTTTTTTTCGTCCATGGCATTCAAGGGGGTGGATATTGATCAAAGGGCAAGCCGGTCCGTTGTTTTGGTCTCCCCATCATTAACAGATAGCCGCTGAAATGACATTGAAAATATGCGGGGTCATTGCCTCCCAAAAATTATTGATAGCTTTGTAAAAAGTCCCGGCACCGAATTTTCGTGCCGGTAAATCAAGAAATTATCATGCACTGTACGGCTGCCGAGTGGATTTTCATCCTCAAGGCCAAGGGGCATAAATGCGAGACAGTCAATTATTGACCGATAATGACCTCGTCAGAGAGTTCATTGACGTCATCCGCTTTGACAGGAAAATGGCGGGCCAGGAGTTCTCCAACCTCCATGATCGACCGGCACAGCATATCAGCGGCCTGACCGCTCTTCATGCCCGCGGCAATATCATGGGCATATGCCTGCAGGGCCTCCTGCCGGATCTTGGCATAGATCCCCTGGTCAGCCAGCACCCAGACCTTGTGTTCAAAAAGGGAGATAAAAAAAAGCACGCCGCTCTCATCCCGGGTCTTGTGCAATCCTTTTTCATAAAAGGCGGTAAGGGCCCGGTCCCGCACCTGCAGCTCCAGCCGGTCACCAGGGGTAAAGAATCTTTTGACCTCGGGCAGATAGTGCACCAGCCAGCCGCAGAGGGCGGTCAGCACCAGGGCCGACACCACAAATACCCACAGGTCCCCGGCCCAGAACAGCTCGGTGGCGGCCAGGGCCGACAGGCTGCCGATCACCCCGCCGGCCAGCATCTGGCCCTCGGGATAGGCGTCGCTCTGGTCAACCACCATCACCGCAATCTCGCCCGCCGTTCTGCCCTCCACGGCGTGAACCGCGTCAGCGATTTTCTTTTTGTCAGCTTCCGTAAAAAATGAATCCGCCTTCATGATCACCAGTTCCCTGAAGCGCCGCCGCCGCCGAATCCGCCGCCGCCAAAGCCGCCAAACCCTCCACCGCCGAAACCACCGCCCCCGCCATAGTAGCCCGCACCGCCTCCCCGCAGCATGCCGGCCATGAAAAACGGCAGCAGCCAGCCGCCAAAGGCGCCGGCAGGGATCAGCAGAAGCAGCAGCAGGAAGCTGAACGGCAGCAAGCCGAAAAGAAAGGCCAGGGGGAAAAGCACAGCCCCGCCGATCACCCCCAAAGGCCGCCAGATTCTGCCCAGAAAGGCAACCAGGAACAGGCCGAAAAAAAGAAACTGAAAAAGCAGGGGCGGCGGTTCGTCACCCCGGCGTACCCGTGCCCCCTGCCGGTCCGCCTTGAATTCGCCCCGGGTGGCCTGGATAATCGCCGCCACCCCGGCCTCAAAGCCCTGATCAAATCTGCCGCTCTTGAAGTACGGGCTGATGACACTGTCAATAATGCGGCCGCTCAACAGATCGGTCAGCACCGGCTCCAGCCCGCGGCCCACCTCGATCCTGATCTTTCTGTCGTTTTTGACCACCAGGAGCAGCACGCCATTGTCCTTGCCCTTCTGCCCGATCTTCCACTGGTCCACCGTCCTGATGCTGAAATCCTCCAGGGCATCTCCCTCGAGAGAGGGAATGGTCAGTATCGCCACCTGGGTGGAATCGCTCAGATCAAAGGACTGCAGGGCCCGCTCAAGCTTTGCCCGCTCCTGGGGCGAGATCATCTCTGCATAGTCATTGACATAGCCCTTATACGGGGGAACATCCAAGGCAAGGGCCGGCCTGGCCAGGCCGAGAATGCAGGCCACGAGCAGCAGCCCGACCCCCAGGCGCCATCTATGCAGGTATGGTGCGAAAGCTCTCAATGTATTTTCCCGGGGTTGTCAGCCGGCCTTAAAACTTCACCTTGGGGGCGGTCTCGGCCCCGGCCTCGGCCTTGAAAGCTTCACGCCGCGGCAGTTTCAGCAGGAAATTATTGGTCAGATTATTGGGGAAGGTGCGGATCGAGGTGTTGAATACCCGCACGGCTTCGTTATAACGGACCCGGGCCACGTTGATTCTGTTTTCCGTGCCTTCCAGCTGGTGCTGCAGATCCCTGAAATTCTGATTGGCCTTGAGATCAGGATACCGCTCCACCACCACCATCAACCGGGACAGGGCGGAACTCAAGCCCCCCTGGGCGTTCTGGAACTGGGTCAGGGCCTCGGGATTGTTGATGACATCGCTGCCGAGTTTCAACTGGCCCACCTTGGCCCGGGCCTCGGTGACGGCGGTAAGCGTCTCCTTTTCATGGGCCGCATACCCCTTCACCACCTCCACCAGGTTAGGGATCAGGTCGGCGCGGCGCTGATAAGCGGCCTCCACATCGCCCCAGGCGGCAGTAACGGTTTCGTCATTTTGCTGAATGGTATTATAGCCGCAGCCGCTGAGGCCAAAACATACCAGTAGAAAAACAGGAATAAACAAAAAAATTCTTTTCATCACGGTAACTCTCCAGAAATATTTAGTGTTACGGCATTTTTTGTCATATCTTAATACAGAAAAAGAGCTTGTCAATCGCCTGCCGGCAGAAAGCCCCCAAGTTTCCTGCACTTGCGGCTAAACCGTTGTAAAAAATGGCCATGTTATTTCGTAGCGGCTGCTAAAGCAAAACCGCCCGGTATTTTTTGACAAAATCAACCGGCTTATAGCTGAGCTTGGCATGGCGCAAGCCTTCGTCACCCAGATCCTGCTCCCGGTTGATGGTAGCATATTTATCCGGCAGAATCGAGGCGAATACCTGATTGACAAACTGCCACAGCCCCTTATACTCACCCACCGCCTTTTCAAAATGGATGGCGAAACTGCTGCCCAGCATCAGCTCCTCGCCCAGGGAATAGGCCGCGGGCCTGCCGTCCACATAGTAAACCCCGCCGCACAGCTGCAATTCCTCCGCCTTTTCCAGGGCCTCTTTCGCCGCGGCGTAATCACCCGGGTCATCCCGGCCCTGCCGCCAGGCGTCCAGAACCTGCAGGGCATCCGGCATGTACTCCGCCAGCAGCGGCCGCCCCTCATAGGCATAATTGCTGACAAAGGCCTTGATCTGGTTACGCTTTTTATGAAATTTCCTGCCGCTAAGCTCGGCAAGATCCTTGCGCAGGTAAAGATAATCAAAATTGTCCCGATCTTCACTGAGGCGATACCCCCGTTGGGCCAGCACCTCGGCCTGGGAAGCGGCAACACACTTCATGGTGGCGAAATCGGTAAACAGCTGCCGCAGCAGCGCCTCATCCGGCAGGCCGAAGGGTAGCATGAAAAAAGGCTTATCCGCATCCTCCCCGGCAATGAGCAGCAATCCGTCGGAGAGCCGGGACACCCGGTAGTGATGGCTGTTTCTGAAGAGATAGATGTTGGCAAAGGTGAACTCGGAAATGCCGTCCGGCAGCTGCTGAAACAGGGGATGCAGCGTCGCCCGCTGCAACAGGTCAAGTTCCGAAAAGTCGGGATAAACTGGTATCATAAAATAGCCGTTGCTCACTTTGATAGAAAATAATCGCAAACTGTTTCAAAAATAAAACCACCATTGCCCCGGCACTGTCAAATCTTATCTCTTTTGTGGTATGGTGCAAAAAAGGAGGGGAAATGAAATGAACCAACAGAAAAATCACAAATGGTTTCTGCTTGCCGCCATTGCCGCCTATTGCCTGATCGGGGTGGAGATCATCATCATGATCTCGCCCTTTGCCCTCTATTTTTACTCGGTTTACGGGCCGGTGCTGGAATTCTTTTCCTCCTCGCCCTACTTAAGCTGGACCACGGAATTTTTTCTGCCGCACATGACCTTTCCCAATGATCCGGTCATCCTGGGCGTCTCCTATCTGCAGATCCTGCTGCCCGCAGGTCTTGTGCTGTTCTTCTCCGCGGCAATCCCCCTGTATTACGGCCGCTTTACCGGCCGGGGGGTGGTGCGGATGAGCTTTTACAAAAAAATCAGACACCCGCAGTACCTGTTTCTGGCCATCTCGGGATTCGGCCTGCTGCTCTACTGGCCCCGCTTCATCATCCTCATCATGTACGTCACCATGCTCTTTGTCTATTACCTGCTGGCCCGCAATGAAGAGTGGCGCATGAAGCTGGAAGCCCCGGGCAGCTATGAGGCATACATGACCAACACCCCCATGTTCATCCCGGGGGAGCCGGGCGGAAAGATCTACCGGCTGCTGTTTGGCTGGCTCCAGCCGAAATGGCTGGGCATCCTCGTTGCCTATGGTCTTACCCTGGTCTGCTGCCTCGGATTGGCCATGGGCATCAGAAACTATACCATCAAACAGCTGCCCGCGGTTCAAGTCGACTCCATGACGGTGCTGCCCGTTTTCCCCCGGCCGCCGGCGGAAGTCCGGGCGCTCTATGAAAAAGTCGCCTCCTCCAGCCAGGTGAAGCCCTTTCTGCAGGGAGAGACCGGTGCCAATCTGATCTATATATTCCCGGGTGATTTTTTTCTGACCGCCATTGTCACCGATGAAGACCGCCGTTTTTCCGACGATATTATTGAACGCTTTCCCGAGGTGCTTGAATGGCACCAGCATAAATTCAAGGGAGGGCTGGGGAAATTCTTTAAAATTTTCTATAACTATATCAGAACCTTGGGCAGCGTGGAGACGGATTACCATGTCGAACGTTTCGTCTTTGTGCGGGTAAGTGACGGCCAGGGCGGCCTGGCTCGGCCCGAGGATATTTTCCGGCTGGGAATGAAGAGAAAACCGGTCCTGCTGGTTGATATGGATGTTGATGATCACCGCATCGTTGCCATTATCATCCCCACGGGAAAAAACAAATGGGGCACCATGCCCATGCCGTCTTTCTAGCGGCATTTTCTCCCTGCTCAGCCAATGGTCAGACAGTTGCGCCCGGCCGCCTTGCTCCTGTACATGAGGGTGTCCGCTCTTTTCACCAGGCTCTCCATATTGTCATCATCCCGCACCAGGGTGGCGCCAAGGGATATGGTCACCTGCAGCCGCTCGCTTTCGTAAACGATATAGGACTGCTCCACCAGCAGGCGCAGCCTGTCGCCCAGCTCTACAAGATCCGGCAGAGAGATATTGCGGATAATGGCGAGAAATTCCTCCCCGCCCCAGCGGCCATAGAGATCAAAGGGCCTGGAGTTGACAATAAAGGTTTTTGCCACAAACCGCAGCACCTCGTCCCCGGCGGCATGGCCATAGCTGTCATTGAACTCCTTGAAATGGTCGATATCGAGAAAAAGAACGCCGAAGGGCAGCTGAAAGCGCTTTTTCTCTTCAAAACGGCTCAGTAACTCCTTCTCGAGATAACGCCTGTTTGCCAGCTGGGTGAGATTGTCAAGCAGGGCCAGTTTTTCCAGCTCCTGCAGCCGCAACGCATTGGCCTTCTGGTTGCTGATATCGGTAAACAGCTCAATGCCGCCAATTACCCCCCCCTTCTCATCGCGCAGCACACTGATGCGCACGGAAACGGGTATTCTATGCCCGTCCTTGTGGTGCATATACACTTCCGCCTCGCGGAATTTGCCGTCGGCAATACTTTGGGCAAGAGGACACATGCCGAAACAGAGGCTTCTGCCGCTGCCGTCCACATGGGTGAGAATGTTGTCGGAGCAGGATTTGCCGACCACCTCTTCCCTGGAAAATCCGGAGATCTGTTCAGCGGCCTCGTTCCAGTAGGTTATGACCCGGTCCCGGTCGACAAAATACAAACCGTCATGCAGGTTCTCGAGGATGCTTTCAAACGAGACATCGGCAAGCTTCATACCATTTCCTCTGCTGCGCTATTTTTTCGGAGCGCATCTCCCTCCAGTGGCCGCGGCGGCCGGCGGCCCCTTATTGCCCGAGCTCAATCATCACCATCAGGGGGCAATACAGATGATTTCGCCCTGGTCCCCGGTCAGACTTCGCCCGCCCTGCCCGGTCACCGCAAAGGTGTTTTCCACCCCCACCATACCCACCTGGGGAATGCCTATTTTCGGTTCAACGGCCAGCACCATGCCCTGTTCCAGCGGCAGATCAAAGCCCCGGGCCAGGACGGGATACTCGTCAATGCACAGGCCGATGCCGTGGCCGGCAAAGCCCACCTTGTTTTTGCCGAGGCCCATGAAGCCTTCGCCCCAGCCCGCCTTATCCGCCCAGGCCGACACATGTTGCCAGATGTCGCTCGGCAGCACGCCGGGCCTGAGGTGATCGGCAATCCAGCTCTGCACCTCGAGGCAAAAATCCTGGGCCGCCCGTACTTTCGCCGGAATGGTGCTGGGCTCCCCCAGCCAGTAGACCTGGGTCTTGTCGGTCTGGTAGCCTGCATAACAGAAGCCGTTGTCAATGGTCAGGGGCTCTCCGGCCCGCCAGATCTTGGCAGCCGACCCCATATGCGGCACCGCGGGATGGGCGCCGCGCAGACCCAGCGGACCGTTGAAGACACTGGGATAATTGCCGCTGTCCCCGGCCGCGATATGGCCCAGGAAGACCTCTTCGCCATAGTTGCCCATGCGCAGAATGCCAAGATGACCCTGTTCATAAAAAAGACGGGACAGGGTGTGGGCTATTGCCAGCTCGCTCATGCCCTCTCTGAGCAGGGGCGGCAGCAGTTTCCCCAGGCACCGGGCGTGGCCGGCGCCGGCTTTGTCAAGCTTGGCCAGCTCCCAGCCGGACTTGGTGCCCCGGGCCATGGCCAGCACCTTGTCTCCGGGCAGCAAGGCATGGCCGGGCAGGGCGGCGGTAAAACTCAGGCCAAGGGCCCACGACAGGCCATTCATCTCCACGGCCACGGTTGCCGGCAGGGGAGAACCGGCGTCTGCCAGAACCGCCTCGATATCCTTGTAAGACCTGAAGGGGAAGATGTTATCCACCGCCGATTCGAGTCCGGCCCGGTCCAGGCCGCGCCGGCAGAGCAGGACAGGCTTGCCCGTAACCGGCAGCCAGAAGATGCCGTTACCGAAGGTGCCGCTCAGATAATAGATATTGACGCGGGAAAAGACGATGAGTCCTGCTGCCTTGGGCACGCAGTTTTTCAGCAGGACCCGGCACCTGTTCCAGCGGTTTTCCAGCTCCTGCAGCGGCACTGTTTCCAAAACACCTCTCCTTTTAAAAAAAATTCTGCTTGTTCATTTGTTGCCGCTGTAAACGGCAAAACTATAATATTGATACCAGCAGTTCACGTGATGAAAACCGGCATCCTGCAGGGACGCAAGCTGCCAGGACAGGGTGGACATCCTGTCCTCCTTCATTCTGACCAGGGCCCCTTGCAGCTCCAAGTCCGTGGCGCCGTTCGCCTTGACCTGGCCAAGCCACTTCTGCCGGTATATCCGGTCAATCTCCGCGGTTTCCCCCAATACCTGGTCAGCGTTGACAAACATTCCGCCCGGGGCAAGATGGGCATACACCTTGCCGAACAGCTCCTGTTTCTGCTGCTGATCAAGGTGGTGGATGGAGAGCGATGACATGATCAGATCAAATGGCCCGCCCGGTAGTGATGGTAAACTGCTGTAATCAGCCACGATATAGGTGAATTCGTGGGCAGAGCCGGCCAGTCTTTTTCTGGCCTCGGCCAGCATGTCCTCGGAGATATCCACCAGCACAAAGCGGGCCTTGGCAAAGTCTGCGGCAATCATTGAGGTCAGCAGGCCGGTGCCGGCGCCAAGATCCAGAATCGTCAGCTTTTCTTCATGGGCAAAGGGGATGATTTCCCGGGCAGTCCGGTAGAAATCAGCAAAGCAGGGAATGAGCTTGCGGCGCGACCCATCGTATTGGCTGGCGTATTGATCAAA
This sequence comes from Desulfobulbaceae bacterium, assembly GCA_023230525.1. GTDB lineage: Bacteria > Desulfobacterota > Desulfobulbia > Desulfobulbales > SURF-16 > SURF-16. The sequence goes on from JALNXE010000005.1 coordinate 37,258, forward strand.
AACGGCTTTGATGGACATGGGTTAGATATGAAGGTGCCGGTCCGCCACATGGGCCGCGGCCTTGGCCAGCGGCTGGAATCTTTTCACCGCTCTGCCCTCTCTCCTGCCGCCAGTGCGGCAAAACCGGCATAATCCGCGGCAAATCTCTTCCTGCCGGTGCGGAGAAATTCCGCATAGCTCCACTCCGCCGGCAGCAGCAGCCGGGCGAATTCCGGTCTGATGACGTAGGTGTCGGCCGCCAGACTCTGGCCTTCCGCGCCGTCCACCAGGACCGGGCGTCTGTCATACATCTCGCCCTCGAAGCGGTCCAGCCGCCGCCAGGCCTCCTGGGACACCTCAAGATACACCACCCCCTGGACAACTGCGCCCTGCTGCCCGACTATGGCCGGATACTCCTCGCCGCGGAGCCGGGAGCGCCGGTAGCCGGCGAGGGTGGCGGGCAATTGCGCCGGCAGGCAGCCGGCAACCTGCTGCATGATCTCGGCACACATCAGCGTCCCATAGGCAAAAAGATTCATTGACCGTCTCCCCGCTTATGCGCAATAAACCGCAGGCCTTAACGGCCCGGCAGCTTGGCAAGGACCAGCCGGCCGGCTGCTTCAAGCTTCTGCCGGTTGCCGTCCCGGTCCGGATTGCCCACGCCGATAGTGATATAGTAGTCCCCGGCCAGCATATGCAGGCCGCCGGTACCGATGAACGCCTCATCGCCAAAGCCCGCCAGATCAACCCGGCCATCGGTCAGCATCTTTTTGGTTTCAACAAAGATGCTCTTCGGGCTTTGGCCCGCTTCCCGCACCTGCGGCGGCATGAACTCGGACTGCTGCACCGTGATCTGCAGAAATTTTCCGGAATCGGGGTTGGCGGCCTCATAGAAGCATTTTTTCATGCCCACCACCTTCTGCTCCCCATATTGCCCGTCTTTGACCGCTTCCCCGATCAAGTTCTCCGCCTCTGCCCTGGTGATGAGTTCACAGGGCTCTTTGAGTTGGCAGCCGGCAGAGCGTTGAGCCGCCTCCTGGCCGGCGGTCTGTTTGCCCTGGCTGTTTTCACTGTTTGGATCATTTCCGCCGCAGCCGGCAAAAAGGATGAGGGCGCTTACGAAGAGGCAAAGGTATCTTTTTCCCATGGTTTCTTCCTTTTTTTGTGGTTCCTGCTTGCCATGCACCATTTCAGCTTTACGCGCCGAGTATCTGCGCCAGGGCCCGGCACAGGGCGTTACACTGCTCGTCCGTGCCCACCGTGATGCGGAGAAACTGCTCGATGCGTTCCTGCCTGAAATGGCGAACGATGATCGCTTTTTCCCGTAATCCGGCGGCGAGCTGCAAGGCGTCCCGGGCCGGATGCCGGGCAAAGACAAAATTTGCCGCAGACGGCAGCACCTCGAAACCAAAGCCGCGCAGATTACGCACCAGTTCCTCCCTGGTCCGCATAATCATCTGCCTGGTTTGCTCAAAGTATGGCCGGTCCTCCATGGCCGCCACGGCGCCCCGGATGGCAAGGCGGCCCAGGGGGTAGGAATTGAAGCTGTTCTTGACCCGCTCCAGGGCCTCGATGAGTCTGGGGTGGCCCACGGCAAAGCCCACCCGCAAGCCGGCCAGGGAACGGGATTTGGACAGGGTCTGGATGACGAGCAGCTGGGGATACCGATCCACCAGGGCAATGGCCGACTCGCCGCCGAAGTCCACGTATGCCTCATCCACCACCACCACGGAATCCGGGTTGCCGGCAAGCAGGGCCTCGATTTTGGCCAGGGGCAGCAGCCGGCCGGTGGGGGCATTGGGGTTGGGGAAGATGATGCCGCCATTGGGCCGCGCATAATCCGTGACCTCTATTGCCAAGGCGGCGGTGAGCGGTATGGTCACAAAATCTATTCCATAGAGCCCGCAGTAGACCGGGTAGAAACTGTAGGTGATGTCCGGGAACAAGAGCGGCTGTTCATGTTTCAACAGTGCCAGAAAGACATGGGCCAGCACCTCGTCCGAGCCGTTGCCGACAAAGACCTGGGGCGGTGTAACGCCATAATAGGCCGCCACCGCGTTCTTCAAACTCTCCCCATTGGGATCCGGGTAGAGGCGCAGGCTATCGCCCACCTCGGCCTGCAGGGCCGCAAGCACCCTGGGCGAGGGCCCGTAGGGATTTTCATTGGTGTTTAATTTGATCAGGCCAGCCACCTTGGGCTGCTCTCCGGGGACATAGGGAGTAAGCCCGTGGACCACCGAACTCCAGAAATGACTCATGCTTTTAATCCACTAACCATTATCGCTGTTTATCTCAGGCCGGTTCATGCTCTCCCCGGCTGGCCTTTCTCATGGCCCACGCCAAACCAAAAGAGAATTCTTCGATTATGGGCAAGTTGTCAACGTTTTTATTGATCAACAGCTGAAATTGCGAGGAGATCGGCTAGGTTGCGGACAGGTCCATTTTTCTGCCGATCCTGTAGGCATCAACCACGGCCAGGATCCAGCTAATCAGAACCAGCAGCAGCAGACCATTGAACAGCAGGCTGTCAGAGGCGGTGGCTGCCTGGTTGACCGCGGTGCTGATCATATTGATATCGATTTCTCCGCCACCCGCTGCAATCTTTTCAAGAACCGGCAGGGCCTTTGCCACGATCAGCGCCGCCATGACACTGAGCGAGGCGCAGGTCACAAACATCAGGGCGATCCCCCGCAGATAATGCCGGAAAAAAACCTGCCCCAAACCAGGCAGCACCAGACCGGATAAAAGCACGCCCTTTAATGAATTTTTCATTGCTGCCCCCTGAACAAAAAATAAAAACCGCCGTCATCTCCGCCGCGGCCCTGAGACACACCACGCCGGGGTTGACTAAAAATCGGTTTTCCCTGGCTGTCAGGGTGTTTTCTCCGCTGTTTTGCGGATAATCTGCGGCACAAATCTTTCCGAAAATCCGGCCACAAAAGACCAGAAAATCAACTTGGCGATATTGGGCCCGTCTTTGGGAAAGGTATAGGTCAAGAAATCGGCAAAACTCCGGGTTAGATTCTGTTGATCAATGGCCACCTGATGGTATTCCGGAAACAATGATCCTTCGAGGATGCCGGATATGAACAGAATATGCAGAACAATGGCAAATATCCCGCCGTTGACCGGGATCAGCAGCAGGGAAGACCAGGACTGGGAAAGCTCCCGCAGCTCAATGCTATCGGTTTTGGGCAGGCGCTGCTGGATGCTGACAAAGCCGCCGATGAGTCCGGCGATGAAGACATAGGTGATCAGGTAGGTCCTGCTGCCGGTGGTGCCGAAGTTCAGGCAGTACAGCAGCAGTGACAGGCCGATCAGGCACAGGACGGTGAGGGCAAAGAGCTTCTTGGTGACAATGATCAGAAGTTTCTGTCGCTCAACCTTATTCTGCTGTTCGCTCATGGTTTGCCGGTCTCGTCATTTTTTTCAGATCATTCATCATTTGCTGCAAAAATATTCTTTACCATTTCCTCCGCCTCGGCAAGCCATTTTTTTCTTTGTTGCTCGGTGCTGACCACCATGATGCCGAACATCCTCCGATGAAAATCCCTGACCCCGCACAGCCCGAAAAGACAATTCTTCCATAAGGTTTCCAGGGGATCGCCGAACACCGCCACCTCCCTTGCCGCCGCGGTGTTCGAGGTATTGAACACCAGGGCGGCATGAGCCTGTAACAGTCCGTGCGGCACCCCTTCGCCGCTGTCCCCCTCGAGAAACTCATAGGCCACCCCCGGCCGGATCACCCGGTCCGCCCAGCCCTTCAGGATTGCCGGGGGCTGGCCCCACCAGTTGGGATGAATGACAATAATGCCGTCCGCCGTACTGAGCTCCCGGCAATGGTTGGCGATAACGGCCGGCAGCACCGCATCCCTGGAGATTTCGCCGGCCGGCAGAACGGGATCAAATTGTTCCGCGTACAAATCATGGAAAAAGACCTGATGCCGGTTTGCCGCCAGCGCCTGCAGCACGGTCCGGGCAATGGCGTGATTAAAACTCTCTTTGTTCGGATGGGCGAGAATAACGGAAATTTTCACTTTTTTCTCCTTCGCCTCCCCTCAGCGGCTGCCGCCGAACAGGGCGAAAATACCATATTTGCAGTAGCAGTCGACCTGCTGAAAGCCGATCTGCTCCAGCATGGCCAGCTGCGCCTCAAGGGAGTCCGGCATATTATCCGGGTTCCCCTTATATTGCTCGGGAACCGTCAGCAGTTTTTCCCGTTTGCCCTCCGGCTGCTCGCCTATCCACTGCCGCCATAAAGATAAATACCATTTTTCCAGCCCCGCCGAGCAGGGCAGCACCACATCATAATGGACAAAACAGCCGCCAGGGGCCAGATGGCGGTAAATATAGGCATAGAGATCCCTCTTCTCGGCAGAGAGCAGATGATGGATGGCCAGCGATGAATAAATAAAATCAAAATTGCCGGCAAAAGGATCATTGCCCAGCAGCTCCTGGAAACTTGCCCGGATGAAACGGATATCCGCCCTGTCCCCCAGCCGTGCTTGCGCCGCCGCCAGCATGGCGGCGGAGCCGTCGACCAGGGTGATCTCCGCCGGGGCAAAGGATTGCAGCAGTTGCCGGATGAACAGGCCGTCCCCGCAGCCGAGATCGAGGACGCGGGCCGCCCGGTTGCCCGAAATAAAATGGCCGTAAAAGGAGAGGGCCATGTCCATAAAGTGCCGGCGCCGGGGCAGATAAATATCCGCCTCATCCCGGTAATTTTGGGAAAATCCGTTATCCGCCCAGCGTGATTGGTCAAATTCGGCCATCATGATCTCCCATTTTCTTATTAAAAAGCGCCCGCAGTTTCTCCACCCTTTTGCGGTTGGCCCCCAAATCCGAATAACCCAGCCGCGACGCCGAGCGCACCTGGATCAGGTTTTCAGCGGCCACCATCCTGAATTCCACGTCATCGACAAAGCGGAACACCTGGGAGGTGAAGGTGGCCCACAGATACTGATCCTCTTCCTGCCTGATTTCTCCCCCGGCCTGCCGGACGGCCTCTTTCAGGCATTGCCAGGCCGCAGCAGGCGGGCCTTGGAAGGTTAGGGGCGCAATCTGCGCCGGGGCCTTCTCCTCTTGGCTGGAAACGCAGTTGGGCTTGTCGGGACAGGGCCGCAGTCTGCCGTCAGCCGGCTGCGCCTCCGGCGGCTTGCCGGTGCAGGACACCAGCATGAACAGCAGACAGGGCAGCATGAGCAGATCAAGCAGATGGGGCAACAGAATTTTCATGATATCTCTCCTCTGGTCAGCAGGCCCGCCCTTGGCAACGGCGGCCCCTTCCTTCTCACTTCTCACTGGCTTTAATTACTCCACCCGGCTGCCAAGCCAGATGGTGTGCCGCTCGCCTTCAGCCACCCCATGCAGTTTGATCAGCACCTCTTCCACCAGAAAGCCCGCCTTGTGCAATCGCTGGGTAAAGGCCGGATCGGGCCCGGCCGACCAGACGGCCAGCAGGCCTCCGGACCGCAAGGCGGCAAAGGCCACACTCAATCCGTCCAGACTGTAAAGCCAGTTGTTTTCCTGGCGGGTCAGCCCCTCGGGGCCATTGTCAACGTCCAGCAGGATGGCGTCAAAGCCGCTCTTGTCCGCCCGCATCACCTTGCGCACATCCACCTCCCGCACCGTAACCCGGCGGTCATCCAACGGATGACCGGCAAGCCCCCCCAGAGGCCCCCGGTTCCAGGCCACCACCGCCGGCACCAGTTCAGCCACCACCACCCTGGCCTCAGGCCCGAGAACCTGCAGGGCGGCGGCCAGGGTATAACCCATCCCCAGCCCGCCGAGCAACACCCGGGGCTGAGGCCGGGCACGGACCCGGCTGCAGGCCAGTTCGGCCAGGGCATCCTCCGAACCATGGACCTGGCTGTTCATCAGTTCATCCTCGTCCACCCGGATGGAAAACTCCCCGTCGCGCCGGTAAAGCCGCATCTCGCCACCGTTGCCCGGCACCCGGGCGCTGTCCTCTAACGTCCAGGAATGCACGGGCGGCTTACCGTGAGCACAGGGAGAAAGGCCTCCCGCCCGGTGTCATGTCTGTTGTTCATTTAAGGGCCATCAGTCGAAATTGAGGTTAAAAAATTTCACATCAAGATATTCGAAGATGCCCAGCGAACCGCCTTCGCGGCCGTAGCCCGAGTATTTCACCCCGCCGAACGGCATTTCCGCCAGGCTGCCCGACCAGCCGTTCACCGTGACAATGCCGGCCTGCAGGGCGGACACGGTCTGGTGGGCCAGCTGCAGGGAATTGGTGAAAACATAACTCGCCAGCCCGTAATCCACGGCATTGGCCCGTTCCACCACCTCTTCCAGGGTGGCAAAGCCGGTAATCAGCGCCAGCGGGCCGAAGGGTTCATGCTGCATGACGGACATGTCATCCCGGACGTTGGTGATGATGGTCGGCTCAAAAAAATATCCTTTGTTGAGCCCGGCCGGCCGCTTGCCCCCGAAAACCACGGTGCCGCCCTCCTCGACTGTTTTCTCCACCATCTGCTCCATGGCCTGCAAACGCCGGCGGTTGATCAACGGCCCGATGTCCACCGCCGGGTCCATGCCGTTGCCGATCTTCAGCCTGGCGGTGGCCTCAACCAGGGCCTTGGTGAACCGCTCCCCATGGGCGTGGTGCACAAAAAAACGGGTCGGCGACACGCAGACCTGGCCGTTATTGCGGAACTTGGCCACCACCGCCCCGGCAGCCACCTTCTCGGGATCAGCATCGGCATGGACAATGACCGGGGCGTGGCCACCCAGTTCCATGGTCACCTTTTTCACCGAGTCGGCCGCCCGGCGGATAAGCTGCTGGCCCACCGCCACGGAGCCGGTAAAGCTGATTTTCCTGACCACCGGGCTGGCCAGGATGGTGTCGGAAATTTCCTCCGGCCGGCCGGTGAGCAGATTGATGACCCCGGCAGGCAGCCCGGCATCGCTAAAACACCTGACCAATTCCGCGGCACAGGCCGAACCCTCCTCAGCCGGCCGGCAGATAATCGAGCAGCCGGCAGCCAGGGCGGCGGCAATTTTACGGGACGGCAGGACAATGGGAAAATTAAAGGCCGTAAAGCCTGCGGCAACGCCCACGGGTTCATAGAGGGTATGCAGCCTGTTATGCATGCTTCGGCCGGCCAGCACCTCGCCGGAGATCCGGCGGGCCTCATCAGCAAACCAGTCAATGATCTCCACCGCGCTTCTTACCTCGCCCAATGACTGGGTAATGGGCTTGCCGCAATCGAGCACCACCCGCCTGGCGATATCCGTTGCTCTCTCAGCCAGCAGGCGGGCCGCCTTTCTCAGCACCGCCGAGCGCTCCCAGGGCGCCACCTGGCGCCAGATTGCCAGGCCCTGCCGGGCCGCGGCAATGGCCATCTCCGTATCCGCCCGGCCGGCCTGGCTGGCGGTGGCCACCACCTCTTCCGTAGCCGGATTAACAATCTCGATTTTCCCCCCGGATATGGCCCCTTGCCATTGGCCGTTAATGAAAAGATCAACATGCAATATATTAGTCATTTTCCTCAAACCTTCCTCTTTATTACCTCACCAGGCCAACCATTATCCGGCAAGGCGGGATTCCCCGGATCACCTGCCGCAGCGAGGTGCCTGACCGTACTTGCCGGAACTTATCCGGATCGCTGTGAAAATCTTTATCCCCGGCAAAGGCCACCTGCCGGATATGACCGCGTTGGATAATAGGACGTGGGAATCTTACAGGAGTGACCGAACTCGTCAAGGCATGGGCAAATTATTTAACATGGGGTGAGAAGACTGTCAAAAATTACGTTCCCCTTTTCTCCGGTTTTTCTTCAGCCATTCTCTTAAGGCTGGCGCGGCAGCCGGTAAGGAGCGGCAAAAAAGACCGGCATAAGGGATAGCAGCCAAATGGTTAAGTATGCAGCGGACAAAAGGTTCTCCGGGATTGAGGCGGCATGAATATGCAGAGTTCGGCCCGGAGGCCGGCAGACAGACCGCTCGGCTGCCCGGAAGTCCGGATGCAATTTTTACATCTTTTGCCTGGTCAGGATTTCATGAATTTTCTGGGACAGATCCTTCATATTGTAAGGTTTCTGAATAAAACCGCTGCAGCCCTGCTTCAGCATGGAGGAAGCCTGGCCATTAATGCTGTAACCGCTTGACAGCAGAACCCGCACCTCGGGATTGATTTTTTTTAATCCGGCAAAGGTATCGCCACCGCTCAGGCCGGGCATGACCAGATCCAGCAGGACAATATCAATCCTGTCCCGGTTGCTGGTGTAAACAGCCAGCGCCTCTTTACCGCTGCGGGCGGTCAGCACCCCATAGCCCAGGCTCTTGATGATCTCCGTGCCGACGTCGATGATCAACTGCTCATCATCCACCAGCAGAACGGTCCCTTCGCCGTGCAACACCTCGTTTGACAGCTTCTTTTCTGCAATGACATCTTTTCCCGAGGCGGGCAGATAGATGTTGAAGGTGGCGCCGTGTCCTTTGACGCTGTAAACATTGATAATGCCGCCATGATTCTTGATGATGCCATATACCGAGGCCAGGCCCAAGCCTGTTCCTCTCCCCATCTCCTTGGTGGTGAAGAACGGATCAAAGATCTTCTGCTGAATGGCTTCATCGATGCCCACTCCGGTATCGGTCACCGAGATCTTGACATACTGCCCGGGCTTCACTCTATATGGGCGCAGGTAATCTTCATCCAAGACGGCATTTTCCGTCTGCACAAAAAGATCGCCGCCATTGGGCATGGCCTGCCAGGCGTTGATGTAGAGATTCAGCATCACCTGCTCTATCTGCCCCTGATCGGCTTCCACGGTCCAGAGATCCTCCGCATATTTTTCATGAATGGTGATCTCTTTCTTGGTACGGCCGAACAGATGATTCTGCACCTTGATAAGTTCATTTAAATTGACCGGTTTGACCTCATATTTCCCGCCCCGGCCAAAACCGAGAAGCTGCTTGGTCAGTTCCGCGGCCCGCCAGACAATGCTTTCTATCTCCTTCAAATGAGGAAAATGAGGATGCGAAGAGTCGATATCCATCAGCATCAGGGCATTTCTGCCCTGCAGGCCCATCAGCAGATTATTAAAGTCATGGGCCACCCCTCCAGCCAGGGTGCCGATGGACTCCATTTTCTGCGCCTGATAAAACTGCACCTCGAAGCGCTTCTGCTCGGTCATATCCCGGATAACCGTAATCACCCTGACCACCCTGCCCTCTTCCATCAGGGGTATCTTGCGGGCTTCGGTGACAAATTCCCGGTCGCCGATTCTGGTGGTTTCCTGGGTGACCAGCACCTGTTTATTGGCAAAAACCCAGCGGTATTCATCAACAACCTTTGCCGGCAAAAAGGGAAAAATTTCCAGGGGAGTACGGCCGATAACTTCCTCCTCCAGCCCCAACTCCCTGTTAATCCGCCTAAAAACGGCGTTGAACAGCACAATTTTCAAATCCTGATCCACCACATGGATCCAGTCTCCCATGGCGTCCAGGATTTCCCGGTAATTTTTCTCGCTCTCCCGCAGCTTATCCTCCGCCCGTTTGAGCTCGGTGATGTCGCGAAACATCCCCTGCAGATACTTTTTGCCGCCGATATTTATCAGGCTGGCCTTGATGGCTACGATTCTTATGGCCCCGCTGCTCGTGATAATCTCCTCTTCCAGAATGCTTCCCTCACCATCCTTGATATGGGCTTGGAATGTGTGAGAAAAAGTATCCGTAACGCGACCAGGCGGGTGCAGGATTGTCTGGTGTCGGCCGATTAGTTCCGATTTATCCATGCCGACCAGCCTGGCGGCCTCCTGGTTGCAGTCAACAATGATGCCGGTTTCCGCCTCAGCGAGAAATATGCCGTCCCGGGCCTGCTCAAAGAGTTTACGGTAGCGCTCCGCACTCGCCCGGAGTTCCAGTTCGGCCATCTTGCGGTGCGTGATATCGCGCAGCAGCTCCACCACCATCTTCGGATTGCCATGTTCATCGCGGGCGGCAACATTGGCGATACACCAGAAATTCGTCTGCCTGCCGTTGATGGCCATATCCGTTTCAAATTCGTGGATCCTGCCGTCTTCGAAACATTTCTGGACAATGCAGGACGCACACACCTCGCTGCGGCCCTGATAAACGGCAAAGCACTTCCTGCCGAGGATATCCGCCCCGAAAACCGACTCGGAATTCTCGTTGACCCAGATAATGTTGAACTGTTGATCCACCATACACATGTAATCCGGCACCGACTCAATGACGCCGGACAGTTTCTGCTCACTCTCCCTCAGCGCCTCTGCTCCGCTGGCGATCTCCTGCAGATACCTTGCTTCGATTTCAAGCTTCGCCTGCCGTTTCTGGCTCCGGAACAGCATGATGCCGCCGGTTCCCAGAAAGAGCACCAGCAACCCCGCCAGCATGATGGTATTTCTCGCATGCCGGTTGATCGGTCCGGCAATTTCCGCATAGGGCAGGGTCAATACCAGATGCCAGTGCTCCCGGCCAATGGAAATGCGCCAGAAGGCGACCAGATCAGGCTGATCCGTGAGACAGTTGGTATAGATCCCGGCACCCTGTGGTTCCGTGGCCACCCGGTTGAGATAATCATGCTCCGCTTTGATATGCTCTTTTGTCCTGTTTTCGTTGAACTTTTCCCCTCTTTCCGTATGCATTCTTCTGATGACATCCAACACCCTGAGGCCGATGAACTCTTTTCGGGGATAGGCAAGAACCGTATGCTGGCCATCAAACATCCAGGCAAAGCCGTTGTGGCCGACCTTGATCGGGGTGATAAAACGTCTGGCCAGGGTTTCAACCTCGATCACCCACCTGAGGATACCGATAAACTCCTCATGCGCAAATATCGGCTCTGATCCGGATATGGCGAGATTGCCCCGTTCGTTGACAAACGTTGCACTGATGTGCCCTCTCTGCTCATTGATCACATAGGCAATATCCCGCTTCGCGGCATCATTGCTGCCCTCGCCATCCCCCCTGGCAGGAGAAGTATGCAGGAGAAGCCCTTTGGCATCAAAGACAGCGAGGCTATAAATCTCACTTTTGTGAATTTGATAAAGATTTTCGATGGGACAATATCCGCTTTCAGGCATCCGGCCAGTGCCCGCCGCAGTAATAATTCTTTGCCGTAAATTCGAATCATCGGCAAAGGCTTTGAAGATTGCAAGGTGCTCGGCAATATATTCTTCCATACCCCTGGCCGTGGCCTCATTGGTGGCCTGCAACTGCTGCTCTATCTGGGAAACAACGGTTTTTTTGAAATGAGCATGGGACAGGTAGGACACATAGATAATGGCAATGATCACCGATGTACTGGCGATGATACTTGCCGTGGTCCTGGTAAAGAGTTTTTTAACTGTCATATGGTTAGCATGTAAATGATCAGGAGCCCTTACGAAATAACGGGTACAGGTCGTACTGTTCCTTTACGGCTTCTTCTGCCGTTTTGGTTTGCAAAATCAACGGCTCCGCACCGGCCAAAAAAATGAATCTGTGCCACGGAGACAGTGCCTGAAGGGAAAAAACGCGAAACCCCCTGATAGTAATCGGGTCTTGTTTGGGGAAAGTCCGGGGCCGACGGCTGAACAAGGTGGCCGATCGGCGAGGGGATCAAGCGAAGCCCCACGGCAAAACCCTCAGCACAGAAGGGCCAAAATGGAACAGGAGCAATATCCTGTGATCCCAGACTGGAATGAAAAAATATCATTTTCAATAAAATGATATTCATTTAAGGAAAAAATGAAAAGAAATTTAAGGAGGGAAGAAATTTTTTCAATATCAACAGCCAGTCATCTCAGCCCCCATTGCATGCAATCACTTGACAAGCAAAATTTCTCAGGTTTAATGGCCGTATGCTTTCTTTTCCAGAAATAGATCCTGTTCTCATCAAACTGGGGCCGCTGCAGGTGCGCTGGTATGGCCTGATGTATGTTCTCGGTTTCTTAAGCTCCTACTTTCTCGTCCGCCATCAGATCAGCAAATTCCGGCTCAAGAAACTGGCGGTTGAATTTGAAAACCTCAACTTCGCGCTCATCATCAGCCTGGTGCTGGGCGGCAGATTGGGCTATGTGTTTTTTTATAATTTCTCCTATTACCTGGAGCATCCGCTGGAGATCTTCGCCACCTGGCATGGGGGCATGTCCTTTCATGGCGCGGTCATCGGCCTGGTGCTGGCCGGCTGGCTCTACTGCCGCAAAAAAGGACTGAACTTTCTGGAAACAGCGGACATCTATGTAGTAACGACCCCGGTTGGGTTAGGCCTGGGCCGGCTCGGCAACTTTATCAATGCCGAACTTTTCGGCCGGGTAAGCGACGTACCCTGGGCCATGGTTTTTCCGGGGGCAGGGCCTCTTGCCCGTCATCCTTCCCAGCTGTATGAGGCCCTGCTGGAGGGGGTAGTGCTGTTTGCCATTCTCTGGCGGCTGAAAACCGCGAAATACCGCCGCGGCTGGGCCCACGGCACGATGCTTGCCGCCTTTCTCATGCTCTACGGCTTTTTCCGTATCTTCAGCGAATTCTTCCGCCAGCCGGATGCCCAGATCGGCTTTCTGGCAGGCTTTATCACCCGGGGGCAGCTTTTAAGCGCTGTAATGATTTGTGCTGGATTAATTCTCTATTTTAACGTAAAAAACGATTCTAACGTGTAATGTGGACCGCTCCCATGAAATCACGGCCATTTTTCTTACTGATTTTACTCCTAACAGCCATCACTATGACAACACAGACAACCGGCGCCAAAGAACTTTCCTCCCATCTTTACAAGGAAACCCTCTCCAATAAACTGGCGGTCCTGGTCAAGGAGACCCCCGGGACCAAGGTCGCCACCGTACAGATATGGGTGAAGGCCGGCAGCATTTACGAAGACGAGAACGAAGCAGGCATCACCCACCTGATCGAACATATGATCTTCAAGGGCACCCCCACCAGGGGGCTGGGCAGGATCGCCGGCGACATCGAGGAGGTCGGAGGCCGCATCAATGCCTATACCTCCTATGAATACACGGTGTACCACGCCACCCTCTCCGCCCGCTTCTGGGAAAGAGGCCTTGATGTGCTCAACGACGCCCTGCGCCACTCCATATTTGATCCCGACGAGCTGGAGCGGGAGAAAAAGGTGATTCTGGAAGAGATCCGCATGCGTAACGACCGGCCGGAAACCAAGCTCTTCGAGCAGCTGATGACCACGGCCTACACGGTCCATCCTTACCGGCTGCCGGTCATCGGCACGGTGGAGAGCGTCACGGGCTTTACCCGGGACGACATCCTCAACTACATGAAGGACCACTACCATGCCGAGAACTTCACCGTGGTGGTGGTGGGCGACGTGCGTTACGGCGATGTCTTGCGGGCGGTAAATAATCTCATGGGGGACATTGCCCAGGGCGATCATGTTCAGCCCCCCCTGCCCCAGGAACCGGACCAGGATGCGCCCCGCTTTTTCCAGCAGAAGGACGACATCAACCAGACCCATCTGGCCCTGGCCTTTGCCATTACCCCCTTTGTCCATCCCGACACCCCGGTGCTCGATGTCATTGCCGCCATTCTCGGCCAGGGAGATGCCTCCCGCCTGTTCAATGAGCTGCGCAACGAGAAGCGGCTGGTCTACCGGGTCAGCGCCGCAGCCTTTACCCCCAAGGACAAAGGGCTGATGGAGGCTACCGCCACCCTGGATGCCGCCAAACTTCCAGAAGCCCTGGAGGCGATGCTGGAAGAGTTTTTCCGGCTCAAATACCTGCGGGTCAGCGAGGAAGAGATCAACCGGGTGAAACGCAACCTGGAAAGCGACTTTGTCTTCAATCTGGAACGGGCGGAAGGACAGGCCCGTACCCTGGGGTCTTTTGAGTTTCTCACCGGTGATCCGCGGGAAGACGAATACCTGACCAAGGTTCGCACGGTAAGCGCCGACGACGTCATGCGCGTGGCCCAGAAATATTTTACCACCCGCAACATCTCCGTCGGCTGCCTGCTGCCGCTGGATAGCCCGGTCGACATCAACAGCGGGATGTTTGCCCAAATCATCGCCAAGGCGGAAGAGGCGGCCAAAAACAGTGTGCCCCCCTCTTTGCTGAGCAACTCCTACCTCAATGATGTGCACCGGTTTCAGCTGGCAAACGGCATCACCCTGCTGGTGCGGGAGGACCACAGCATCCCCACCGTTTCCATGCGGGCTCTCTTTCCCGGCGGCCTGCGCAGTGAAACGGAAGCCACCAACGGCGCCTTTGCCTTTATCACCGAGCTGCTGCCCACCGCCACCGAGAAACTGTCCTCCCGGGAGCTCACCCTGGAGATTGCCGAAATGGCCGGCTCCATCTCCGGCTTCAACGGTAAAAACACCTTCGGCCTCAAGGCGGATTTTCTGGCCCGTTTTTTTGATGATGGGCTCAGGCTCTTCCGGGACATTATCATCACCCCGGCCTTTGATGAGGCGGAGGCGGAAAAAATCAGACCGGAACTCCTGGCCCTGCTCAAGCAGCAGGATGATTCGCTGCCCTCGCTGAGCTTCAAAGAATTTAACCGCCTGCTCTTCCAGGGACACCCATACGCCCTGAATAACTCGGGTTCGGAAGCGGCCATCAAAAACTTCACCACCGGCGATCTGAAAAAAATTTACCAGGATCACGCCGTTCCGGAAAAGATGGTGCTGGCTGTTGCCGGTGATGTCAAGGCTGGCGAGGTGCAGAAGCTGGTGGAAAAATACTTCGGCACCTGGGCCAACCCGGCAACAAACAACGATACGGTACGGGAAAGTTTCCTGCCCCCGCCTCCCCCGGCCCACCCGCAATTCTTCTCGGTGGAACGGGACAAGGAACAGGTGCATATTGTCATCGGTTTTCTCGCCGTACCGCTCTCCAGCGCAGACAGATATCCCCTGGAAATCATCGAAACCGTCTTAAGCGGCCAGAGCGGCAGGCTCTTCAACGAGCTGCGCGACAAGCAGAGCCTGGCCTACAGCCTTTCCGCCTTCAGCCTGTTCGGGCTTGAGACCGGCTCATTCGGCATTTATATCGGCACCAGCCCGGACAAAAGAGATGAAGTGATCAAGGCGCTGTGGAAGGAGCTTTATCTGATCCAGGAGGAAACGGTAAGTGACGAGGAGCTGACCAAGGCCAAAAACCTGCTGATCAGCCAGTATGAACTGGGGCTGCAGACCCATGGCGCCCAGGCCATGGAAATGGGCTTGAACGAGACGTACGGCCTGGGGCAGGATTACGGCAACCGCTATGTTGCCGAGATTGATAAAATTGACGGACAAAGGGTGCTTGAGGTTGCCCGCCGCTACATCCAGCCCGACCATTATGTCATGGTCACCGTCGGGGCGAAATGATAACGTTCCAACGCTTAAACGTTTGAACGCTTGAACAAGGATTTATTGCCATGCAGAAGAAAATGCTTGCCCCCTCTATTCTTTCCGCCGATTTTTCGCGGCTGGGGGAAGAGATTAACGACGTGATCAAGGCCGGCGCCGATGTCATCCATGTGGATGTCATGGACGGCCATTTTGTGCCCAACATCACCATCGGGCCGCTGGTGGTGGCGGCGGTGCGGAAGATCTGCCGGCACCCCCTGGACGTGCATCTGATGATCAGTGATGCCGACCGCTACCTTGAGGCCTTTGCCGAGGCCGGGGCGGACTGGATCACCGTGCATGTTGAGGCTTGCACCCATCTGCACCGCACCATCCAGCACATCAGAAAGCTCGGAAAAAAGGCCGGAGTGGTGCTGAACCCCGCCACCTCGCTGGCAACCCTGGACTACATCCTGGAAGATGTTGATCTGGTGATGCTGATGAGTGTCAATCCTGGTTTCGGCGGCCAGTCCTTTATCCCTTCCACCCTGGATAAAATCCGCGCCTTAAAGGCACGCATCGATCAGCTCGGGCTTTCGACGGGCATTGAAATTGACGGCGGGGTAAGCCCTGCTAATATCAGTGCCATCTCCGCCGCCGGCGCCAATATCTTCGTGGCCGGTTCCGCGGTTTTCTCCGGCGACTACCTCCAGACGGTGGCGGCGCTCAAAAGCCGCTGGTAGAAAATCCCCTGCTAGCGTAACCCCACGGCGTCGCTCTCCGCATTGCCCGCCATACCCCAGAGCGCCGACTTGCGGCGGGAGGTGGTCCGCACCTTGACATCTTTGGAGTCACTTTGCCCTGCGGCATCCACTGCCGTGACCCGCAGCACGGGTCCGGGCTCCGTTGAGGTGTAAAAGGAGGAGGGCATGGCAAAGGTGATAATGGAGCCCTGCTCATTGTTCTTTTTAATCTGCACCGGCACCCCGGATATCTGCTCCCAGCGGAAGCTCAGCGTGCTTCTGGCCTCATCCCTGGTGGGGCTGGCATCAATGCGCACCGTTTCCCCGACCATATAGGTGCCGGCCATTTCCCCGAGGCGTATTTCCGGCGCCAGATCGCCGCGCCTGACCAGCATGGTCACCTTGCCCAGCCCGGAACTCAGCCCCCCCTTTTTAAAACGGTAATGCAGAACATCCTTGCCGCTAAAGGCGGGATCAGGCCGGTAGACATACCTGCCGCCATCGACTTTACTCAGGCTGCCCTTCAGCCGGGAATCGTCAACCTCAACGGAGACCTTGGCGCTGTAAGGGCTGTGATTCGCCTCACGCCAGATACGAGCCCAGTCTATTATCACCTTAGCGGTGCTTGCCGTATCAAAGGTCTTGTTCTTGGCAAAGACCTTCGCCCTGGCCGCCTTGAAAGATTTTTTCGCCGCCTCTGCCCGCTGCTTTTCCTTTTCCACCGCCAGTTTGGCCAAATTCGGCCCGGTAATGACCACCTTGGCCAGAGCGCTGCTCTCTTTTCCATCACTGGCCTTGTACTCGAAGCGGTCCTCGCCCGGGAAATCATTATTCGGCAGATAAACCAGCGCGGGGGCCTCGCCGGACAGCCGGCCATGCTGCGGCGGGGTGGCCACCTCATAGGTGACCGTGTCGCCGTCATCATCCTTGGCGCTGAGGGGCACTGCTACCTCCCCTCCGGTTTCCGGCATGGTAAACAGGCTGTCACCGACCACCGGCACATGATTGACAGCCGCCTGGGGTTGCGGCTCCTCCACCTTGGCCACCGGCTCGGCACTCTGCATGGGAATCGCCGGTTCCTTTTTTGGACCGGACCGCAAAAAATAAACCCCCGAAGCCACGACAAGGGCGAGACAAACGGCGATAACCGTGGCAACGGTCTTGTTGATCGACGCAGGCAGAAAGGGAAGAACACCGCCTGTTCCCTGGTCTTTGGCAGGTTTTTCATGGTTCATATTATCAATGTCACCGGCCACGGTTACTTCGCCGGAGGATGTCTTATTCGACTTGGCTGTATCGCCTACCTCCTGGAAATCATCATCTCCCTCCAGCACATCGGCGAGATCCATCTCCTCGGCCGGGAACGGCTCTTCCGCCTCATCATCGTCCAGCCCTGAAAAAAGCTGATCAATTTCATCCTGATCCACATCCAGCCCTTGGCCACGACCAACCTCGCCGGCTGGACCGGCTGCCAGGAAGTCACTGGCCGCAAGCTCTTTTTCCTCTTTGTCAGCCCCGCGCAGCAGCGCATCGATATTGTCCTGATCAAGCTCTCCCGAATCCCCGGCCTGGGGAGAATCGTCATCATCAGCCCCTAAAAGAAGATCAATATTGGCCTGGTCAAGTTCCCCGCTGCCGGTCTCCTCCTGCTGCCCAGGAGCGGCAGTCTGTTGGCCGGGGCGTTCCTCCAAACCGCCGAGCAGGGCATCAATATTGGCCTGGTCCAGCTCTACCGGGGCATTGTCACCCAGGGCTTCGGCAGATTTTGCTTCTCCGTCATCGTCATCCTCCCCGCTGCCGCCCAGCAGGGCATCAATGTTGGCCTGATCCAGTTCCACCGAGGTGTTGTCTGCCGCCTCCGCCGGTGCCGCCGCCTTTTGCTCCCCAACTTCCAGGTTGCCCCCCAGCAGGGCGTCTATATTGGCCTGGTCCAGATCCACCGAGGCGTTGTCGGCCGGCGGAGCTTCTGCCTTACCCGTCTCCGGTTCAGAGGCCCCGGACTCCACGCCACTCAGCAGGGCATCGATGTTCTCCTGGTCAAGTTCCCCGGAAAATTCGTCCGCATCATCCAGATCTTCGAGCCAGTCATCCAGATCAGAGGTTGTCTGTTTTTCGTCCGCCATGGCCTGACCCTTTGTCAGTTATTCTTGTAACTTTCCACGTAGGAATGTAAAAACCGGTAGATAGGTTCAGACATCTCCACACTCACCACATGGGACCGCCCCTCACCGACAAAATTTCTGCCGCTGATACGAACCCGCAGGTAACCATCCACCTCCTCAATGACACCTTCCATCGTCTGGGGAAAATTATCTGCTGCCAGGTAATTTGCAGCCGGAGCACTGTTGATCATGGCGGCCATCTGATCCGCCAGGGTGATGCCGAGCATGGTCATTTTATGGACCTGATAATCGCCGACCACGGCAAACGGGGACACCTCCACCGCTTGCGGCCCATAAAAGCCCTGGAAGACCCCGCTGGCATCATCACAGATCAGGGTGACCAGCTCGGCCAGATTGGAATATCGCTGGTAGCTGATCTGCTTGGGGTACTCGTCTGCGGTAATCATTTCCCCCCCGGCTTCATCCATGGCCCACAGGGGTGGGGCAAGGGCGGCGGCCAGCAAAGGCAGGGCCAAGGCCGCCCCGCATCCCAACAGCATTTTGTGCAATGTCTTCACGTTGATCATCCTCCCGTGTCCGGCGATTAATTATTCATTCCCCGGACAGTAATGGTCGACGGCTGCTCACCTCCCTGAAAAAAGGCAAGCAGATCCCGGGTGAAAGGCATGGTGTAGCGCCAGGATGATTTTACCAGCCCGTCCTGCAGGCTCACCAGTCTTCCCTGGACGATCAGGGTTTTCCGGGTATTGCTGAAGGTCGACACCACGACATAATCGAGCTCAGGGGCAATATTGGCCAGTTCACCGACATTCTGGGTCAGGATGAACTCGCCGGTCTGGGCAATAATATTGATCTCCTTGCCCAGCCGCAGTTCGGTTACCTTCAGCCCCCGGTCAGCCAGGTCGGTCAGCAGATACTCGGCCATGACCCGGCCGAACTCCGTATCGCGTTTGAGATCGGACAAAGGTACCGCGGCAACCACGGCAACCCGGGCGGAATAGTTCTTTTCGCCATCCTCCTTCAGTTCGTAAAAGACCTTGCCGGCCACCTCCTTGGAAATATCAGAGAGCTGGCTTTCCGTTGCCTGGGAACGGGAACTTTCCGGCATGTATTGATAAATCCGGTATCGGTGGGCGATGGGGGCGGGCATCAGCCCGTTTTGCTCCATGCCCTCGGTGCCCTTCTTCTCCTCAACCTTGAGATAGGCATTGGGGGATGAAGCCCCGCTCTCGTTAATCACCGGTTGACTTTCCGGTGCCGGGGCCTTGGCGCAGGCAAAGTTAAAAAGCGCCAGCAGAGCCGCGCAGACCGCCACCTTGATCATTGTTATCTTCATCGCTTCACCCCTTTGTCTAAAAGCAAACCGTACATTTTAAGTACATAGGTTTTCCCCTTACATTTCAAGTTCTTTCATGTAAATCACCCCTGCCGAGTGCTTCTGGGCGGCGGCGGAATCCTGCAGCATCCAGTCGCCCAGCGCATTGCGCGGAAAAATAACCGTGGTGCCGGACAAGAGTTCGCCCCCCCGGTTGTCGACAATGCTGGCATTGACGATAATTTCCTTATCCCCCACCAGATAGGTGCCGGTAAGCATGGCCCGGGCCTCATGGGCAGAAGGGATCTCGTCCGGGTTGCGGGACAGGCCGAATTCGCCTCTTTTTTCCTGCACCACCACCCCGAGACTCTTGCGCATGTCAATGACCCGAAAGGCATAACGCTGCATTTCGTTCATCAGCTGCCCGGCCACATAGCGGCCGAAGGACGAGGTTCTGTAGAGATTATTGATATCGACAAAGGTAGTGACCACCAGTCCGTCAGCCAGGGTGCCGTTCACCGGATCAGGATCGGCCAGCAGGACGACCAGGTCATCCGCCAGGGCCTGAATCTTCCGCACCAGCTCGTCCGCCTCGTTTTGGGCGGCATCCGGCGCGGCGCGGAATCTTTCCGGCTCAAGGTAGGTGGGAGTCATCCCCGCCTCATTGGACTGAAATGATTGTGCCGGCCCGCAAAAAACAGCCAGGGAAAAAACCGACAACAGCAGCAGTGATTTTATCTGAGACATATGTTTCATCCTTATCAATGTGGTCCGGGCTGCGGGAACAGTAAACACAGTAAACACGCGCATGCCCGCTCTATGGACAATCAGCATCTGATAATCCATCCTGGACGGTTTCTTTCTTTTCCTGTAAAATCTAACATCGGTATAAACAGTCAGTACCTTTAATAAAAAATGAACTGGGCATCATCCTTTTACGATATCAGCCAAGGTGCCTAAAACAGGAATGCAGCATGCCGCCGGCAACCCTCCCCCTTCACTCCTTTATTGAAAACTGGCGGAAACCGGCGGGACTCAGGGCTGCTGCCGTGATTTTCACCATCGAGATTCTCCTGGCGGCTGTCACCGCCATCGTTTATTACACCGGCGGCACCAGTTTTTCCTGGCTTCATCTGATGTATGTTCCCATCATCATAGCCGCCGCCGTGTTCAGAATCAGCGGCGGCGTGACTGCCGCCCTTGCCGCCGGTCTGCTGATTGGACCATGGATGCCCCTTTATGTGCCCGAGGGCATTCCCCAGGAAACGGCAAACTGGCTGTTCCGCATCTTTTTCTTTTTGATTGCCGCCATCCTTACCGGACTGTTCTCAAAATGGTTCAACGACCAGATAGACCGGGCCCAGCAGCAGTCGCTGCATGACCCGCTGACCGGCCTCCCCAATTATCTGTCCCTGCAGAATTTTCTGCAGCAGGTGCTGGAGCGGCCCGGGAACGGCAGGCCCCCCTTGGCCGTGGCCGTCATCATCATCAGCAACCTGCAACAGATCGTTGACACCCTGAGTTACCGCTCAGCCAATGTTCTCGCCCTGCAGATCGCCGACCGGCTCCGCCACGCCTCCCTGCCCCAGGCAACATTCTATAAACTGCAGAACAATATTCTGGCCATTGCCGCCCACGATGCTGAACCGCATCATTTTATCAAACTATGCCGCCAGGTTACCCAGAACCTGAAAGAACCTTTTTACTTTGAGGAAATTCCGGTCATTATCAACATGCACGTGGGTGTGGTGAGCAATGAAGAAAAAAGGGAAAGCCCGGATGAAATGATTCAAAAGGCCAGCGTTGCCGCCCACTTTGCCGAGGAACAGAACCTGCTCTACTCGGCCTATAATAAAAATTTTGACAACAGCAGCGTGAAACGGCTGTCGCTGCTGGGCACCATGAAGGAAGCCCTGCTGGCGGATGAGCTTATCCTCTTTCTGCAGCCCAAGGTTGCCATTGCCACGGGGACAATCGTCGGCGCCGAGGCCCTGATCCGCTGGCAGCATCCGCGGCACGGTTTGCTTTCTCCCGAAATGTTTGTGCCTGAAGCGGAAAAAACCTGGCTCATCCATCCCCTTGCCCTGTTTGCCGTAAAAGCCGGCCTCAGGCAACTGCAGCACTGGCAGGATGCCGGCCATGATCTGACCCTGTCCATCAACCTCACCTCCCATAATATCCAGGATCGCAGCCTCATCGCGGAACTGATCGAATTAGTCAAGCATTTCAACATCAATGCCGCCAACCTGGAAATCGAGATTACCGAGCGATCCCTGATTACGGACATGAAAACAGCGGCAGAGGTGCTCACCTCCCTGAAAAACATCGGCATCAAAATCTCCATTGACGATTTCGGCAGCGGCTACTCCGCCTCAAGCTATCTGCAGACCCTGCCTATCGATACCGTCAAGATCGACCAGAGCCTGATCGGCAATCTCTTTTCCTCCTCCCTCAACACCTCTCTGGTGAAACACATCCTGGCAGCGGCCCGTGATCTTAACCTGACCACGGTGGCCGAAGGAGTGGAGTCACGAGAGCTTTTTAATATTCTCGGGGAAATGGGCTGCGATCAGGCCCAAGGTTACTATATCAGCAAACCTCTGGCGGAAAATGAATTCACCACCTGGCTGAGCACTTCCCCTTGGCACTTGTGAAAATTAGCCCTGGCCTGGACTGAGATTCCATGCTATACAACAGCCCACCGGACAGACAGGCCAGTTCGCAGCGGTTGCCTGCCATAACTTTTAACGCCAATGAATGACCGATGAGCAGCAAGGAAATGTTTCTGGAGGATGAGGTTTTCATTATTGAGGATGCCGGCGGCGAGATGCCGGAAGTGGCGATGCACGGCTCTCTGTATTTTCTGTGCAGCGACCCGGAGGGACCGGGCCTCTCCCTGGAAAAACAGGATCACCTCCCCCTGAAAAAGGCGGTGATCAACCGTTATCAAACCATTATTCTCCGGGACCTGCAGCCGGAGAACAGAAAAAAAAGCATCTATCGCGGGCTGCAGAGAAGCGCCATCAACTGGCGGCGCCTGAAGCTTTTTGCCGAGGCGCAAAATCTGGATACCGGCCATGTGCGCCAAAAGGTTGCCGCAGCCCTGGTCTCTTTCCTGGAGCAGGAGATCTGCTTCGTCAGGCTTGGTGAGAGATCCTGCATCAACTGCAGCCGGCAGACCCTCTGTGAGTTTGCCGGAGAACTGGGCCTCTGCAGCGAAGACCTGGCCGCGGGCTGGCAGGATCTCTGCTGTGGGCAGGAGTGAGGAGACGATAATCTTTGCAAAAGCCGTTCCGGAGAGGCTGGAGCAATTTTCCAAAAAAAAAGCCGGGGCAATGCCCGGCCTTTCGCAAACTTCTCTGCTGATTTCGCGGTTAGTTCTTTTTGCGGTAAGCAATCAAGCCAGCCAGACTGGAACCCAGGAGCCAGACCGCTCCGGGCAGGGGGACCTCGCTGGTATCCACGGTCAGCACCGCTTTGTCATAATTGAAATTATCCACGTCAAAGGGCAGAGTAAATCCCAAATCAGAATCAACGTTGAGGTTGAAAAACCCGTTATCTGTCAGGGCATCCGTAATAATGTTCGCATTGATATAGGTGGCCACATGGTTACCCTCACCCCACAGGGAGATGCCGAGGAACTGCCCATCAACCTCATCGAGGTTGGCATGCATCATGGATAACACGCTAGGGTTCGAATCATTGAGATAGATGGCAAGAGTTGCGCCGGTGATGGTGGAGAGATCAAGGATGCTGCCGGTGACATCAAACTCATGCTCGACAGAGGAGACGCCAGCAGCCCCCATGAGGATATCTGCCGGATCATAGCTGAAATTATATGTAGCAGCCTGTGAAGAGGCGGCATACCCGAATGAAATCCCCGCGGCCAGCAAACCAACCAGTAACCTGCGCATCATAAATATCCCTCATTTTGCTTGTTAGTTATTCAATCAACTTACTTGTCAGTATTTTTTAGCCATAACACACTTTTTGATCCGATGCACTGATAAATAAATTATGCAAAAAAATTTCCCGCAATATTTGCGAGCATTAGGAAGCCTGAGGGATGAATAGGGTTAAAGGGAATGACCGTTATAATGTTTTGATTTTCTTGATCAGGCCGGTGGTGGAAAAATCACCGACCAGCTCAATGGTTTTCACCACGCCTCCGGCGGCCAAGACCTCCTGTGCCCCGACAATTTTCTCCACCGGCCAGTCCGCGCCCTTGATCAGCACATCGGGCATCAGGGTGGTAATGAGCTGCAGTGGGGTTTCCTCGCCGAACAGCACCACATGGTCAACGCAACCCAGAGCGGCAAGCAGACGAGCCCTGCTCGTTTCACTGTTCACCGGCCGGTCAGGTCCCTTGATGGCCCGGATCGAGGCATCGCTGTTGACCCCCACCACCAGATAATCCCCCTCGCGCCGGGCCGCTTCCAGATAGGTGACGTGGCCCTCGTGGAGGATATCGAAGCAGCCGTTGGTGAACACCATCTTGCGGCCCGCCTGCCGGTAACAGGCGACTTTCTCCTGCAATCTTTCCAATTCACAGATCTTGTCCTGGTCGGCAAAACGGTATGGGGTTCTGCCCGCGGTCTGAAAAGCGGCTCTGGTCTCCGTGAGAAGTGACCAGTCAAGTTCTGCTCCGCCGCCCCCCTCTTCCGCCCCCGCCTCGGCCAGGATAGAACCGTCCGGGCCAACCACCAGGGAATGACCGGCAAACACCGTGTCTCCGGTGGTGCCGCAGCGGTTGCAGGCAATGACAAAGGCCTGGTTTTCTATGGCCCTGGCCTGCAGCAGGATGCGCCAGTGGCCTTGCCTTGCCGCCGGCCATTGGGCGCTCACCACCAGCACCCCGGCTCCCCGGGCCGCTTGCCCCCCGGCCAGTTCGGGAAAACGCAGATCAAAACAGACCAGCCCGCCCAGCAGGCCCCAGGGCGTGCCCACCGGCAGCGGACTATCCCCGGGCGCGAAATAGCGGTCTTCCTCGATGGGGGCAAAGAGCTGTTGCTTGCGGTAGGCGCCAAGCATCCCGTCAGGCCCGGTGAAATAAAGGGTGTTAAGGTAATTTGTCCCGCCCGGCGCAACCCTTTTCTCCGGCAGCGACCCGGCAAGGCAGATCCGGTAACGGCCGGCCAGCTCCGAGAGACCGGCAAGCATCTCGCCGGTCGCTGCCGCCTGGCCAGCCAGCCCCTGGTAAAAAAATCCCGCTGACCAGAGCTCCGGCAGCACGATAACAGCTCCTGGCGGCGGGGCAAGGCTTTCGAGCAGCTCCCGCACCCTGGCCAGATTTTGCTTTGGCGAACCTGCCAGGACATCAATCTGCACAAACCCGCCGAAAACCGGGTGAGAGAAATCTGTTTGCTTTCTTGGATTTTTCAAGTATTTCATGATAGGTTGTCCACAAGGTAAAATCAGCATCGCAACGCGTGAAATATGCGCGAATAATACATGATTTCCGTTCTTTTTTTTAGCAAATTGATATTATTTCTCTCTATCAGGAGATGACAGGCATGGCAATCATCCAGAATCTGTTTAAAAAATCCCCTTTCGGCCCCATTGTTGAGCACGCAAAAAAGGTCCATGAGTGTCTGGAAATGATCAAGCCGCTCATGGAGGCCCTGGTCTATGAAAACTACGAACTCATCCATGAACTGCAGGCCAGGGTGAGCAAGCTCGAATATGAGGCCGACCTGATTAAACACCAGATCCGGGAAGATCTGCCCCGCCGCTTTTTTCTGCCGGTGGACCGGGAGGAACTGGACGGTTTTCTCGAGTGTCAGGAAAAAATGGCAGACTACGCCCAGGACTTTGCCGTCATTCTCCGCATCCGCAAAACCAAGCTGCATCCCCATGTGCAGGACAAGTTTTTTGCTCTGGTTGACCAGATGTATCAGGTAAGCGGCAACCTCCTCACTGCAGCCGTTGAACTCAAAAACCTGGCCGAAGCCTCCTTCGGCGGCGCCGAGGCGCGGCAGGTGCTCTCTCTCATCCAGGGCCTTGGGGAAGAAGAGTGGAAGGCCGACAAGCTGGCCCGCTCACTGAGCATTGATATTTATCAGCTGGAAGGAAAGATAGGCACCTTTGATATCATCTTTTATGAGAAAATGCTGCTCAAGATCGGCGCCATCGCCAATGAAGCGGAAAACGCCGGCGACTTTTTGCGGGCAATGATTATCAAATAACAGGCTGTCGTCAGCTGTGCGCCATCGGGTTCCTTGGCAAGAAACCCAATGGCGCAGGCATCGTGACAAGGTTTAACCATGGATGTCTTTATTTTACTCTTCACAGGCCTCATCGGTTTTTACATGGCCTGGACGATCGGCGCCAACGATGTGGCCAACTCCATGGGCAGCGCCGTAGGTTCAAAATCCCTGACCATCAAAAAGGCGATTATCCTGGCTGGCATCTGCGAGTTTTCCGGGGCGGTGCTGGTAGGTTCCAGCGTAACGGAAACCATCCGCAAGGGGATTGTCAACCCGGACATGATTGCCGCCCTGCCCCATCTGCGCGATGGTGAAGCCGCCGCCCTGCTCATTATCGGCATGACCGCGGCCCTGCTTTGCTCCGCTTTCTGGCTGCACTTCGCCACCTGGGTGGGCATGCCGGTTTCCACCACCCATGCCATTGTCGGCGCCGTGGCCGGTTTCGGTGTTGTTGCCGCCGGCTGGCATTCAGTGGACTGGAACAAGATGAGCCAGATCGTGGCCAGCTGGTTTATCTCGCCCCTGGCGGGCGGGCTGGTGGCCTTTGTTCTCTTTAAATTTATCAGCACCTCAATCCTGGGCAAGGAGAAACCGGCTGAAGCCGTGCAAACCTATGCCCCTTTTATTGTTTTTTTAGTGGTCTTTGTCGTTACTCTGGCCACGATCTACAATGGCCTCAATCATATCATCAGCGGCCTGCAATGGCTTACCGGCTTCACCTCCATCCTCATCTCCGTGGCCATCGGCCTGATCTTAGCCGTTATTGCAAAAATCTGGATCAGCCGCCACCTGCGCGGCAAAGACACCCTGCCCATCGCCAAACAGCTGGAGGAGGTGGAAAAGATCTTTGTGCCGCTGGTCATTATCAGCTCCTGTTCCGTGGCCTTTGCCCACGGCGCCAACGATGTGGCCAATGCCGTAGGCCCCTTTGCCGCCATCGCCCATATCATCAGACACGGCACCGTGGAGATGAAGGTCGGCGTCCCCCTCCCCATCCTGGTCATGGGCGGCGCGGGCATCGTCGTGGGCCTCGCCACCTTCGGCTATAGGGTCATGGCCACCGTGGGCACCCAAATCACCGAACTCACCCCTTCC
The DNA here is from genome assembly GCA_023230525.1 of Desulfobulbaceae bacterium. Classification (GTDB taxonomy): domain Bacteria; phylum Desulfobacterota; class Desulfobulbia; order Desulfobulbales; family SURF-16; genus SURF-16. The sequence goes on from JALNXE010000005.1 coordinate 63,981, forward strand.
CGCGGCGTGGCCGCCGATATTGCCACGGCAGCCACCGTGCTGATCTGCAGCCGTCTCAGCCTGCCGGTCTCCACCACCCATACCCTGGTGGGGGCCATCATGGGTATCGGGCTGGCCCGCGGTCTCGGCGGCATCAACCGGCCGGTGACGCAAAAGATCTTCGCCTCCTGGCTGGTTACCGTGCCGGCCGCAGCCTTGCTGTCGATCATCTTCTTTGTCGTCGGCCGTTATCTTTTCCTTGATAACGTCATCGATATCGTTCTTGCCGCCAGGAGGTAATTGACCTTGCCCGCCTTCCTTTCCTTTGTCATACTGCTTGGCGCCCTCTTTGCTGCTGCGCCGGGCTATGGACTCACCGCCGGTGAAATAGCCGTTGTTGCCAACAAACAGCAACCGGACAGCCTCAGCCTGGCCAGGTTCTATATGGACCAGCGCCGCATCCCGGCCGCCAATCTCATCACCATCGATATTGATCCGGCGGAAGACTGCCGGCGCAGCGATTATGACAATTTGATAGCCAAGCCTGTGTACGATTTTCTCAACAAAGAGGGGCGACAAGGAAAGGTCCGCTGCCTGGTGACCATGTATGGGGTGCCGTTGAAAATCAGCACCCCGGCCCTTTCCGACCAGGGAAGCGAAACCATAGCCCAGTTGACGAAAAAAATAGAGGAAATCACCCTGTCGCTTGCTAACGGTAAAGATGAATCCGTGCCGGATATACTGCGCGGCAAGATCAGCGATATCAAAAAGCAGATAAACTATTACACCAAAGTAAATGACATGCGGGCCGCGGTGGATTCCGAACTGACTCTGGTATTGCAGACCCATCCTCTGGCCCACTGGCTGCCCAACCCCTATTACCGGGATCAGCAAGGTGAATTTCTGCCCTTCGGCCAAAAGGAGGTGCTCATGGTGAGCCGGCTGGACGCTTCAAGCCCGGAGCTTGTCAGAAGAATGATCACCGATACCCTGGCGGCGGAAAAGGAAGGGCTGCACGGCGAGGCCTTTTTTGATGCCCGCTGGCCGGATCCCGGCCTGAAGCAGGTGGACAGCTATGGCTGGTATGACCGGGCCATTCACAGGGCGGCAGATGTTGTCAGACAGAGCGGCAGGATGGATAAGGTGATTGTTGATGAACAGAGTGCCCTGTTTCAGCCGGGGGTTAGGCGCGATGCCGCTCTCTACTGCGGCTGGTACAGCCTGGCTAAGTATATTGACGCCTTCACCTGGCAGCAGGGGGCGGTGGGCTATCATATCGCCAGCAGTGAGTGCAGTACGCTGAAAAAGGAGGGAAGCCAGGTCTGGTGCAAGAGAATGCTGGAAAAAGGGGTGGCCGCCACCATCGGTCCGGTGGGGGAACCTTACGTGAACGCCTTTCCGCCGCCGGATCTCTTTTTTGCCTTTCTGATGGGCGGTAAAAATCTGGTGGAGAGCTATTTTTTCAGCCTGCCCCATCTTTCCTGGAAGATGGTGCTGATCGGCGATCCCCTGTACACTCCTTTTGCCGCTGCGCCGGAAAGCCATGGTACAGCGGCAAAGGATAAAGGAAGCTATTAAACTAGACCCGATTTCTCAGTTGTGAGCAAAAAACTTTTTTTGATTGTTATGCGGAAATTTCGCTGTTGTTACTTGGAACAATAATAAACATCTTCTTTTTCGTCATAGTAGCAGCTTCCCTGGTGGCCTTCCGGGAACATAGTCCTATGAACTTTGCCAGGAACGCGTTTATAAAGCGTCTCATCTGATTTTCCAGCCTGCTGATTGGCGCAACCTGTCATGCTGACCATTGCCAGTAGTGCTGCCCCTGCCAGTAAAGGGAAAAAATTTCTCATATCCTTCCTCCTGTGTTGTGGTTAAGTTCAATAGCTTCATTTTTTTATAATCTATTGCAATGCAGCAAAGAGTTATATAACCAACAATAGCAGTTTTTTTCTGGCAAAACAAATATTTTATTCCCTGCGGTAAATAATCTAGTGAAGAATTATTCTCCCGGCTTCCCCCTCCCCCACCGTGCCAATAACCGCACAGGGCAGGGAAGAGGTGGCCCTTATTTTTTCAGCGATAAGGTGAATCTGCTCGGAAGAAGCGGCAATGAGCAAACCGCCCGAGGTCTGCGGATCGTAGAGAATCATCTCCAGGGGATCAAGCTCGGCCAGCTGACTGGTGACCCATTTCTCATAAAACTTTTTATTCTTATAGGCCCCTTCCGGGATGATGCCCAGGGAGGCAAAGTCATGGGTTTGCGGCAAGAGAGGCACCGCAGCGGTGTCCACCGTGATGGAAACCTTTGAGGCGTGGGCCATCTCAAAAAGATGGCCGATGAGGCCGAAACCGGTAATGTCGGTGCAGCCATGGGCTCCGACCTCGGCCATGGCATCGCCGGCGGCGCGGTTCAAGGTGATCATGCATTCGGTGATCAGCTTTTCCAGCTCCTCGCCGGCCAGCCCGCCCTTGATGGCGGTGGAGAGAATTCCCGTGCCCAGCGGCTTGGTGAGCAGAAGCTTGTCCCCCGGCCTGGCCCCGGAATTCAGCATGACCCGGTCCGGGTGCACTACGCCGGTGAGGGAAAGTCCGTATTTGAGCTCCTTGTCCTCGATGCTGTGTCCGCCCACCAGCAGGGCGCCGGCCTCTTTGATCTTTTCCAGGCCGCCCCGCAGGATATCCTTTAACACGGACTTGTCCATATCACCCAGGGGAAACGCCACCAGATTCATGGCAAGCAGGGGCTTGCCGCCCATGGCATAGACATCGCTTAAGGCGTTGGCTGCGGCAATCTGGCCGAAACGATAGGGATCATCGACAATGGGCGTAAAAAAATCAACCGTCTGAATCAGGGCGCAATCATCCGTCAGCCGGTAAACGCCGGCATCGTCACAGCCTTCGGCGCCAACGATCAGATTCGGATCTTTGGGCAGATCAAGGCCGCACAGTATCTGGTCCAGGTCCCCTGGACTGAGCTTGGCGGCTCAACCGGCTGCCTTGACCGTGCCTGTCAGTTTTATTTTTTTTTCAGATGCCATTTTTGCCTGGATAAATTATTGAAGTTGCCGTAAACAGTTTTCTGACACCAGAAATCGGTGACGCTCATCAAAGGGATAACCTCTGTAGCAGGTGGCCGCAGTCTCTTTTTCCCCGGCCGGCGCTTTTTACAGAATAAAGACAATTAAATCAGACAGCCGCCTGTTGCACAATGATAAACTTCTTGGTGTCTGCAAGATTTTGTGGTTAAAATTATTTCCTTATGAAAAAAACCGTCATTGATGTGCAAAATATGAGTTTTTCCTTCGGCAGCCTTGCCGTTCTTGAGGATGTCACCTTCACCATCAAGGAACGGGAAATGATCGGAGTCGTCGGCCCCAACGGCGGCGGAAAAACCACACTGCTGCGCCTGCTGCTCGGTCTCCTCAAACCAAACAGCGGTTCGATAACCATATTAGGCGTCCCCCCGGAAAAGGCCTCACACCGCATCGGCTATGTCCCCCAGCAACGGCTTTTTGATCCGCTTTTCCCAGTTTCCGTGCTCGACGTGGTCATGATGGGCCGCGTCGGCAAGTGCTGGGGCGGACCGTTTACCAAAGAGGACCGGGAGCTTGCGGCCCAAGCTCTCCGGGATGTTGATCTGTACCACAAGCAGCAGGCCGCCTTTGCCGATCTGTCCGGCGGCCAGCGCCAACGCACTCTGATCGCCCGGGCCCTTGCCTCAGCGGCAGAGCTTCTTTTTTTTGATGAACCCACAGCCAATGTCGACAGTTTTGCCGAACAGAATATTTATAACCTGCTCAAAAAACTAAACGAAAAACTGACCATTATCGTCGTTTCCCATGATGTGGGTTTCGTTTCCAAATATGTCAGTTCCGTGGTCTGCGTCAACCGTCTGGTGCATATCCATCCAACCTGCGAAATAGAGGGGAAAAATATCAAGGACATTTACGGCGCGGATCTGGCCATGGTGCGCCATGACCACCGCTGTTCCGAAAAAGGGCATACATGGGTCAATTTTTAAGAGACTTGCAAACATATTCCTTTCTACAATATGCCCTGATCGCCGGGCTGCTGACCTCCATTTCCTGCGGCATCATCGGCTCCTATGTGACGGTACGGCGCATAACCTATATTGCCGGCGCCATTGCCCACTGCACCCTGGGTGGCATGGGAGCAGCCCGTTTTCTGCAGAAGGAATATGCCTTTCCCGTCACCCCTTTGCAGGGAGCGGTGGCGGCCGCCCTGCTGGCGGCATGCATCATTGCCATGGTCAAACACTACGGCAGTCAGCGGGAGGATACGGTACTCAGCGCCATCTACTCCATCGGCATGGCGATCGGTATCTTTTTTATCAGCCGGACAAGCGGCTATAACGATGATCTCATGAGTTACCTGTTCGGCGATATCCTGATGGTCTCCCAAAAGGACCTTCTTCTCATCGGCGCACTTGATCTGATCGTGGTCGGCGTGGTCTTTATTTTCTACAACAAACTTATTTCCGTCTGTTTTGATGAAGAGTTTGCCAGAATCAGCGGCATCAGCGTTGAGCTGTTCGATCTTCTGCTTCTGCTGATGATCGCCCTCACGGTGGTCCTGCTGGTGCAGGTGGTGGGTATTGTCATGGTGGTGGCCATGCTGACCCTGCCGGCAGCCGGGGCGGGTCTGCTGGTCAAGCGCCTCTGGCATATGATGTTCACTGCCATACTTCTCTGCCTGGTGTGTACAACCGGGGGGCTGGCTATCAGCTATCAGTTTGATTTTCCGGCAGGAGCCACCATCATTATCATGGCCGGCATGGTTTATTTCTGCGCTATCGCCTTTAAAAGGCTGAAAAAAACATAATCCACCCAGGGCCGGTGCGCGAACCGCCCCTCCTCAATATTCCATCTCCTCTTTCTGATCCCTGGTCAACAGAGACATCACGGCCTGCTGACACGGTTTATCCTCATAAAGCACCTTATAGATCTGCTCGAGAATCGGCATATCCACCCCTTCCCGCCGGGCAAGCTTCCAGGCGGAGCGGGTGGTCTTTACACCTTCGGCCACCATTTCCATCTCGGCCAGGATGGTCTGCAGCTTTTTTCCCTGGCCCAGCTTCAGTCCCACTGTTCTGTTGCGGCTTAAATCCCCGGTGCAGGTGAGAACAAGATCACCCATACCGCCCAGTCCGGAAAAGGTCAGGGGATTTGCCCCCATCTTCACCCCCAGCCGGGTTATTTCAGCTAACCCTCTGGTGATCAGAGCGGCCCTGGTGTTGGTGCCGTAACCCAGCCCGTCACTGATACCCGCGGCAATGGCCACGATGTTTTTCAGTGCCGCGCCGAGTTCCTGGCCGATCAGATCGGTGCTGGCATAAACCCGGAACCGCTCGGTGAAAAAGATATCCTGAATCCGGCCCGCCACCTCCCTTTTCCTGGCTGCCACCGTAACGGCGGTGGGAATGCCGGCTGCCACCTCCCTGGCAAAGGATGGCCCGGTGAGAACGCCGATCTCGGCTTTTCTGCGGCTTTTTTCGAGCTCGTCTGCCATTACCTGGCTCATGGTCATCAGACTGTCATTTTCAATGCCTTTGGTAGCGGAAACGATGAGGCAGTCATTGCCGAGAAAAGGGACAAGCTGCTGGAAAACAGCGCGGAAGACATGGGAAGGAACCACCATGAGGATATTTTTTTTGCCGCTGATGACCTCCTCAAGGGCCGCAGAGGCTTGTACCTTTTCATTTACGGTAAAGCCGGGAAGATATTTTTTATTTTCCCGCCCCTGGTTGATGGCATCGGCATGCTCCGGCCGGTGGGCCCATAAATGGACCCGGTGACCCTTATCGCTCAAGAGCTTTGCCAGGGCAGTGCCCCAGCTTCCCGCCCCGATTACCGCTATGAGTTGTTCGTGCAGTAAGCTCATGAACCCTGTTCTTCCGTTTCCTCTTCATCATCATCCACATCATCTACTTCATCGGAGGCAGGAACCATATCCATGGCCACCACCTTTTCACCCGGTTCCAGATTAATCAGGGTCACACCCTGGGTGGCCCGGCCTATCACCCTGACTGCGCTCATATCCATCCTGATGATCTTGCCCCGGTCGGTGATGAGCATGATCTCATCTTCCCCGGTTATCTGGCAGGCACCGATGATGTCGCCGTTTCTTTCACTGGGCTTGATGGCATAAACCCCCTTGCCGCCCCTTCTGATAAGCCTGTACTCTTCCACCGGGCTTCTCTTGCCGAACCCGTTTTCCGTGACCACCAGAATGGAATCATCGCTGTCAATGACCACTGCGCCCACCACCCGGTCGTCTTCGGCCAGATTGATGCCGCGCACCCCGGTGGCTGTTCGGCCCATGCTCCGCACGTCCTCTTCATTAAAACGAATAGCCATGCCCTTGTGGGAGACCAGAAGAATTTGGCTTGTGCCGCTGGTAATGGCAACACTGATAATTTCATCGTCTTCCCTGATGGTGAGCGCTATTTTCCCTTTGCGCATCGGTCTGGCGAATTCGGAAATAACCGTTTTCTTCACCACACCCTTTTTGGTGACCATCAGTATATGGCATTCCCGGTCAGTGCAATCAAAGCTCGTGACCGGTAGAATGGCGGCCACCTGTTCATTTTCGGACAGCTCAAGGAGATTGACAATGGCCTTGCCGCGGGCAATACGGCTGGCCAGGGGAATTTCGTAAACCTTGCGCCAGAAGACCTTGCCATGGTTGGTGAAAAAGAGAAAGGTATCATGGGTGGAGGCAAGATAGAGATTGTTGACAAAATCCTCTTCAACCGCGGTAATACCCTTGATGCCCTTGCCGCCGCGCCGCTGAGAGCGATACAGATCAACGGAATTTCTCTTGATATAACCCCCATGGGTGACGGTCACCACCATGTCTTCCGGCTGGATCATGTCTTCCGGCAGTATCTCATCCGGGGCGTCAATGATCTCTGTCCGCCGCTCATCTCCATAGAGTTGTTTGATTTCCAGCGACTCATCGCGGATAATCTTCATAACCAGGGTTTCATTAGTAAGAATTTTTTTATACCAGGCTATTTTTTCCAGCAGTTCGTTGAGTTCGCTGATAATTTTTTCCCGTTCCAGACCGGTCAGTTTCTGCAGCCGCATATCAAGAATGGACTGGGCCTGTATTTCGGAGAGATTAAACCTTTCCATGAGTCCCAGGCGGGCTTCCGGCGGGTTGGCTGATGCCCTGATCAGGGCCACCACCTCATCCATGTTGTTGATGGCTACTTTCAGTCCTTCCAGAATATGGGCCCTGGCTTCGGCTTTTTTCAGATCAAAATCCGTGCGCCGGTAAACCACTGTTTTTCTGTGCTGAATAAAGTGCTCCAGCATCTGTTTGAGGTTAAGCACTTCCGGCCGGGAATTGACAATACTCAAGAATATGATGCCGAAACTCTTCTGCAGCGGGGTCATCTTGTAGAGCTGATTGAGCACCACATCAGCGATCTCATCCTTTCTCAACTCAAGAACGATACGCATGCCGTGGCGGTCTGACTCGTCACGTATCTCGGCAATGGATTCAATCTTTTTTTCCTTGATCAGCAGGGCAATTTTCTCCACCAGTCGTGCCTTATTCTGCTGATAGGGAATTTCGTCGATGATAATGGATTCGCGATTCATCTTTTTGCTTTTTTCGATATGGCTTCTCGCCCGCATCAAAATTGAGCCGCGTCCCGTTTCATAAGCCTCCCGTATGCCAGCCCTGCCGCAGATAAAACCGCCGGTGGGAAAATCCGGCCCGGTAATATGCTCCATCAGGCCATTTACCGCAATGTGCGGGTCATCTATCATGGCAATGATCCCATCCATGATCTCATTGATATTATGGGGAGGGATATTGGTTGCCATGCCGACGGCTATACCGGAAGAGCCATTTGTCAGCAGATTGGGTATTTTGGTCGGAAATACGACCGGTTCAGCCAATGAATTATCGTAGTTCGGAACAAAATCAACCGTATCCTTTTCCAGATCAGCAATAATCTCCTGATCAAGTTTAGTCATTCTCGCCTCGGTATAACGCATGGCCGCCGGCGAATCCCCATCAACGGAACCGAAGTTTCCCTGACCGTCCACCAGGGGATAACGCATGGAAAAATCCTGGGCCATCCTGACAATGGTATCGTAGGCGGCCGTATCCCCGTGGGGGTGAAATTTACCGATGATATCACCGACGATTCTGGCTGATTTCAGATAGGGGCGGTTGTGGTAATTGTTCAGTTCCCGCATGGCAAAAAGAGAGCGGCGATGAACCGGTTTAAGTCCATCCCTCACATCAGGAAGAGCCCTGCCGATGATGACGCTCATGGCATAATCGAGATAGGATTTTTTCAGCTCTTTTTCTATGGAAATGGTCGGTGATAAAACTTGCTCGTTTTCAGTCATAAATATCGCTTAACAAAAATATTAGTATTGAAGCCTCAAGTGTTTTTTCTGCCACTCATTGATAAAAAATTGAACACTTCAAGCGCAAAAAGCCGTTTGCTGGTAAATCAGCATACCTGTCCAGCGGTCTCCGGGAAAATCGGCATGATAATCATCAGATATCAAGTTCTGTAACTTCCAGAGCGTGAGTATTGATAAAATCCCTGCGAGGTTCCACCTTGTCACCCATGAGGGTGGTGAAAATGTCATCCGCATTTTCCGCATCATCAATTTTTACCTGCAGCAGCACCCTATTCTGCGGGTTCATGGTGGTGTCCCACAGCTGAATCGGGTTCATTTCTCCAAGACCTTTATAGCGTTGTAATGTGCTGCCCTTGAAAGACTCGACCTTTACCTTTTCCAGCAGCTCAATCCAGTTCTTCACCGGTATGTCTTTTTCACCGGTGGTCAGGGTAAAGCTTGCGGTGACAAACTCCTTGATCGCGGGAAAAATATTCAGGGCCGAGCGGAATTCAGGGATCAGCGGAATCTGCGGGCCCACGGTAACAAAGATATGTGCCTTGTCTTTAATGGCTGCATCAAATTCATAGCAGCTCGCCTTCCAGCGGCAGGTGCGGATATTGCCCAGGACAATATTTTTATCCATAAGGCCGTTTCGCAATTGGATGACAAAATTCTCATCAACAAACTGGTCAGCGGAATGGACATCGTGGTCTAGCAGAAAATAAACGATATCCTCCCAGACATTGATACGCTGCAGATAATCGATCAATTTGCGGTAATAGGAGAGGTTTTTCAGAATAGTGATGAGTTCTTCTTCCCCTAATACCCTCTGATCGTTCATCGTGATCTTCATCAGCGAACTGGCCTGCTGAAAAAGATAATTGTTCAGATCATCCTCGCCGCTGAAAAACATCTCCTTCTTGCCTTTGCCGATCCGGTAAAGAGGCGGCTGGGCAATATACACATAACCTTCTTCCACCAGAGCAGGCATCTGGCGGTAAAAAAAGGTAAGCAGCAGGGTACGGATATGGGCGCCGTCAACATCGGCATCCGTCATGATGATGACCTTGTGATAACGAAGTTTTTCTTTTTCAAAATCATCGCTGCCTACCCCTGTGCCCAGGGCGGAAATAATCTGTTTGATTTCCTCGCTGGCCAGTATTTTGTCATAACGGGCCTTTTCCACATTCATAATCTTGCCGCGCAAAGGCAGAATTGCCTGAAAAGCCCTATCTCTCCCCTGTTTGGCACTGCCGCCCGCTGAATCACCCTCAACCAGAAAAATTTCCCTTTCCGCGGGAATTTTGCTCTGGCACTCGGCAAGTTTTCCTGCCATGAGCAGATCAATGCCGGAACTCTTTTTACGGGTCAATTCCTTGGCCCTTCTGGCAGCTTCCCTGGCCCTTGCCGCATCCACCGCCTTGGCCAGGATCTTCCTCGCCTCCTGCGGGTTTTTCTCCAGATAGATGGTCAGCTTTTCATTGCAAATGGTTTCAACAATCGATTTTACTTCGCTGTTACCCAGCTTGGTTTTGGTTTGACCTTCAAACTGAGGGTTGGGCACCCGTACGGAGACGACACAGGTTAAACCTTCCCTGACGTCGTCTCCACCCATCTTTTCCCGCAGATTTTTCGGGACAATGTCATCGCTGGCATAACGGTTGATGCATTTGGTCAGGGCGCCTCGGAAACCGGTGACATGGGTGCCTCCTTCCTTGGTGGGAATATTATTGACAAAAGCAAAAAGCCGTTCCGTAAAACCATCGTAATACTGGAAGGCTATCTCAACCTGCACATTGTCTTTTTCCCCGGCAAAAAAGATAGGATGTTCATTGACCACTGTTCTTTTACGGTTGAGATATTCCACATAAGAGACAATACCTCCCTTATAATGAAATTCGTCTTCAGCCCCGCTTCTGTCGTCTTTTAATAATATTTTGACATCCTTATTTAAAAAGGCCAGTTCCCGGAGCCTGGCCTGGATGATCTCGTATTGAAATTCCGTTGTTTCCGTAAATATTTCCGGATCCGGTAAAAAGGTGATGGTGGTTCCGGTCTGGTTCGTTTCCCCGATAATGTTTACCTCATCCGTCTTGATGCCATATCTGTAAGACTGCTCATAAATCTTGCCATTTCTTTTTATCTCCGCCCTGGCCCGGATACTCAAGGCGTTTACCACGGAAACACCCACCCCATGCAGCCCGCCGGAAACCTTGTAGGTTGCGTGATCAAATTTGCCGCCTGCATGCAGGGTGCAGAGAACCAGCTCCAGGGCAGATATTTTTTCCGTGGGATGCATTTCCACCGGTATTCCCCGGCCATTATCCTCCACTGAAACGGAACCGTCTTTCTGCAAAATAACCTTGATACGGGTGCAGTACCCTGCCAGAGCCTCATCAATGCTGTTATCCACAACCTCATATACCAGATGATGAAGACCCCCTTCTCCGGTGTTGCCTATATACATGGACGGTCTTTTTCTGACACCTTCAAGACCGGAAAGGACCTTTATCTGTTCAGCACCATAGCCGCTGTTTTGTTCTGTCAAAATTTTATTCCTCAAAAATAGATAGTTACATGTAATAGACTGAAATGTAAAAAATTTTCAACTTATACAGGCTATTTAACTGGTTGTTTAAATTTTTTTTAATCCGTTTTACCCGGTGATTTTAAAGGATTAGCCACACAGAGGTATACATAATTAAATTTCCATCGGCATGATAATACTGATAAAATCAGGTTCATTTTCTGAATAGACAAGACAGGGTCTGTCTTTACCCTCGATAAAAATTTTGACGTTTTCACAGGTCATAACCTGCAGGGTATCAATAAAATATTTACCGTTAAACCCGAGTTTTATTGACTCTCCCGTGTACCTGACCGGGTGAACTTCCTGGGCGCTGCCTAAATCCATGCTCTGGGAACTTAATTTCATTTCATTATCTTCAATATGGCATTTGACCACATTAAATCTGTCTTCGGTAAAGAGATTCATGCGCCGCATGGCATTAAGCAGAATGAGTCTATTGATTTCTATGAATTTTTCTTTATTGATTATCTGCAGAAGATTGCGGAAATCAGGAAAATCACCGTTCATGAGACGGATGATGAGAATGGCGTGGTCGCCCTTGATAACTACCTGTTTCTCTTCAAATCCAATAAAAAGGGTTTCGTGATGTTCACAGAATTTTTTTATTTCCTGTACCCCTTTTCTGGGAATAATGGTGGGTTTATCCAGATTAAACAGGGAAATGTCACCTTGCACCTCTTTTTTCATGAGGGAGAGACGGTGACCGTCAGAGGATACCATACGCAGATATCTTTTATCTTCCTTTATTTCTTTTTCTATCAGTATTCCGGTCAGGGTAAAATTGCTTTCCGTGTCCAAGGCGACGGAAAAAATCGTTTTTTCAATAAGATCTTTTATATTCTCTGCGGCTATTTCGATAAGGGATTCTTCTTTATGCTCGGGAAAAGTGGGAAATTCATCACTTGCCATTCCTGCCAGATTGTAATCACTTGAATCCGCCTTTATTTTTACCCAGTTGTTTTCTATCTCCTCTAGATAAATATGCTCTGAGTTTGATTCTCTCACTATTTCAAAAAGTTTTTTCGCCGGCAGGGTGATGGATCCCTGGGAAAGGATCTCCGCGGGTATGGTTTGACGGATGCCGACTTCCAGGTCGGTCCCTGTCAGTTCAAGCGAATCGGATGAACTGCGCAAAAAAATGTTTGCCAAAATGGCAATCGTGCCTGGTTTTCCCGTGACATTCTGCATGGAGGAAAGGGCAGCTATAAAATCTTCTCTGGCAATATTGAGAATAAGAGGCATGGTAAAATCCTTTTTTTTTGTTTGGCTGAGTGCCGTGTTTTCAACCGGGGAAGTATAAAAAAATAAGATATATTAAAAAATATTCTATTATTATTAAATCTGTTATAATGTTGGAAACTAACGTAATGATCTAATTTTATTAATAATTTTAATAAAATTAGAGTTTTGAAAAAAGGTGAAAAAAATAAGGGGAAAAAGTTTTCAACATGTTATCAAAACAAAATAAACACCTTACTGATAAAGTGTCTGTCTAAATAATAATTTACTCTGAAAAACAAAATGTTACGTGACAAAACTATAGTTTAAAAACGAGAAAAATTCAATAATAATAGTGTGGCTAGCACATTTGTATTTTTATATTAAAAAATATAATAAAATTAAATAGTTAATGTAGTAATTTTCAGAGTGTTCCTTCCTATGAAAGCAATGCCGCGAATATATGAATTTATCGAGCTTATTTCCAACACCATGGAGGCCTATACGACCAGCCTTTTTTTAGATGAGGAGAGTGATGGCGAGGGTTTAATTCTTTATCATTATCATTCCCTCAGCCGGAATATAAAAAAGGATTGTAAGGTGCAGAATGGTGAGGGTATTATTGGTTGGGTTTTTCGGGAGCAGAAATCAGTTTTAGCCAGTTATTTTGACAAAAGAGATGCAACCACGCTGAAATTTTATGAAAAGGATGAAGATATAAAATCATTGGTTGCCATTCCCTTACCTGAAAATTACGGGGTGCTCTGCGTTGACAGCAAAAAAAGCTATGTTTTCACCGAAGAAAAGGAAAAAATTTTGCGGCAGATGTCGCAGGTTTTGGTCTCCATGATCAATGCCGAAAAAGAGATCATGGAAAAAAATATATTGGAAATTCTTTTAGCTTTATCACTCCAGACCAACGAAATAATTGTCCATACCAAGGACAGGAATGAATTTGCCAAGCAGTTTTTAGAGTTATTAATGGAAAAACTTAATTTGGAACTGGTTGTTTTTGCATATGAAGAAAAAAATGTAATTTTTACCTATAAATTAAATAATAAAAATATTTATAAAGAGTTATCTTATGATTATCTTGATCAATACGGCCTAATGGGCTGGGTATTGAAAAATAAAAAAGAGCTCTTTTTAGAAAAATTAAACAAAAGCGAAAAATCTTTTGTGGTGAACCGGGATGAACCCTTTGAAAATTTGACAAATTTTTTGTGTCTGCCGCTTATTTCCCAAAAAAATAAAATGACAGGTGCCCTAGCTTTTGTAAAAAAAAACAATGAAAAGTGGATTGCAAAAGAAAAAAAGACCATGACTTTTCTCAGCAGCCTTTTCTTTAAGGAATATCTTAACAAAAAATGAGTATATTTAAATTTCCCGCGTTATTTTCCAAAGACATGGCAATGGATCTCGGTACAGCCAATACCCTTATCTATTTAAAAGGGGAGGGTATCGTGCTGAACGAGCCTTCGGTGGTGGCTTACAACACCTATTCAAAAGAAATTCTGGCGGTGGGAGCATCAGCGAAAAAGTATCTGGGAAGAACACCCCAGCATATCAGCGCCGTTCGGCCATTGAAGGATGGGGTGATAGCCGATTTTGTCATCACCCAGGCCATGATCCGCAGTTTTTTTCTGAAAATTCAGAGAATGAGCCGTTTCTTTAAGCCGTCAGTGGTTATCTGTGTCCCCACCGGCATAACCCAGGTGGAAAAAAAGGCGGTTATTGAGGCAGCGGAAGAGGTGGGATGCGGCAAGGTGTATCTTATTGAAGAGCCGATGGCCGCCGCCATAGGCTCCGGGCTTGATGTTTTTCAGAACAAGGGAAGGATGATCATAGACATCGGCGGCGGCACATCCGAGGTTGCCGTTATTACCATGTCGTCTGTGGCCTATTGTGAATCATTGCGGGTGGCTGGAGACGAACTCAACGAAGCGATCATCCGGCATCTCTTTCACGAGCATAAGGTTTATATAGGTGAAAACAGCGCGGAAAAGTGCAAGATAACAGCCGGATCGGCCATTGATATTCCAACGCTGGAACCGTATACACTCATCGGCAAAAACGTCATCACCAGCAATCCGAAAGAGGTTACCTTGACGCCGGAGGAAATACGAATTGCCCTGCAGGAGCCGGTAAATGCCATCGTCGATGCCGTACGCAGGGCCCTGGATAAAACTCCCACGGAACTGGTGACGGATATTTATGAAGAAGGAATCTTCATGGCCGGCGGCGGTTCACTGCTGCGGGGCCTCAATACCCTCATAGAAGATACAACCCAAATACCCTGCCACCTGACCCAGGATCCGCTGCTGGCCATTGCCATGGGAAGCGGCATTGCCCTGGATAACCTCAAGGATTACAAAAAGGTTTTTATTAATTGAAGGATGATGGTTTTTTTGCTGCCGGCTTATATGAAAAATTAGACCCGCTTATCAGAGATGCGCTGAGAAGCAAGGTTTTCCCCGGTGCGGCAGTGGGGATTTCCGTTAACAGCGGCAGTGGGAAAAGGTCTTTTGCATCCGTCTGGGGAAATTCCTCTCTTTTCCCCAGACCAAAAAAAATGAGCAGGGAAACCCTGTTTGATCTTGCCTCATTAACCAAGCCCTTGGCCACCACTCTTGCACTCCTCTGTCTGGTGCAGGACAAGCAGATACATCTGGATATGACCCTGCCCACCCTGCTGCAGAGGGATGTGCCTTCTGATAAAAAAAATATCACCCTGCGCCATCTGCTCAATCACTGTTCCGGCCTGGCCGCTCACCACCCCTTTTATCGCCAGCTCGCTGATGTTGCAGAACAGGAAAGAAAAAATACTCTTCTTAACCTCATATTGACAGATGACCTCTGCTGGCCTGTGGCCAGCAAGGCCCTGTACAGCGATTTAGGTTTTATTCTGCTGGGCATGATAGTTGAGATTCAGTCAGGTCTTGCGCTGGACATTTTTGTCCGGGAAAAGGTGATGGCTCCGCTGGGGCTGGATGACCGCCTCGTCTTTAATCCCCGGCAAAAGGATAAAAAGAATTTTGCCGCGACGGAAAACTGTCCGTGGCGCAAGAAGGTGCTGGCAGGGGAGGTTTCTGACGATAACACCTATGCGGTGGGAGGGGTATCCGGCCAGGCGGGAATGTTCGGCGCCATTGACAGCGTTCTTTTGCTGTCATCCTTTCTGCTCGATCTCTGGCAGGAAAGAGCCGCGCACTCCTCTTTTTCAAGCGCCCTGCTCAAAGAATTTTTGCAGCGCCAGCATATGGTCAAGGAGAGCAGCTGGGCCCTGGGTTTTGATACCCCCTCACCCAGCGGCTCATCGGCCGGCACCTTTATCAGCCCGCACAGTGTCGGCCATCTGGGCTTTACCGGCACCTCTTTCTGGATCGATCCAGAGCGACAACTGGTGATGGTGCTCTTGACCAACCGGGTGCATCCTTCCCGGGAGAACAACCTGATCAGACAGTTCAGACCCCTGTTTCATGACACGATTATCCAGTCTCTTTAATTCCCTTTGTTTTTTCCGGAAACATCCGTAAAATTTCATCCCGGCGAGCCGCCACCACCCCCCTTTCGGTGATGAGGGCGGTAACGAGCCTGGCAGGCGTGACGTCAAAACCGAAATTGAGCGATCTGGTATGCTCCGGCGGCACCAGCACCGTTTCCAGTCTTTTATCCTGAGTCAGGCCGGTGACGTAATTCACCTCATCGCCGGAACGTTCTTCAATGGGGATCTGCCGGAGGCCGTCTTCAATCTCCCAGTCAAAGGTGGAGGATGGCAGGGCCACGTAAAAGGGGATATTATTGTCTTTGGCGGCCAGGGCTTTCAGGTAGGTGCCGATCTTGTTGGCCACATCACCGGTATAGGTGGTGCGGTCCGTGCCGACAATGACCATGTCCACCATGCCGTGCTGCATGAGATGGCCGCCGGTGTTATCGGCGATCAGGGTATGGGGGACCCCTTCCTCCTTCAGCTCCCAGGCGGTCAGCCGGGCGCCCTGCAGCCATGGCCTGGTTTCATCCACATACACATGAACCTTGATGCCTGCTTGATGGGCCGCATAAATAGGTGCCGTGGCCGAACCGTAATCGACAAAGGCCAGCCAGCCGGCATTGCAG
Organism: Desulfobulbaceae bacterium; assembly: GCA_023230525.1. Taxonomy (GTDB): domain Bacteria; phylum Desulfobacterota; class Desulfobulbia; order Desulfobulbales; family SURF-16; genus SURF-16. The sequence goes on from JALNXE010000005.1 coordinate 80,280, forward strand.
TGGGTGAGAATATTGACCGGCCCGCCTCCCTTTTTTCTGCTGATGGCGGCAATGAGTTCAAGCCCGTGGCCGCCGATCTGTTGACAAAAAGAGGCATCCTCGTCGGCGATCTGGCAGGCCACCTGAAAGGATTTGCTGATACGGCTTTCCCTGTCCTTTTCCCGGCCTATTGCCGCGAGCTGCCTTTCCACCGCCCAGGCGAGATTTTTGGCGGTGGGCCGGGTGGCAATCAGTCTTTGCGCGGTATCCTGGAAATAGGAGTTGGTTTCTCCCTTTGGAGCGGCAAGGGCGGCGCCATACATGGCAAAGCCTGCGGTTGCCCCGATCAGGCCGGCCCCCCGGACATGCATATCCCGGATGGCCAGGGCAAAATCATCCACGCTGCGCAACTCTTCGATGACAAAGCTGTGGGGAAGAAGTCGTTGATCAATGATCTTGATGATGGTGTTATCTTGGGCATCGGGCCAGATGGTACGAAAGTGAGAGTTTTTTATCTTCATATTTTATCAGCTATCTCTTTGGGAAAAGGTATGATGTTTGACAGGATTTTTGTACATTTTAAAGAAATCTGCTGAGCAGATAATAGGTAGCAAGACCCACCCCGATGGATCCGTAAATAATCAGTCAGGGAGTACAGTTGCTGCTTTTTATTATTTTTTTTATGAACAATATGGCAGCGGCAATGGCAATAATGGCATATAAAACGGATTTCATGCGTATCCTTTTGTCTTCACCATGGGAAACAAGGGCCTTGGAAGTTATAAAAGTTATCGTTTATTTGCACGGACGGTGTGCGGCCTGCTAAAGGGCAGATAAACAATTGCTGAGTTCCTAAGCGCAGGGTTGGTAAAGATAATAATTAACATGTTGCCGATATGAATTCAATATTTAGAAAAATAGCGGGAACGGGCAGGCTCTCATGGCAGGCCCTGGCTGATCTCTGCTTCCCCCCCAGTTGTCTGAGCTGCGGCATGTCTCTGCAGCAGTCCGCCATTCTTTTCTGTGACCGCTGTCTTGCCAAAATAAAATTTATCCATAAACCTTACTGCCCCTGCTGCGGCATCCTGTTTCCGGCCGGGGAAAATCATCTCTGCGCGCTGTGTCTGAAAAAAAAATGGCACTTCACCAGGGCGCGATCGGTCATGGTGTATAACGGCACTGCGGCCAAGGCGATCATGGGGCTCAAATTCGGCGGCAGAAAGGCGGCGCTGATGACCTTCCGGAGGTTCAAAGAGCAATGCACCCCATGCCGGGATCTGGTGACCCCTGACTGCATTATTCCGGTTCCTCTGCACAGCAACCGGCTGCGCCGGCGCGGGTTTAATCAGTCCCTGCTGCTGGCCATGGCCTTTTATCCCGAGGAGAAAAAGAAGATAATGAAAACAGCGCTCCAGCGCCGGCGGGATACCGTTCCCCAGACCGGACTGGATGGCGCCTCGCGGCGCAGGAACCTGCGGGATGCCTTTCTGGTGCAGCAACAACAGGATGTCTGCGGCAAAAATATCGTGCTGGTGGACGACGTGTTCACCACCGGCACCACGGTGAACGAATGCGCCAGGGCACTCATTCAGGCAGGGGCGGCCAGGGTGGATGTGCTCACCCTGGCCCGGGTGGCGAAAAACTGGTAACTGAGCCAGGCAGCAAGGGGAGGCTACTAACGGTTGAGATTTGCCGCATATTGCCGGATGCCCGCAACGATATAGCGGGCAATGGCCTCAAGATAACGGTCATCCTGCAGGCGGCCCACCTCGTCCCTGTTACTTAAAAAGGCGATTTCCGTGAGAATGGACGGCATCTGGGCACCGATCAGGACGATAAAGGGGGCCTTTTTGACCCCGAGATTTTTTACGGCGTATTTGCTGTTTAAACCATTGACCAGTTCACCCTGGACACTGCCGGCCAGGCGGGCTGATTCCTCAATCTTGCTGTTTTGCATCAGATCCTGCAGGATCTTTTGCAGATCACTGATCTGGCTTGATGAGGCGGCATTTTCCCTGGCTGCCGCCTGCATCTCTTCCCTGCTGGTGGCCAGACTGAGAAAATAGGTTTCCACCCCGCTGGCGTTGCAGTTCGGGGCGGAATTGGCGTGGATTGATACAAAGAGGTCCGCCTCCTTGGTGTTGGCAATGGCAGTTCGTTCTTCCAGCGGAATGAAGACATCGCGATCCCTGGTCAGCAGCACTTTGAAGGCCGTCTCCTTTTCCAGGATGGCCGCCACCTTTTTTGCCACCTTGAGCACTATATCCTTTTCCTGCAGGCCGTTCAGGCCGAGCGCTCCCGGATCCTTTCCGCCGTGTCCCGGGTCAATGACAATGGTTTTCACGCCCAGACCGAATTGCTCCGCCAGGGTGGGAAGTTTTTGCGTGGTTTTGGGCTTGCTGCCGGTGACGTCAATGACCACCCGGAAGGGGTCTGACATGGTGAAAATCTTGTAGTCTTCCACCGATTCGGTATCAAGCACCACCCGCACCGTATTCTTGTCAAACTGGGCGCCCCGCACCTGCTTGAGCAGCCCGTCCCGGATCGGGATGGCGTTTTGAAAGGTCGGGGCGATGCGGGTGTTGAAGAGGTCGACATAGAGCCGCCGGGGCAGCTCGCCGTCAGCCTTGAGAAAGTTCTCTTTGAACTGCACGGGAAAAGATGGTTCAATAACCAGCCTGGTATAGTTTTTGGTCGACCAGAAGCGGATTGGCTGGCTGAGAAAAGCCATGGGTTGATCAGCCGCCGGCTCCTCTTTTTTTTCGCCGGCCGCCGCCGGTTGCTCGCCGTTTTTCATCCCGCGCAGCAGGAGAGCCGCTTCCTGCGCCATATCCCCATCCGGGTAAACGGTAATAATCCGGGCAAATATTTTTTCGGCTTTTTTACCGTTGCCCGTTTTTTTCAGGCAGATATTGCCCAGGTTAAGCAGGGCGTCATCGGCCAGCTGGTCTTTGGGAAAAAGCGTGGCCAGGTCTTCATAGTAGCCGGCAGCTTCGGTGAGATCTTGGGGATCCTGAAAACGGCTGAACATTTCCTCATACATCCGGCCAAGCATGAACAGGGCAAGCGGCGCCTTGGCATGACCGGGGGTGCGGTGATAGACCATCTGCAGTGATTTCACGCAGCGCAGCCAGCGGTCCCGGCTTTTTTCACCCTGGTTGAAGGAGAGATTGTTATACTGGTAGGTTGCCAGGTCAAAGCGTTTGCCGGTA
>JALNXE010000006.1 GCA_023230525.1 Desulfobulbaceae bacterium
GTGCGGTGATAGACCATCTGCAGTGATTTCACGCAGCGCAGCCAGCGGTCCCGGCTTTTTTCACCCTGGTTGAAGGAGAGATTGTTATACTGGTAGGTTGCCAGGTCAAAGCGTTTGCCGGTAAGATCCGGCACCCGTGATTCCGCCAAGGTCTTACCGGTACACGAAACAGCGATAAGCAGAAAAATGATGATTGACAGAAAAAGAGAGAGATTACGTAACATTTTTCAGCTCATAGAGCAGATGCAGGGCTTCAATGGGAGTTAAACGGTCCGGCTCGATCTGTTTGATCTTATTTCGCAGGGGGTCATCTGCCGCGGCAAAGAGACTCAGCTGGCTCGGGTGCTTTGCTTTTGTTTTTTTGCCCGGGGCGATGCGCGGCCTGCCTTCACTGTTAAGTTCACCTTTTTCGATATTGTGCAGCAGCTCATGGGCCCGCTCCACCACCCGCCTGGGCACCCCGGCCAGGGCCGCCACCTGGATGCCGTAACTTTTGCTGGTGCCGCCCGGCAGCAGCTTGTGCAGAAAGATGATGCTGTCGTCCCACTCCCGCACGGCGATGTTGAAGTTTTTTATGCGGTTGTGGGTCAGCGCCAGCTCGGTCAACTCATGATAATGGGTGGCGAAAATGGTCTTCACCCCTTTGTTGTTTTTGTTCACCAGTTCCTCGGTCACGGCCCAGGCAATGGCCAGTCCGTCAAAGGTGCTGGTGCCCCGGCCGATTTCATCCAGCACCACCAGGCTCTTTTCCGTGGCATTGTTTAAAATGTTGGCGGTTTCATTCATCTCCACCATAAAGGTTGACTGGCCTCGGCGCAGATCATCCATGGCCCCCACCCGGGTGAAGATCCGGTCAACAAGGCCGATGCGCGCCTCGGCCGCCGGCACAAAGCTGCCCATCTGGCACAGCAGGACAATCAGAGCCGTCTGCCGCAGCACCGTTGATTTGCCGGCCATGTTGGGACCGGTGACGATCAGCACCTCCTGGCCGGTCTGGTCGAGAAGGATGTCATTGGGCACAAAGCGGCCGGCCGGCAGGGAGCGTTCGATCACCGGGTGCCGTCCTTCCCTGATGACAATTTCCTCCCCATCATCGACTAGGGGCCGGGTGTAATGATAACGCCGGGCGATTTCCGCCAGACTGGTGAAAAAATCCACCCGGGCGATGAAAGAGGCGGCCCTGATGATGCGGGGGCTGGCTGCCGCGACCTGGTCTCTTACCTGGCAGAAAAGCTGATACTCCAGCTCGACCCTTTTTTCTTCCGCCCCGAGCACCTTGTTTTCAAACTCCTTCAGTTCCGGGGTGATGAAGCGCTCGGCGTTGACCAGGGTCTGCTTGCGGATAAAATCCTCCGGCACGTTGGCCAGCTGTCCTTTGCTCACCTCGATGAAGTAGCCGAAGACCTTGTTAAAGCCGATTTTCAGCTTGGCAATGCCGGTGCGCTGCCGCTCCTTTTCCTCCAAGGTCAGAATGTGCTTTTTAGCGTCGGTCATGATGGAGACCAGCTCATCAAGTTCCTGGTGATAGCCCGGCGCAATAAGCTTGCCTTCCCGCAGGGTAACCGGGCAGTCTTCCCGCACCGCCCGGTTGAGCAGAGCAAAAATATCCGCCAGCAGATCAAGGCTGCGGCTCTCTTCACCGAGAATTCCCCTGGTCAGGGAGGCCAGCAGCTGCAATTCAGGCAGCAGGGCCAGGGACTGCTTGAGGGCGGTCAGGTCCCGGCCGTTGGCCGTGCCCAGCACCACCCTGCTGTTCAACCGTTCCAGGTCATAGACGCCGGACAGGATGTCCCGCAGTTTGGCCCGCAGGCCTTCACCCTTGACCACCGAAAAATCGCCGTCCTTTGCCGCCACCGCGGAAAGAGGAGTGACGCCGGGGACTTTTTCACCCACCAGAAAGGCCACCGTGTCGAGCCTGCTGTTTATCTCTGCAAGGTCGCGCAGGGGAAAGAGCAGGTTTTTTTTCAGCATCCTTGCCCCCATGGGTGTGCGGGTCAGATCGATGGTGGCGAGCAGGGAGCCCTCCCGGCTGGCGCCGATGATGGTCTGCACCAGCTCAAGATTGCGGCGGGATGAGTCGTCAATCAGCAGCACGTTGTCCCGTTCCAGCAGGACAAGGCGCTCGATATGGGAAAGATCCGTTTTCTGGGTTTCCCGGATATAGTGCAGCAGGGCGCCGGCCGCGCAAATGCCTTCCTCCAGATGGTCACAGCCGAAACCGGCGAGACTCGTGGTGTGAAAGTGTTCAAGCAGGGTTTCCCTGGCATTTTCCCGGTGAAAGATGGAAAGCGGCCGGTTGGTCCGGCAGAGGGCCGGCAGCTGCGTAAGAATCTCCCTGACCGCCTCGGCCTGCTGATCGGCCATGAGCAGTTCGGCCGGGGCCAGGCGGTTCAGTTCATCTATTATTTCCGCTGCTTCCCTGTATTCAGCCACCAGAAACTCGCCGGTGGAAAGATCAAGCAGGCTGACCCCCCATTTTTCCCGCAGAAAGACGGCGGCCACATAACGGTTTGATTTTTCATCAAGCACCTGTTCTTCGGTCACCACGCCGGGACTGATAACCCGCACCACCTCCCGTTTGACCACCCCTTTGGCCTCTTTCGGGTCTTCCACCTGTTCGCAGATGGCCACCCGGAAACCGTTGTTGACCAGTTTGGCCAGATAAGAAGAGGCGGCATGATGGGGAACCCCGCAGAGCGGGATCTTGTTTTCGTCATCTTTGCCGCTACGGCTGGTGAGGGTGATGCCCAGCACCTTGGAGGCGGTGACCGCGTCGTCAAAGAACATTTCGTAAAAATCGCCCAGCCGGTAAAAGAGGATGGCATCCTGGTGCTGCTCCTTGATTTCCAGGTACTGCCGGAGCATGGGGGTTATTTTAAGCGGGTTATTCATGGTTGGCGTCTTGCAGAAGTTTCAGGAAATCGGGCAGCAGCATGGCAAAGGTCTCGTCGATGTGTTGGGGAATGGTGCGTATTTCACCAAGCACGGTCATAAAGTTATGGTCTCCGTGCCAGCGGGGAACCACATGAAAATGAAGATGATCGGCCAGCCCGGCGCCGGCCACTGCACCGATATTGACCCCGATGTTAAAACCGTCCGGCCGCAGGTGTTTTTTCAGGATTTCCACACTGGCCCGGACATGCTCCATGAGAACGGCCGACTCATTCGGGGTGAGATCAGCCAGTTCAGCCACATGCCGGACCGGGGCAATCAGCAGATGGCCGTTGGCATAGGGAAAGCGGTTGAGCAGTATTACGGTATCCCTGCCGCGGCACAGGATGAGCTCGTCTTTATCGTGGGTCTGCTCAGGCTTTTGGTCAAAGATGCAGCCCGGTTCACGGCCTTGCCTGCCCAGAATGTAATCCATCCGCCACGGGGTCCAGAGATTTTCCATTGCTCACCCTAGAACCGTGGCACTTCCAGGATTTGTCCGGTGATGGTCTCACCGGCCTCCAGGATGGCATAGGTGCCAGGAGCACCAAAGCGGCCGGACCCCAGGAAGCTGCCCGGATTGATAAACAGGGTTTCGTAGAGACGGTGGCAGACCGGCCGGTGGGTATGGCCGAAAACGATGCAGTCCGCCCCGTCAAACTCCCGTAGCAGGTGGTCTTCCATGTTGTGGTGCAGCCCCATGCCATGGATCAGCCCGATATCAAACCCGGCGATGTGAATGATTTTTTTAAAGGGCAGCATCCTGCGGCAGGAACCGTGGCACATATTGCCATAAACGGCATGGACGTCCTTGCCCTTGAAGACATTCAGCACACTTAAATCGGTCACATCTCCGGCATGCAGAATAATGGGGACGTCGGCAAAACAGATGTCCACCAGTTGCCGGAAGTGGTCGTCCGGTCTGATCAGGTGCGTGTCGGAAAGAATGCCGATTCTGGTGATCATGGTTTGTCCCGGCTTTCAGAAAATTAAAAAAAACCGTTTACAACCCTGCTGGCCTCTTGGAAGGTGACCCCCTGGACCATGCAGCGTTTGTGGCGGCTCTGCTGCCCGCTCATGATGCTGACGGAAGATTTCGCCACCCCGAAAAGCTCGGACAGATAATTGATAACCGCCTTGTTGGCCTTGCCGTCCACCGGAGGAGCGGTGATGGCGAGTTTCAGCTCATTTCCGTGCAGCCCGCAGACACTGTTTTTTGATGCCTTGGGCTGGATGTACAGATCAAGCGAAACGGAATTGTCCGCCACCTCACGGAGAAAGTTCATTTCAATTTTATGTCGTGGAAAAATTTATCGTCAGCTCCTCTCTCCACCCGCGGCTCCTTGTCTTCTTCTTCATCAAGGGGATCTTCCAGGGCAAAGAGCATATCCCCTTCCAGATCCGGGATGGTGAGTCTCTCCCGGTCATCCTCTTCATCAGGTTCGCTGAAGTCATTTTTCTGCAGGGCCGAGGCCATCTCTGCTTTTTCAGGGGGCAGGTCGTCGGCAAGGCCTATCTTCTCATACATGCCATCGACCTCAACCGCAGCCGCGGCGGCAGCCGCTGGCTGCCGGGCATCCAGGTAATCAGACTGCAGCAGGGAAAGCGGGGTGTTTTGCGCCAGGGAGATGTCCTGGTCCAGCCAGGTCAGATAGGTCTGCAGAAAGGCGCGCAGCTCCTCTTTGACCTTGTTTTTCTTTTCCTGGAGCACTGCAACTTCCCGCTCAAGGGACTCCTTTTCCTGGGTGATCTGCTGCCGCAGCCGGTCAACTTCCTCCTGCGCGGCGGCACGTCTGGCCTCTGCCTCCAGCCGGCTTTTTTCCTGCATTTCATCGGAAATCCGCTGGGCCGAGATGATGGCGTGCTGAAAGGTCTTTTCCTGGGAGTAAAATTTGTTGATTTCCATCTCCAGTTTCTCGACTTTATCTTTCAGCTCTTTTTTTTCAGCGTTGAGCAGGACAAAATTTTCCGCAATGCGTTCCAGAAAGGTGTCAACTTCTTCAATATCAAAGCCTCGGAAACGGACATGAAACTGTTTAGTCTGTATATCTTCAGCTGTCAGCGACATAGTGGGTACTCTCCTTCAATTTCATAAATCATGATAAAGGCCGCGATCAACCAAATGACCGGGCAATACCAAGTAGGGTTGGCACAACAAAACTCTGTAAAAAAAGAATGATAAGGATCAGGATCATCGGCGAAAAATCGATTCCCGCCCCGGATGAAAAGGGGATAACCCGCCGGATTCGGGAAAGCACGGGTTCGGTGATGTCGTAGAGAAAGCGGACGATGGGATTATAGGGGTCCGGATTAACCCAGGAAATAATCGCCCGCCCGACGATGACCCACATGTAGGCGCCCAGCACAAAGTTGATGAGGTTAGCCAGGGCGCTGATAAAATTGCCGATTACAAACATGATGTTCCTCTTTGTAAAAAATGAAGCGTAATTATTATAGAATGATTTTGCGGTTCAGACACGTCAAGAAAGTATTTTGTTGCAGATTTCCGTGACAGCCAGGCTGGCCCTTGCTTTCGGCTGGGCAATGAGAAAGGGTTTCTGTTGGCGCACTGCCATGGACACAGCGCTGTCCTGCGGAATCGCCCCCTGATAGCAGGGTTTGACCCCCAGGAAATTTTCCAGCACGGTGCTCATGTTGTCAAATACCTCCTGCGCCTCTTTCTTGCTTTTCACGTTGTTGATAATAAGGTGGAAATCTTCTTTATTGTAACGGGTTTTCATGATCTTGATCAAGGCATAGGCATCCGTTATGGCGGTGGGGTCAGGCGAGAGAAGGGTGATGTTTTTGTCCGCCCAGTTGTTGAACCACAGCACCGACTCGCCTACTCCCGCGGCGGTGTCCACCAGCACAAAGTCAAAGTTGCCGATGATCTGTTCAAGGCTGTCGATGAGAAATGCCTGCTCCTCGTAGGAGAGACTGGCCATCTCCGGCACCCCTGAACTGGCCGGCAGCACAAAGAATCCCGGCATGACCTCCACCAGAATCTCCAGGGGATCTCTCCCCTCTTCCACGGTTTCCCGCAAGGTGTGCTTGACATTTAAACCGAGCATCACATCAACGTTGGCAAGCCCCAGGTCGCCGTCGATAAGCAGGACCTTGCGGGATTTTGCCGACAGGGCGGCGGCAAGATTAATGGTAAAAGAGGTTTTGCCCACCCCGCCTTTGCCGCTGCTGATGCTGATGATCTGTGGTTTTTGCTTATTTTCCATCATATTACTCTTTGTGCCCTCTGTTCAGAAAGCTGAAAAGCTGAGCCCGTTCTTCCGCGGTTACCTGGCATGAGTCATCATCCTGACTGGGAAAGGAGTAAAAAATATCGCCTGCTTCATGTTCAGCCTTCTGTAATTCAGTAAACGCCATTTCCATAAATTCTTCTGCTGCAGGCACGGCCCGGGCCAGACAGACTGCCAGCCCGATTTTCACCCTGGCCGTGATTTCTGCCGCAAGCAATTGCTGAATGGCGCCGGCCTGGCGCAAGGCCCTGTTTCTGTTTTGCCCCGGAAGAAGCAGGGCCAGGGTGGCGTGGCCAAAATGGGCGAGGTGATGTTCGCCCTCCATGGCCATTTCTAAGGCTGCCGCAGCCTTGTTGAGAAAGGCCCTGTCTACACCATTCCCGTCAATTCTGACCAGCAGCAGTGAACAGGGCAGCCTGCTTTTTTTTACCCGGGCCAGCTCGGCATGGACACACTCGGTAAACCGCTCCGCCCCGGACAGAGCGGCTATTCTGTCCGGCAGGGCAAGATGCTGCTTTTGCGCTGTTGCCGGCAAGCTCGCGGCCCATAAGGCCTTTGCCAGTTCCCCCTTTCTTGTGGCGGAAAGGGTGGGGTCCAGGACCAGCAGGGCCTGGGGGGCGAGGCCGGTCTCCCCGGCAACCGGCAGCAGTTCGGCGGAAAAACGGAGGGCCTCTTGCTCAATCAGCTGAAGAAAGGCGCGAAAATCTTCAGCCCCCGGCTGCTGGTTAACTTTTACCACCTGTTTATGACACCTTGCTGCCGGGCGTTACCGGCGAGGAAACCGCGGACAGAAAAAGCGAACCCTGATCCTTGATGGCTAAAACCATGCCATGGGAGGCGACCCCCATCAGTTTGGTGGGTTTGAGATTGGCGACAATGATCACCTGCTTTCCCACCACCTGCTCAGGTTCGTAAAATTCGGCGATGCCCGCGACAATGGTTCTTTCCTCCGGCGCCATTACCGTGAGTTTGAGCAGCCGGTCCGATTTCTTGATCTTTTCGGCGGCCACCACCTCGGCCACCCGCAGGTCAATTTTTTTGAAATCCTCAAAGGAGATCAGGCTTTCGTCTTCAGGTTTTTCTGCCGGGGTCATGGTCTTTTTTGCTTTCTCTCCGGCCTGGGCCGGTTCATCTGTTTTTTTCGGTTTGCCGGTGTCCAGCCGCGGAAACAGCGCCTCGGCCAGGGTGATGGCACTCTGCGGGGCAAGCAGTCCCCAGACCGCCTGGGTGGTCAGGTCTGCTTGAGCGTCAAGGCCCAGGGCCTGGCGCATTTTAGCGGCCGTGGCTGGCATGACCGGGTCAATGGTCAGGGCAATCAGGCGCAGGGTTTCCAGCAGATAATAAAAAACCGTGTCAAGTCTTTCCCTTTTGTCCGCATCCTTGGCCAGATCCCAGGGGGCGTTTTCCACAATATACTTGTTGGCCCGGCTGATGACCTCCCACACCGCGGCCAGGGCCCGGTTAAAAGCAAAGTTGTCCATCTCCCGGCGGTAGGTGTCAAGCATGGCCAGGGCCGCATCGCGCAGTTCCCGGTCGCTTGCCGTCGGGGCGCCGGGGGCCGGCACCCGGCTTGCGGCAAACTTGGCCACCATGGTCAGTGAACGGCTGAAGAGGTTGCCCAGATCATTGGCCAGGTCCGAGTTCTGGCGCATGAGCAGCGCATCGGCCGAGTAACTTGAATCCAGGCCAAAGGACATTTCCCGCAACAAAAAATAGCGCACCGTGTCCGCGCCATAGGCCTCAACCATGTCAGCGGGCCGGACCACATTGCCCAGGCTTTTGCTCATCTTGGTTGCACCCACGTTCCAGTAGCCGTGCACGTGGAGTTTTTTATAGGGGGCCAGGCCGATGGCGCACAGCATGGTGGGCCAGTAGATGGCATGGGGTTTGAGAATGTCCTTGGCAATGATATGCTCGGCCGCGGCCCAGTTGCGGGAAAATTGCCCGCCGTCCGGATAGCCGATGCCGGTCAGATAGTTGATCAGGGCATCGAACCAGACATAGGTGACAAAACGGTCGTCAAAGGGCAGGGGTATGCCCCAGGTCAGCCGGCTGGTGGGCCGGGAGATGCACAGGTCTTCCAGCGGCTCCTTGAGAAAGGAGAGCACCTCGTTGCGGTAGCGCTCGGGGGTGATGAACTCCGGATGCTGGTTGATGTGATCAATGAGCCACTGCTGGTACTTGCTCATGCGGAAAAAATAGTTCTGCTCGCTGATCGCTTCCGGGGCCTGCTGATGGTCCGGGCATTTGCCGTCCACCAGCTCCTTTTCGGTGAGAAAGCGTTCGCAGCCCCGGCAGTAGAGGCCGGAATATTCGCTGAAGTAGATATCGCCCCGGTCATAAACCTGCTGCAGGATGTCCTGCACGGTCTTGATGTGCACGGGGTCGGTGGTGCGGATGAAGTTGTCCGGCTTAATTTCCAGCAGCGGCCAGGTTTGCCGGAACATCTGGCTGATGCGGTCCACATACTCCCGGGGAGAAATTCCGGCTCCGGCGGCCGCCTGCCCGATCTTGTCACCATGCTCATCCGTGCCGGTCTGAAACATCACCTGATCGCCGCAGAGTCTGCGGTAACGGCAGTAGGTGTCCGCGACAATGGTGGTAAAGGCGTGTCCCAGGTGGGGTTGGGCATTGACGTAAAAAATCGGGGTGGTGATATAGGTGTTCATCGTAGTCATTATTCGGAGCTTGTTTCCTTTTTCTCGGGTTTAGCCGGCATTTTTTTGCGCGGCCGGCCTGGTTTAAGCGGCCGGGCAATTTTCGGGGCCACGGTTTCCCATTCCTTGCGGGTCAGGACCCGCGGTATATCGGGGTTATCCTGATCAATCACCGTCACCGTTTCCTCCAGCACGCTCTGCTGGATCACTTTGTAGTTCTTGCCCTCAATGGTCAGCTTTTTGCCGGGCCGGGGCATCTCTTTCTTGATGTCGCGGTAGGTGGTGTACTCATAGGTGAGGCAGCAGAGCAGCCGGTTGCAGATGCCGGAGATCTTTACGGGATTAAGGGGAAGATTCTGTTCCTTGGCCATCTTGATGGACACAGGGGCAAAATTATTGATATAGGAGGCGCAGCAAAGTTCCCGCCCGCAACAGCCCAGGCCCCCGACCATTTTGGTTTCGTGGCGCACGCCGATCTGCCGCATTTCCACCCTGGTACGGAATTCCTGGACCAGGTCTTTGACCAGCTGCCGGAAGTCCACCCGGTTTTCCGCGGTGAAATAGAAGATGATCTTGCTGCCGTTGAAATAGCGTTCCACCCGGATCAGTTTCATGGAGAGCTCTTGTTTTTCAATCTGTTTCTGGCAGAACAGAAAGGCCTCCTGTTCCCGCTCCATGAGGCGTTCGTACTTTTCTATTTCATCCCTGGTGCAGCGGCGCTGCACACTGTAGGCGGTCTTGATGGGGTGCTCGGCTGCAGGATCCAGCAGAGCACCCAGGCCGGTCACCCTGGCCGGTTCCGGGCCGTGGTCGGTCTGGATCATCACCTCTTCGCCGAGTTTGAGATTCGTTACCTGGGAAGAGGCGGAAAAAATCTGCTCGTTTTTCCGGAAGCGGATCTTGTAGATTTTTTCGCCCTTATCCGGCTCTGTTGTCTGGTCCAATTGCATAAAAAGTTATTTTATACCGTCTCATGATAGTTGCAGTTTACCGCCTGGGGCAGTGTAAACTACTTATATAACATCAAAGGAGCCCAAAGAAAAGGACTTCGCATACCAAAGTCCGGTTGCAGTTGTGCAGAAGCTGCCGGCGGGCCAGGGAGATACGCTGCAGTTTGCCGGTAAGTTCATCATGGCCCCATCTCCGGCAGGCCGCCGGCAGCAGGTCGTGGAGATCGTTGTTGATGACCAGGCCGGTGAGATCCTGGTGGGCCAGCATGATGTCCCGGAACCAGATGGTGATGAGATCCAGCAGCTCTTCCAGGTTCTCCTTGGTGTCCGCCGCCTTTTCCGCCAGTTGAAAAACAGCTTGCACCGCGTCCGGCGTTCCAGGGGACAGGGCGAGCAGGTTTTGCATAATCTCCCGGCGCAGGGGCAGCAGCCCCTCCTGATGAAGCAGGCGCGCCCGGCCCAGACTGCCCTCGCTGATGGCGGCAAGCGAGGCCGCCGTCTGCTCTTCGATATGGTCATGGCGCTGCAGGGCCTGGGTGACCTGGGCATAAGGCAGCGGGTAGAAGGGCACGATCTGGCAGCGGGACAGAATGGTGGGCAGGATGTCCCCCGCCTCATCGCCGGTGAGGATGAAGACGGTGTCGGCCGGCGGTTCTTCCAGGGTTTTCAGCAGGCTGTTGGTCACCTCTTTTCTGCGCATGGTGAGGTGGATGTCCTTAATGAGCACCACCCGGAAGCGGGCCTCAAAGGGCGGATAGATCAGGGTTTTTTTCAGCTCCCTGATCTGGTCGATCTTCAGGGCGTTTGCCGTGCCCTGGGGCTCGATTAGCAGCAGGTCTGGATGGTTGCCGGAATGATATTTCACGCAGGACGGGCAGTGTCCGCAGACATCACCGTTGACCGGAGCCGCACAGTTGATCAGGGCGGCAAAGGCCAGGGCGCAGGTTTTTTTACCGACCCCTGCCGGGCCCCGGAACAGATAGGCATGAGCTGTTTTCTGCCGGGCAAAGGAGCCGGCCAGAAACTGTTTTGCCTTGGGCTGGCCGATGATGGACTGGAATGATATCAGCATGGGGGAAAACGCCATTGTAAACAGTTCAACTTTCTGAGTTGTGGTAACATGTTGAAATTAAATTGATATCTTCATGGTCCCCGCTGCTTGTTTCCAGAGAATTCAGAAGCCAGAAATCAGGAGCCGGAATAAAACGTAATAAAATCAACCATTCTGAATTCTGTCTCCTGTCTCCTGAATTCCCCATGACGGAGATCAGAGCAGCAACAATGTCACAAAAATATCCTTATTTCGACAAAATGATCAGGTCAGAAAGTTGAGTAAACAGCAGTTGTCAGATGTTGTCAAAAAGGCTCGGCTGTCTGACGTCCGGTTCCGCGGCGGTTTTTTTCTTTTTGGCGGGCCCGGCTTCCTCTTCCCGGCCTTGCGCGGAGTGGCCGGAGAGAAAGAGAAAACGCTCCAGGTTGCGCTGGTATTCGCTCCACTGGTACTGGTCCTCCGGCACCTGGGCGCTCAGCCGCTCCACATAATTGATTTTGGCGTCCAGATCGTCGAGGAAGTTGAGGACAAAGGCCTCATGCAGCATGGGCAGGGTCGGCGCGCCGAATTCATATCTGCCGTGATGGCTGAGGATGAGATGTTTGATCTTCATGGCGATATCGGCCGGGAAGTCTTTGATCCTGCTGATTTTGTCCTGCACCATCTCCACTCCGATCACCATGTGCCCCATGAGTCTGCCCTGGTCGGAGTAATCAAAGAGGCTCGCGGTGACGGACAGTTCCTCCACCTTGCCCACATCGTGCAGGATGGCGCCGGCCATGAGCAGGGAGCGGTTGATGGAGGGGTACAGCTCAGCCACCTTGTCAGCCAGCCTTGCCACATGCAGGGTGTGCTCCAGCAGGCCGCCGAGATAGGCATGGTGCATGCTTTTGGCCGCGGGCGCCCGTTTGAATTTCTCCAGAAAACCCTGGTCATGGAAAAATTTGAGCAGCAGCTTGCGGATGGCGGCATCAGCAACACTTCTGGCCATGCCCTCCAGTTCCGCGGCCATTTTTTCGATATCGCCGGAGGTGGAGGGAATAAACTGGGCAAGATCCACCTCGCCTTCGCCCAGGCGGCGCACCTCGCTGATGATGAGCTGCAGATTGCCCTTGTAGCTCTGGGCGCGGCCGGAAATCGCCACCGCCTGGCCGGGGGCGCACTCCGGTTCCCAGCGGTCGGCGTCATCCCAGATGCGGCCGGTCAGCTCCCCGGTTTTATCCATGATCTTCAGGGTCAAAAAGGGCTTGCCCGCCTTGGTTTCAGCCCGGATCATCTCTTTTAAGAGAAAGATCCCCTCCACCTGCTGGCCGTCCTGGATGGTATTGATGGCAACGGTGTTGCTCAAAACGCCAGGGTCTCCTGCCAGGATTTTTTCAGGTCAGCCATGTTTTCAGAAATGACTTGGCTGCCGTGAAGACCAGTGGCGGTAAACAGAGGTTCCGCCGTGACCGTGCCCACCCTGGCCCAGCCGGTGTCAGCCATGGTCTGTTCAAAGGCCGCGGCCTTGGCCGGGGCAACGGTGACCACAAAACGGCTCTGGGATTCGGCAAAGAGCAGCACGTCATCGCGGTCGAGGCCCTGGGCCGGCACCCTGCGCAGATCGATATCAAGCCCCAGGCCGCCGGCAAAGCCGGTTTCCGCCAGGGCCACGCCCAGCCCGCCGTCCGAGCAGTCATGGCAGGAGGCCACCAGCCCCTGGGCCATGGCCTCTGCAAGTGCGCGGTAACGGGGCAGAGACTCGTTTTCCCGCACCCTGGGGACCGTGTTGCCGATGGCGCCATGGCGCACGGCGTATTCCGAGGCCCCCAGTTCGGCATAGGTGGTGCCCAGCACATAGACCAGATCGCCCGCCCTTTTGGCGTCCATGGTGACCGCCTTGCGCACATCATCAATCCTGGCGACCACTGAAAAAAGCAGGGTGGGCGGGATGGAGATCTTGGTGTTGCCCACCAGATAGTCGTTTTTCATGCTGTCCTTGCCGGAGATGCAGGGCACCCCGTAAGCCCTGGCATAGTGGGCCAGGGCCTGGTTGGCCCGCACCAGCTGGGCCAGCTTGTAGTCGCCGTCCGGGGTTTTGTCGGAGAGGATCGGATCGCACCAGCAGAAATTATCCAGCCCGGCCATGACCGCAAGGCTTGCGCCGACGGAGAGCGCGTTGCGCACCGCCTCATCCATGCTGCAGGCCACCATGTGGTAAGTGTCGATATCCGAATAGCGGGGGCAGATGCCGTGGGCGATGACCAGACCGGCAAAGGAATCAAACACCGGCCTTATCACCGCCGCATCGCTCGGCCCGTCGTTGGCCGCGCCGGTGAGCGGTTTGATGATGCTGGTCCCCTGCACCTCATGGTCGTACTGGCGAACCACATATTCCTTGCTGCAGATGTTCAGGCTGCCCAGCAGCCCCTTTAATTCGGCGCCCAGGTTCGGGGCGGCGGGCAGCTGCGGTTCCGCATAGATTTTCTGCTGCCAGCGGGCGACCATCTGCATGGGCGGCAGCCCTTCATGGACAAAATTCATATCAAGAAAGGCGACGGTCCTGCCCTGGTACAGGCAGTGGAATTTGCCGGAATCCCGGAAGGTGCCGAGCACCGTGGCCTCCACATCCATTTTTCGGCACAGGGCCAGGAAATCGTCGAGCTTTTCCGGCTGGACGGCGAGCGTCATGCGTTCCTGGGCCTCGGAGAGAAAGATCTCCCAGGGCTGCAGGCCGGCATATTTAAGGGGGGCCTGGTCAAGATGGAGTTCAAAGCCGTTGGTGTCGCCGCCCATCTCCCCCACCGAGGAGGAAAGGCCGCCGGCGCCGTTGTCGGTGATGCAGCGGTACAGGCCGCGGTCCCGGGCCTTCAGCAGGCAGTCGAACATCTTCTTCTGGGTGATGGGGTCGCCGATCTGCACCGCGGTGGCCGGGGAGTTTTCGTTGAGCTCCTCGGAGGAAAAGGTGGCGCCGTGGATGCCGTCCTTGCCGATCCTGCCGCCGGTCATGACAATGATGTCACCGGGCAGGGCCTTTTTCTCGTGGGACGGTTTGCCGTTGATCACCGCCGGCATGATGCCCACCGTGCCGCAGAAGACCAGGGGTTTGCCGGCATAGCGGTCGTCGAAATAAAGCGAGCCGTTCACCGTGGGGATGCCGCTCTTGTTGCCGCCGTGTTCAACGCCCTCGCGCACCCCCTCGAAAATGCGTTTCGGGTGCAGCAGCCGGGCCTGAATCGGCTTGTCGTAAAAGGGGGTGGCGAAACAGAACATGTTGGTGTTGCAGATGAGCTTGGCGCCCATGCCGGTGCCGAAGGGGTCGCGGTTGACCCCGACAATGCCGGTGAGCGCGCCGCCGTAAGGGTCCAGGGCCGACGGGCTGTTGTGGGTCTCGACCTTAAAGACCACATTCCAGTTGTCGTCAAACTTGATCACCCCGGCATTGTCCTTGAACACGGACAGGCACCAGTCGTTCTCGCCCATTTTGGCCCGGATATCGCTGGTCGGCTGGCGGATGTAGGTGTCAAACAGGTTGGAGAACCGGGTTTTTTCGCCGGTCCGGCTGTCTTCATAATCAATGTTGCCGGAAAAGATCTTGTGCTTGCAGTGTTCCGACCAGCTCTGGGCCAGGGCCTCCAGCTCCACGTCGGTGACCTTGCTGCTCAGTCCGTGCATCTTCCGCTGGGCAACGATGTCCGGCCGGGCCAGATAATCGCGGATCAGCTTCATCTCCTCCAGGGTGAGCGCCAGCACCCCCTCCTTGCTGATGCGCACCAGCTCCGCATCGGACACGTCCAGATCGATCTCAGCTATTTTCGCCTCGCTTTTGTCAACCACCTTGGGGGCATAGGGCTTGAGACCGCCGGCCTTGACAAAATCCGCCTTGGACACAATGGTGAAGCGCTGAATCAGTTCGTTGGCCAGACCTTTTCTGGCGATGGTCTGGGCGTCATCCTTGCTGATCTTGCCGGAAAAGATGTACTGGCAGGAGGTGTACACCGCCTCATCCCGGCTCAGTTTGCGGCCGATGAGCAGTTCCAGGGCCTGGGCTGAGGTGCGGCCCTCGTTGTCCGTGACGCCGGGCCGGAAACCGACCTCAATCAGCCAGTCGAAGTCCAGGTTCCAGGCCAGGGCCAGAGGCCCCAGCGAGTAATCCTGGATGACCGGGTCACAGAACGGGCCGCTGGCCGCTGCCTGCAGCTCTTCCTGGCTGATGTCCGCCTCAACGGTGAAAACCTTGATGGTGCGCACCGCTTCCACCGGGATTTTCAGGTCTCCCCTGATTTTTTTTCTGATTTTTTCGCCGAACGAGTCGGTAAATACAGGTTTGATGCCAACCTGGATACGTGCCAGCATATGATACTCCGGGAAAATTTTCGGGAACCATCAAAAAGGATTGAAAAAATCCTGATTTTTAGAGATACCCTTATGTTTTACGTGTTAAGATACAATCTGTCGATACGCGCAGCCTGCTGCAACTTTTAAATCTAACATTTTACTCTTAAAACTTAAAACGTTTTTATGCAATATCTGGACAATGAATCCTATCTGCTGGACGTATTGGTGCGCCAGGGGCTGATGTCCAATGAGCAGCAGAAAATGGTTATCCTCAAAAAGGAACTGCAGCGCCAGGCCCTGATGCGCATCATCAGGGATCAGGAGCGGGGCCGGAAGCGCAAATATCTGCGGGAAATTGATCTGGTGGATATCATTGTTTCCTTGAATCCCGAACTGCCGGGCCGGAAAGAGGAATTTCTCACCGAGGAGATAATTATCCGGGCCGTGGCCAATGATCTGGGCATCCGCTTCAAGAAACTTGATCCGCTGGAGCTTGACCTGGATGTGGTGACCAAGACCATCCCGGAATCATTTGCCCTGAAACACCTCCTGCTGCCCTTTGCCGTGAAGAACGGGGTGCTGGAGGTGGCGATCAATGAGCCGGGAAACCGCGCCCTGTTGGAAGATATTGAAAAGGCCAACCAGATCAAGGTGCGGGCGTATCTGTCGACCAAATCCGATCTGAAAAAGATCCTGGCCGAGTTTTTCGGCTTCAAGTCCTCCATTTCCGCGGCGGAAACCCATCTGGGCGGCCCCATGGTGGATCTGGGCAATCTGGAGCAGCTGGTCAAGATCTCCTCTTCCAAGGAAATCACCTCCTCGGACCAGAATATCAAGAGCGCGGTGGAACATCTGTTCAACTATGCCTTTGATGAGCGGGCCAGCGATATCCATATTGAACCGAAACGGGAGGTAAGCCGGGTCAGGCTGCGCATTGACGGGGTGCTGCACACCATCTACGATCTGCCCAAGGTGGTGCATCCGGCCATCATCTCCCGCATCAAGTTTCTCTCCCGCCTGGATATTGCCGAAAAACGCCGGCCCCAGGATGGGCGTATCAAGGTGGACCGGGGCGGCAAGGAGGCGGAGATCCGGGTGTCAACCATTCCGGTGGCCTTTGGCGAAAAGGCGGTCATGCGAATCCTCAGTTCCGATATCATGTTCAAGGATGTCAAGGACATCGGCTTTTCGGAGCGGGACTATGCCGTCTATCAGCGGATGACGGATTCACCCCATGGCATCATGCTGGTAACCGGCCCCACCGGCAGCGGCAAGTCAACCACCCTCTATTCCACCCTGCAGAGTCTTGCCTCGCCTGAGGTCAATATCGTCACCGTGGAAGATCCGGTGGAGATGATCCATGAGGACTTCAACCAGATTTCCGTACAGTCCCAGATCGACGTCACCTTTGCCACTATTTTACGAAATATACTGCGGCAGGACCCGGATATTATTATGATCGGCGAGATCCGCGATCTGGAAACCGCCACCAATGCCATCCAGGCGGCCCTGACCGGCCACCTGGTGTTCTCCACCCTGCATACCAATGACGCGGTGTCGGCCATCACCCGCCTGCTGGAACTCGGCCTGCAGCCCTTTCTGGTCTGCTCCACCCTGCTCGGCGCCATGGCCCAGCGGCTGGTGCGCACCATCTGCCCCCATTGCGTGGAGAGTTTTACCCTGCCCACCGCCGCGCTAAAGGGCTTCGGCTTCCCCCTGCCGGACCAGCCGGAGCTGACCCTGCGCCGGGGGCAAGGCTGCCGCCGCTGCCGGGGGACGGGGTTTATCGGCCGGTGCGGGATCTTTGAGATTTTCTCCATGTCCGAGCCGATCAAAAAACTGGTCAGCCAGGGGGCCAGCGCCGGCGAGATCGCCAAAATGGCCAGACAAGAGGGCATGACCACCCTGAAAGAGGATGCCTGGCAAAAGGTGATGAAGGGCATCACCACCCATGAAGAGGCCATCCGGGTGACCGGATCCGCCGAGCTGCTGTAAAAGATTAACCACGGAGCGCACGGAGTCCACAGAGATAACTGATTTTAACTAAAATATTTTCTCTGGGATCTCTGTTGGCTCTGTGGTGAAAAAGAGTTTTTACGAATTCATCAAAATTAAAAAAAGTAGATTCAGATGTCTGGAAAAATCGTCGCAACCAATAAAAAGGCATACCATGAGTACCATGTGGAATCCGTTGTGGAAGCCGGCATGGTGCTGCTGGGCTCGGAGGTGAAATCCCTGCGGGCCGGACGGGCCAATCTGCGTGACGGCTATGTGAAGATCAAAAACGGCGAGGCGTGGCTGCTCAACGTGCATATCTCGCCCTATGCATTTGCCACCTATGACGCGCCGGATCCCATGCGGGAAAGAAAGCTGCTGCTCTCCGCCCGGGAGATCAACAAGCTCGCCGGTAAGGTCAAGGAAAAAGGATTTGCTTTAATACCAATAAAGATTTACTTTACAGATAAGGGATTGGCAAAGCTTGGTCTTGGTCTGTGCAAAGGGAAAACCCTCTATGATAAGAGGGATTCCCTGAAGAAAAAAGAGTCAGACCGGGAGATGGACCGGCTGCGCAAGACCTACAAATAATTTCTCAACTCAAAAATTCACACAGGGGGCGAAACGGATTCGACGGGGATATACAAGCTCAGGCTGCATGTCGAGGTCTCTGACTGCTCGTTAAACGGTTGGAATTTTAAATATAGTCGCAGACGACTATGCATATGCCGTAGCAGCATAAATAAGCTACCGTTCCACCAACCCGTTCCTGCGGGGTTGATTGGAGCGTCGACTAGCGGGATAGCTTTCGGGAGGAGCCTACTGGCCCGAAAAGCGAAATAAAAAGCGGGATAGCGCTGAAGGTTCCTAGTCCTGGTGGAACCCAGGCGCGATAAGCACTTAAGCGGGAATACACATGTAGACGCTTGCAGGGGAGTATTTTCGGACGCGGGTTCGACTCCCGCCGCCTCCACCATTTTGAAGTCTTTAGATGTTTTTTGAAGTCCATTAAAGTACAGAGAGCCCGCAACTGGAAACGGTTTGCGGGTTTTTTGTTGTCTGTTGTCGTCTTGAGAAAGGTATTGCATTTTACCCGCGCATACGGGTAAAATAACGGGTAAAGAGTAGTCCCGATAAATCTTTACCCGTATAGGTGTATCGTGCCGAGAATAGGAATGAATCTGCTTGAAGCAAAGTTTGTGGCCGGTGTCAAGTCAAAGGAAAAAGCATTTACCGAAAGAGATGGTGGAGGCCTTTTCCTGGTAGTCGAGCCTTCGGGAAAAAAATGGTGGAAATATCGAGGAGTTTTTGCGGGAAAAGAAACCTCTTTTTCTTTTGGTTCATTTCCAGATGTTGCCCTTGCTCAAGCACGAAAGCAACGGGACAAGGTAAACAGCTCAATAGCGAATGGAATCAACCCAGCAGCCATGCGTAAGGCTGAAAAGGCTACGAAGACAGGAGAAGGAAGCTTTGAGGCGGTGGCCCGAGAATGGCATGAAAAATTTTCTAAAGTCGAATGGTCTGTATCTCATTCCAAGAATATCCTTATTCGTCTCGAAAAGCATATTTTCCCATGGGTCGGAGGCAGGCCTATCAATCAGATTTACCCGTTAGAAATGCGTGAGGCTTTTACCCGTATAGAGAAGACAGGACACCTTGAGACATTACATCGGACAATTTCTAATTGTGGTCAAATTTTTCGTTTCGCTATCGCTACAGGTAGGGCCGATATTGATCCCACTTACAAGATGACAGAGGGATTTGCGAAACCAATCAAAAAACATTTTTCTACGATTCTTGATCCTGTGGAAGTTGGAAAAATGCTTCGTTCTTTTGAAGAATATCACGGTGACTTTCCAGTTAAGACTGCCCTGTTGTTAAGTCCTCTTGTTATGCTGCGGCCTGGTGAATTACGACTGGCTGAATGGGTTGAGTTTGATTTTGAGAAAGGCGAATGGTGCATCCCTATCCATCGTATGAAAAGAACTCGGAGGGACAAAGAAGGATTTCCTAATGAGTTTCATGTAGTTCCTTTGTCCAAACAAGCAGTCCGATTATTCGAGGAGCTCAAACCTCTTACCGGTGAGGGGAAACTCGTCTTTCCTGGAATGCGTGGTCGAGGGCGAGCCATAACTGACTGTACCTTAACTCGGGCGATTCGTTCCTTGGGATATGATAAAGACACCCTGCACATTCATGGGTTCAGGGCAATGTGCCGAACTCTGATAAAGGAAAACATCCGCATCAACGGTATGAAGATTGACAGTGAGGTCATTGAAAGACAGCTCTCACACGCTACAGATAATCCCTTGGGTAGGGCATATGATAGAACGACTTTTATGCCTGAACGAATTTTGATGATGCAGGCGTGGGCCGATTATTTGGATGAATTAAAGGCTAACCGTTAGCAATAGCTTGGCATCTGTGGTATTGAAGGCCGTTTTTTCAATACAGGCCAGGGTAGAAATATGTAGTAGTTGCGCAGTTGCGTTGCATGGTAACGCAACTGCGCAACTCTTACCCTAAGCAACGCAACTTCTCTTGCAACGAATGAGAAACTGTTGCCGCCTATCCCTTTGTTGTTAAGGGTTTGCACCGCAACATGGCCCGCAACCGCAACGCAACTGGTACTTTTAGGCAGCGCAACTTTTGGTTTGTATCCAACACCTCAAAGTTGCGTTGTGGCAACAGACCTTTTGTAAATTTTTTCCAATATACTGCTTCCATTTCCATCTGATCGGTATTTGCCGTATCACTCATATTGATGGCGTTATTGCCCCATCCCACCTCTCCTCCCCCCCCATATTTTTCAACGACCATCTCTTGCTGGAAATAATGTTTTTGTATTTGCGTTTTTTTGCTCTTTGACTTATAAGATATTTATAATTTATATAAACAAATCAATATGTTGGCCTGTGGAAAATGTATCTTGTGAGATGTTAAAAGACGTTATTCGATCAAGTTGGACTTTTATGGAAGTTGTTTTTATAGGCAAATCCTTGATTTTAGCATGCTGTTTATTCTGTACAAAAATGATCAGGAATGACAGTTTGGAGAGGATTTTAAATGATAACAAACTGTTTTGTTTTTAGTTAGTTACCGTCTATTCGTGAACATAACAAAACAGTTCACAACCAAGTTTTTTTAGTAGTAATTTTACCGGAGTATTTGCGTGTGCAAGGTGCCAATTTTGGCCGACCACCAGACTCCACCCCCAAGGGACTGGCAGACCGAACTCACTTGTAGGCCCTTTCATCTTCAGGATGGGTATCTTTCTGGAATGATCGTAATGGTGACAGTTATTTCTGATGCTGAATCGAAACTGACCAGGCAATAAAGCCCCTGAGTCCAGGCGTCGTGGCGAGACGCTGACTGCAACCGTAAGCAAAGATACTTTGTGCATTGAGGGCCATATGGAGCCCCGGAACTCAGGCACAACGCAACACCATTGATGGGACTCTCTATGAAGGATCTGCAACCTTCGACGCACTATGCCGGCGTCAAGAAAAAGCATGTCATCTCAACAGCATGTCTGGCTGGAAACGGCTATCAGGTACCACAAATTCAGGAATTGAGGATTGATATGGCGCATCGTTGGCCGCGATCCCTGCATTCACAGGTAGAGGCAGTACTACAGGGCATCCGCTCATTTCGTCAGACAAAAACGGGTTCTGGCGGCATCCACTCTTTTGGAAGCTGGAAAGTCTATAGATTTGAGGCCCACAAGTTCGCTCAATATATGCACGACAGGGGGCGGGAGAGTTTACTGGATAGCAACGCGGTGACAGAAGACATGGCCGCCTATCTGACTCAAAAACTTGACTATTATGCCACTTCCAATAGATCACGGCAGACCATGGAGACCGTTCTTTCCGCACTTGGGAAAATGGGATATGCCATCAACTGCTACATCGAACGTCATGGCCTGCAGATGGCTCTGCTGGACATTGAGAAAATGCGGCTGGAATTTTACCAGCAGAGCAGGATCAAACTGCCAAGATCGAGCAAAGTATTTGGCAACCGGGCCTATCCCGATCCCGTGCGTTTGATCGAGAGCATTGCCAATCCGACATTCCAGCTTCAGGCATCTCTGCAATATGAGGGCGGCCTGCGGGCGGAAGGTGTTGGCGCACCCAGTAATCGCCGTCTTAAAAATCCCCTGACTGCCAAAGGACTTCGTGGCAGGGGGAAAGACCCGGTCACGGGAAATCTCGTGGGTATTGTGGCCGCTACAGAAAAAGGTGGCAAGGAGACCGACCATTATATTTCGCTGGAGACATATTCCCGCCTGGAGAAGTACATCCTTTCCCATCATCAATTGGAAAGCGAGTATGGCGACTATGTGGATGCCATCAACCAGGTCGCAAGAATTACCGGTCAATATGCTCGTGGTCGGGGCAGCCACGGCCTCAAACACAATTTTGCCCAAGAGCGGTATCTTGAATGTGTCAGCCATGGATTTTCCCATGAGCAGGCCTTACAGCAAACATCCCTTGAAACCTCGCATTTTCGGATGCGGGAAACCTTGACCTATACCAGTGGATAAGATGGAAGCAGACGATGTGCTCAATGTCATCACCGGGTTGACCGGCCAGGAAAGAAAGCGTTTGTTCTCATGGATAGCCTCACTTCCTGACAGACAACGGGTGGATATTTTTCAGAGTGGGGTCAAAAAATCATCGCAGCTCCACAAATCCCGGCCCGATTTGTCTGGCCGGGTCAACAAGTATTGCGCGTTTATCCTGGCTGCCCGCAAAGCAGGCTGGGACACCCTGAAAGGGAAGGGATACCGTATTGCCCAGCAGGAACACTATGAAGATTTTACTCATCTGCGTCAAGCCAAGACCGCCGAGTTGCTTAGTCGTGGCCGCACACCTGTATTGAAACGGAAGGTGCTTGCCCACTGGGGTGAGATCAGCGAATTGAAGGCAGCAGGAACGGGCTTTCGTCCCATTGCCGAATATTTGCTCAAGTCCCGAAAACTCAAGGTGTCACCATCCTATTTGATGAAATTATGGCATGAGGTGAAAGAAAAACATGCTGGAGTTTAAGATGGACGGCATCAAGGTTGAGATTGAGGCCGAACTGGAGCGCCACGAATATACGGATAGCAATCGTTACAAGCATTCAAGATTCGAGCGAAAGATGGAAATCCGAGTCATGTTCTGGGAACTTATCATCTTGGGAAATTTGCAAGACCTCTCCTTAATCAAATCCTCCCTGACCTATTTTATGCAAGGTTACTGGAAGCGATCAGGAAAAGAGGTCAGCAAGATTGATCTTGTTACAAATATAATCAAATACCACCCCCATGGATATATCTGGTGCCTTCATTTTTCAACCGGGCAAAAAAACAAAAAAAATTTCCTCCATGTTTCTTTGGAGAAAGATGGTCTGGCACAACATGATGTGTATCTCGATGGTCAGCAAGTTTTGATGTTGGATGTTGCCATCGGCAAGGCACTCTATTTTTTATCACCGGAGATTACACCCTAATAAGAGGATTCCCTTTATGGATATTGATAGTTCTATCGAGAAGTTGAGGGCCGATTTTCATGCAAACATCCGTGATGCATTTTTCAGAGGGATGATAGTGATTGAGCTCACCAACCTTTAATGAGCGAAATGGAAATGCGCTTCAGTAGGGGGCAAGCCGATACTCGAATTTGTCCAGGGGTTGGGAATGGCCCCAGCGCCATCGTCCATAACGGGGAAAGGTTCACTTTTGGAATTTTGGGCACGATATGCAGTAACGGTATTTTTGTAAAATGCTCTTGACAAGCAGTCTTGAGTTTTATATATTATACAGAAACAACATTACAGCATCTTTTGCGGTGGATAGATGAAGATAAAAATAAAAAAAGTGGCAACAGTGCAGATGGGGTACTCGTTCCGATCCCGTCTTGAGGCAGCTGAGGGTGGCAGTGTTTCGGTTATTCAGATGAAGGACCTTCTCGACGACAACACGGTTGGCTGCGGTGATTTGATGAAAATCGATATGGAGGCCGTGAAGGAACATCACCTTGCGAGAAAGGGTGATCTGGTCTTCAGGTCACGTGGTCACATAGCCACGGCTGCGGCTCTGCTTGATGATCCCGGCAATGCCGTTGTCGCCGCTCCTTTATTAAGGATAAGGGTGACGAAGCCGGACAAGGTTTTACCTGAGTATCTGAACTGGTATATCAGCCAGCGGGATGCACAGATTTTTTTGACCAGCATGGCCAAGGGAACAGTTCAAAAGATGATCAGCAAAGAGGTGATTGAAGACCTGGAGGTTGCGCTGCCAAGTCTGGAAAAACAGAAACACATCGTAGAACTGGCGTCGCTCGTCGCGAGGGAGCAAGCTCTACTGCATGCGCTGGCCGGCAAACGGGAACAATATATTTCAACAATACTCATGCAGCTTGCAAAGGGAGAATAAAATATGAGCAATAAGATTGATCAGAGAGACATCAACAATGCAGCGTGGGCGGCATGTGACACCTTCCGGGGGGTTGTTGATCCGGCGCAGTACAAAGACTACATTCTCGTGATGCTGTTTTTGAAGTACATCTCCGATGTCTGGCAGGACCACTACGAAGAGTACCAGAAGCAGTATGGTAATGATGATGTTCGCATTCGCCGCAAGCTCGAGCGTGAACGTTTTGTTCTTCCTGAAGTAAGACTTACGGAAAAGAATGAAAAGACTGGCGAAGAGACGGTCTTGGATGAGTTTCCGGCCAGTTACTATAGCCTCTACGAGCGCAGGTCTGCCGCCAACATCGGTGAATTGATCAATATCGTGCTCGACCATATTGAAGAGAT
Organism: Desulfobulbaceae bacterium; assembly: GCA_023230525.1. Classification (GTDB taxonomy): domain Bacteria; phylum Desulfobacterota; class Desulfobulbia; order Desulfobulbales; family SURF-16; genus SURF-16. The sequence continues at coordinate 23,960 of JALNXE010000006.1, forward strand.
CAACAAGAGCAAGCTCGAAGGGGTATTCCGCAATATCGACTTCAACAGCGAGGCCAATCTCGGGAAAACCAAGGACCGGAACCGTCGCCTGAAACAGTTGCTGGAAGATTTCAACAAACCTCAGCTAAGCATGAAACCCAGCCTCGTTTCCGAGGACGTTATCGGTAACACCTACATCTATCTCATAGAACGTTTTGCCTCCGACTCCGGAAAGAAGGCCGGAGAGTTCTTTACCCCGCTGAAAGTAACCGAGCTGGTGGCCAAGCTGGCAGGCCCGAAACCGGGCGATCGTATCTGCGATCCGACCTGTGGTGCTGGGGGCTTGTTGATCAGGGCCGCAGAAGAAGTTGCTAAGCGAGCTGGAGACGACAAGCAAGCCGCACGAAACTTTGCCCTCTTCGGTCAGGAGTCCAACGGCAGCACATGGGCGCTCTGCCGCATGAACATGTTCCTGCACAGCTTTGACAGCGCTCGGGTGGAATGGTGTGACACCCTGAACAGCCCGTTACTGGTGGAAAATGACCGGCTGATGAAATTCAACTGCGTGGTAGCCAATCCGCCATTCTCGCTGGATAAATGGGGTGCTGAGGATGCCGAGAGCGATCAGTACAACCGCTTCTGGCGTGGTGTTCCTCCCAAAAGCAAAGGCGACTGGGCCTTTATCAGCCACATGGTAGAAACCGCCCTTGAAAAGCAGGGCCGGGTCGCCGTGGTGGTTCCTCATGGCGTGTTGTTCCGGGGCGCAGCCGAAGGCCGTATCCGTCAGAAGATAATTGAGGAAAATCTGCTGGATGCCGTGATCGGCCTGCCAGGCAACCTGTTCCCGACCACCAACATTCCGGTGGCGATTCTGGTTTTTGACCGCTCCCGTGAAAAAGGCGGAGCCCATGAAGAATGCAAAAACGTCTTCTTTGTTGATGCCAGCCGCGAGTATGTCTCCGGGAAAAACATGAACACCCTCTCGGAAGCGCATATAGACAAGATCATGGAGACCTACACCGCCCGGGCCGAAGAAGAAAAATACGCCCATGTGGCCGAGTTAACCGAGATAAAGGAAAACGACTTCAACCTCAATATCCCCCGCTATGTGGACACCTTTGAGGAGGAAGAGGAAATCAACATCGATGCGGTGCAAGTGGAAATTGACGATCTGGAAAAAGAGCTGGCAGCGGTGCGGGTGAAGATGGCCGAGAAGCTCAAGGAGATCCAGCGATGAAGCTTAAGTATGACATCCCCAAAGAATGGAAATATGTAAAACTTAAAAATTTAGTTACTCAAGCCATAAAAAATGGATATTCACCGAATTGTCCTGAGGAATCTAATGGTAGCTGGATTTTAAGCTTAGGGAATTTAACCGAAAATGGGTTCGATCCATCCCAAGCAAAACCAGCCCCCAAAGAAGATAACAAAGTAAAAGACTTTCTACTGGAGCCAGGTGATTTTTTAATCAGTCGATCTAATACACTGGACAAAGTTGGAAGAACGATGCTTTTCAGGGGTGAAATTGAAAATTGTTCCTATCCAGATTTGCTAATGCGGTTTCGTGTGGATGAAACCCGAGTCTTAAATACTTTTTTCGAAATCTACCTTAGGAGTTCAATAGTTCGGAAATATATCCAAAGTTGTGCTTCTGGAACCAGTAACACTATGGTGAAAATTAACAAAACAGTAGTCGAAAAGATACCTGTTGTTTTGCCACCATATCCGGAACAAAGAGCCATCGCCGATTTGTTGTCAACTTGGGATAAGGCCATTGAGAAAACAGAACGGCTGATTCAGACCAAAGGGAAGAGGTTAAACGCTCTATACCAAAGCTATTTTAGGGCAGACAGCTCAACGACTAAGAGCTGGGAACCGGTGAAGGTTGGAAAGTTCGTAACACCACGAAATGAAAAAGCAGTTCCATCAGAAGATCAGCCACTTTATTCGCTAACGATTGAAAATGGCGTAACTGAAAAGACCGAGCGATATAACCGTGAGTTTCTCGTAAAAGATACAGGGAATAAAACATATAAGGTCGTCCACCCAGGGGATATCGTTTTCAACCCAGCAAATCTAAGATGGGGAGCCATAGCCAGATCAACAGTTGATCATAGAGTGGTTCTTTCTCCCATCTATGAGGTACTCCAAATAAAGGACAATGCTATTGATCCTGATTTTCTAACTCACGCATTAACATGTCCGAGACAAATTGCGATTTACGCAACCAAAACCGAAGGCACACTTATCGAACGTATGGCCGTAAAATTGGATGCTTTCTTGCTGCTAAAAATTAGAGTTCCGAGCAGCATCTCCGAACAAAAAGAAATCGCTAAAACACTGAGCAATGCCCAACAAGAAATAGATTTGCTGAAACAGCTCACAGATAAATACAAAAACCAGAAACGCGGACTGATGCAGAAGATGCTCACCGGTGAATGGCACGTAAAACCGGAAATCGTTAACCAATACATGGAGGCGTAATCATGGCTAACGAGAGATATCCGGCAGATACGACAATCGATAAAAGTGATTTTGATAAAGAGCACTGTCAGCGAATTTTGGATGATTCAACTGGCGACGGGTATACCTCTATCTATGATGCCTTTTCAAAAGCTGCTCGCAAATCACTTGATGACGGCAATCCGAAACAGGCCAAAATATATTGGCTGCTTTCTGACGCCTGCTCAATGATGCTGTCATCTGACAACAAGAATGAGCCATTCAAACCATTTGCTGTTTTTCATGACCGGCGTTCTGCTATAGCGGATGATTTTTCTGCGGAGGATATCTCTTTCTTTTCTGAGATCATAACAGAAGTAACAGATGTCCGATTGAAGGCCAGGTTGGCTGACCTTGCTTGGTTAAAGGCATCGAAGAAAGATTTGAGCAATGCGCTTGTTGCAATTGATGCATACCGCCAGATACCTCTTGATACGGAAACGTGGGTTCGTGATGGACGTGAATGCTGGTACCGGGCGCTTAGTTTAGCCGCCATGATTCGAACTGGAGCAGGCAACCGCATTCAAGAGATGGAACGTGATATCCAGCAAGCATTTGACTCCAGCAAAGAATCTGACGGTTACCTGGCCTTGTGGTTAGCTGACCTTATGGCCAACTTTGGTCTCGGCAAAAGCAATGCGGGTGATATCGCTGGAAAACTTGAATCATTAGCGAGAACCTTTGAAGGTGACGGTGATTTACATAGGGCGCGGGATTACTTCGAAAATTCATCAAAATGGTACGAATCTGTCGGGGATAAAACAAAGTCAATCGAAATGACCATCTGCCATGCTGAAGCTTTTGTAAAAGAAGCGTTAGCCCGCACAGCCACGGAGCAGCCAAGCAACATGGTTGCCGCAAGTTTTTATGAAAAGGCCATTCAGATTCTCAGGACGATTCCAAAGACAGATCGACCTGCCTTAAAGGTCGATGAGCGTATTGCGGAGTTACATAAATCACTTAATGAAGCTGGCCAATTGTCTCTTAACGAAATGGGTGTTATCTCGTCCGATGGAATAGACATTACTCAGATAGTGGAAGCTGCCAAAACTGCAGTTTCTGAAAAGACACCAATTGATGCACTAAAGGCATTCGCCAATCTTTCCCAAGGTATGCGTATCTCCGAAATGCAGGATTCGGCGATAAAGCAATTGAAACAGCATCCGTTATCATCATTGTTCGGTGGCACCTACATGAGTCGTGATGGTCGCGTGATCGCCAAAACAAATGGCATCAACTTTGACGAAACTCTGGACGGCAATCACCCCAATGTCCAAGCGTCTGTTATGCAAAATCATGGCATACACTTAACTTTGATTGTTCAGGGGAATGTTCTGCCAGCGTTGGAAATCCTCCATCTGGAACATCGAATACGCGAAGTTGATTTTTTCAGCATTGTCAAACAGTCCCCAATTGTTCCGCCGGGGCGTGAAGTTCTCTTCGCCAAGGGGCTTTATTCTGGGTACGACCATGACTACGTAACAGCTCTTCATCTTCTATCACCCCAAATCGAGAACCTGGTTCGATATCACCTGAAAAATGCAGGCGCAAAAACATCAACTATAGACAGCTGTGGCATCGAAAACGAGAATGGCCTCAGCACGCTTGTCAGTCTTCCTGAAATGAAGGCTGTTTTTGGTGATGATTTGACCTTTGAGATCAAGGCGTTGTTTTGCGATCCCCTTGGGGCTAATCTCAGAAATGAACTTGCTCACGGGCTGATCGATCATAACGCCTGCAATTCCTTTCATGGTGTTTATGCGTGGTGGCTTATTTTGAAACTCGTTTTCAATACGTTCTGGAATGCTGCAAGACAAGAGCGTGAACCTGAAAATACTGAAGGGGAAGCGGAATGAGCAAACGGAACATCAAGGAAGTCACCCGTTACATAAAAAAAGAGGTTGAACGGGAGCTGTGGGCTCGGGCCGCCGGACGTTGCCAGTTCAACGGGTGCAACCGCATACTCTACAAGTCTCCGGTAACTCAGGAGCGGGTTAATATCTCGGAGAAGGCGCACATCTATTCGTTTTCTGAAGATGGTCCACGCGGATGGGGGCCGTTTAAAAGGAACCCTCAGAGCCTTAATGACGTCGGCAATCTGATGCTCATGTGCCATGACTGCCACAATACTATTGATCAGGACAAAGACGGAGCCAAGTATTCCCCATCTCTGCTGCAGCAATGGAAAAAGGAACATGAACACAGAGTGGTCACGGTTACCGGTATCGCAGCCAACCGAAAATCTCATGTGGTTTTCTACGGTAGCAACATCGGTGAGCAACGATCTCCGCTGCAACAGGAAGATGCCATGGCAGCGATGTTTCCGGAGCGCTATCCGGTATCGGAGAACTCTGTCTGCCTTTCCATGTCATGCTCCCATGAAGATAAAACGGCTGCGTTCTGGGAATCGGAATCGGCGCATCTGAACCGGGTTTTTGATCAGAAGGTTTTGCCTTTGATTGAAAGTGACCAGACAAAACATTTCTCGCTGTTCTCTCTGGCTGACATTCCTTTGTTGATCCAACTGGGGGCGCTGTTCACGGACAAGATTTCCGTGGATACCTATCAGCCGATCAGAGAGCCGAAAGGCTGGCACTGGCAGGAATTTCCTGAGAGGTTCGAGTTCATAATCAAGAAGCCTGAAAAGATCATTGGAGCCCCGGTTCTGGTCATCTCTTTGAGCGACATTATTAATCATGACCGAATCAGAACAGTCATGGGTGAACAGGTTTCTGTATGGGAGTTGACTGTGCCCGAAGATCACATCGGCAACGATAATATCCGTAACAGTGCGCAGCTTTCCATGATGCGGAGCATCATCCGAAAACTCATGGTTCTGATTAAGGATGTACATGGGTCTACTACTCCACTTTCCGTTTTCCCGGCAATGGCTGTCTCCTGTTCCATCGAGATGGGAAGAGCAAGAATGCCGAAAGCAGATATGCCGTGGATTATTTATGACCAGAACAACAAAGAGAAGAAGTTTATAAAAGCGATAACAATAGGAGACAGCCAATGATTACCAATGAACAAAAACGAGTCGTTATTGACAACATGGTTAAATTACTGGAGCTCCCTGATTCGGCCTATGACAAAGCGCGTAAAAGGTATGAGGATCTCGGGGAATGGTTTGATCGCGATGAATCAGCAGTGTCGGGAAACAATCCGCATATTTTCCCTCAAGGGTCGTTCCGCCTTGGCACAGCGATACGCCCACTTGATGAAAGTGAAAAATATGACCTTGATCTTGCCTGTAAGCTCCGGGACGGAATCAGCAAGGACAGCCATACCCAGGAAACCCTTAAGAAGCTGATTGGTATTGAGCTGGAAGCCTATCGGAAGGCCCGTGGCATCAAGCGTGAACTGGAGCCGAAACAGCGCTGCTGGCGTCTTGAGTATGAGGATGACCTCAGCTTTCACATGGATATTGTTCCGTGTATTCCAGCGGATGAAAAACGGCGGAAGGCAATATTGGAGTCCATCCGCAATACAGGATTAGGCGAATATGTGGCTGGAGCTGCCTCCCAGACAACGGTATCCATAACGGACGACCGGCACGAGGGCTATAAGCATATATGTGATAACTGGAATATCAGCAATCCGGAAGGATATGCCAAGTGGTTTGAATACCGAATGAATCCACAACAAACAAGAATCCTTCTGGAAAAGGCTCAGGTGGATGATGTGCCCTTGTTCAAACAGAAAACACCTTTGCAGCGGGTGATTCAGATTCTAAAGCGTCATCGTGATAACTGGAGCAAGGACAATCCGGATTCCAAGCCCATTTCCATCATCATAACGACACTGGCCGCCAGAGCCTATAACGGTGAGACCGATATCGTTGCAGCCCTTGGTAACGTGCTTGAAAAGATGGGCGGTTTAGTGCGCCCGACAAAACCACGGGTTCCCAATCCCGTTGACCCCGAAGAGGACTTTGCCGACCGCTGGTATAGACATGATTGTCTGCACCTGAGACTGGAGGAAAATTTCAATGCCTGGCTTCTGCAGGCGAGAACTGATTTTCAGCATCTTACCTCCACGACTGACACTGAATTTCTCTGCGAACACATCGAAGAGAAGTTCTCATTGCGAGTGAACGAGGCGGAGCTGAAGAAGCAACTGGGGATCAGCGCTGCCAGCGTTAACATTGTAACTCCCAAAACACACACGATTGACCGACAAGACTCGGCCAGACCGTGGGAATGGTAGCTGAATGGGTGTATTGGCATTGAAAAGCTTGAGCCAATTTCTTCGCGATTATCCCGGCATGTCGACGGCTCCATGCTCAGATGCTGGTGTGTGCCTGCGTGGGAAATTTCGGTTCAAGGCCAGCGTGTCTGACAGTGATGAAATAGATGACTCCTACAAGTTGGAAATCGTTGTTCCGGACAAATTCCCTCAGGCCCTTCCTAAGGTGAAGGAAACCGGCGGCAAGATTCCGCGTGATGGAAATTTTCATGTCAACCATGATGGAACCCTTTGTCTGGGTTCACCGCTCAGGCTGTTGAGGAAAATCCATAGCGCCCCAAATCTGACTGGCTTTGCAGATAAATGTCTCGTGCCGTACCTCTACGCTGTTTCTTACAAGCTGAGGCACGGTGGAGATTTTGTATTTGGCGAGTTGGCTCATGGTGGCCAAGGCATCGTGGACGATTACTCCGTTATACTGGGATTAAAAGAAAGGCCTCAGGTAACACAGGCCATTCAGCTGCTTGGAATAAAAAAACGGATTGCTAACAAAAGGTCCTGTCCCTGCGGATGCGAGAAAAAACTCGGGGCGTGCCCGTTTCACCATAAATTGAATGAGTTTCGCAAAATGGCCCCTGTTTCATGGTTCAAAGCACATGCCTTGAATGACTGGAACCAAATTTAGAGGAAGAGAAGATTCCATGACTAAAGAATCCCAAAACATCGAATGGAAACAGTCGTGGCACGACGACTACCTGAAATGGATTTGCGGGTTTGCCAATGCCCAGGGCGGACGGGTTTTCATCGGCAAAGATGATACGGGCAAAACTGTCGGTTTGCATAATGCCAAGAAACTTCTGGAAGACCTACCGAACAAGATTCGCGACCAACTGGGACTGATGCCGCATATCAATCTGTTGCACGAAGACGACAAAGCCTATCTGGAAATCATCGTTGAACCATCAACTGTGCCCATTTCTCTGCGAGGTTCCTACTACTGGCGGTCGGGATCGGTAAAGCAGGAACTGAAAGGCCATGGCCTGACAGAGTTTCTTCTGAAGAAGATGGGCATGACCTGGGATCGGGTGGTTGAAGAGAAAGCGACGCTCGATGATATTGACGATGCGACAATTGAACTCTTCAAAAAAGAGGCGGTTACCGCTGGTCGCCTACCGGATATTTCCGGGCTTTCTCCAGAAGAATTATTAAGAAAGTTGCACCTGCTCACTGACGATGGTCTGAACAATGCGGCTTTGGTTCTGTTTGGCAAAGATCCCGGAGAATTCTTTCCGAACCTGTTCGTAAAGATTGGGCGGTTTGGTCTTAATATGGTGGATATGCGTTTTCAGGAGGTCTGCGAGGGCAACCTTTTTCAGCTCCTTCGTGATGTGATGGAGCAACTGGAACGAAAGTTTTTAATTAAGCCAGTACGGTTTGAAGGGCTGCGCCGCATTGAAGAGCTGGAGTATCCTGTTCCGGCGCTGCGTGAAATGCTGCTCAATGCGCTGGTACATCGAAATTATATGGGCAGCATGACGCAACTCCGCGTCATGGATGACCGGCTTTCGTTGTGGAATGTCGGCACTCTGCCGCTCGAACTAACCGTTGAAAAGTTATTTCAGGCGCACAGGTCAATTCCCCGTAATCCACTCATCGCAGAGGTGTGCTATCGGGTCGGCTATATTGATTCCTGGGGACGGGGAATTGAAAAGATCACTGATGCCTGCAAACAGGCTGGACTGCCTGAACCCCTCATTGAGGAAAATTCAGGTGGTGTTACGGTTGAGCTGCTGAAAGCACCGACTTCCGAAGGGTTGGGTAATCAGTTGGGTAATCAGTTGGGTAATCAGTTGGGTAATACTAAAGAACTGATTCTCGCAGAGATGAAAACCAACCCTAAGATTTCAGGTGCTCAACTGGCTGAACTGTTAGACATCAGCACAACGGCGGTTGAGAAGAATATAAAACAACTGCGAGAGGATGGTCTGGTCAAGCGTGTCGGCGGAACTCGCGGTCACTGGGAAGTGAAGGGATAATTATGTGTGATTTTGCAACCAACGAAAAATTAACAAGCCAGATTCCAGCCCTGCAATTACTGGTAGCCTTGGGCTATGAATACATTTCGCCTGAAGAAGCACTGACAGAGCGTCAGGGACGCTTTTCCAATGTTTTATTGGAGAACATTCTGCGCAACCAGCTCAAAGAGATAAACCGTATTCGTTACAAGGGCAGCGAATACCTCTTCAGTGAGGAGAATGTACAGTCGGCCATTCAGAAGCTGAAAAACATCAAATACGACGGTCTGCTGAAGACCAACGAGGCTATTTACGACCTGATCACTCTCGGGACGGCCATGGAACAGACCATTGAGGGTGACTCGAAAAGCTTCAACATGAACTATATCGATTGGCGCAATCCCGGTCGCAACAGGTTTCACGTAACGGTCGAATACAGTGTTGAACGAAGTAGAAGCACAGAAACGGCCCGCCCGGATATCGTTCTCTTCGTCAATGGCATTTCGTTTTGCGTGATTGAGTGTAAAGCGCCGCAGACAGAAGTGGAGCAGGCCGTTTCGCAGTCGATCAGAAATCAGAATGACGACTATATCCCGAAGCTCTTTATCTACAGCCAGATGGTGTTGGCTCTGAATAAGAACAGCGCTATGTACGCAACAACGGGTACTGCTGCAAAATTCTGGGGGGTATGGAAAGAGCCTCAGATGGATAACGGTGAGCGCGAGTTTGAAAAATTGGCAGCAGTAGTCAACCAGCCACTTGCCGAGGATGTTGTCGCCAGAATTTCATCTGCCTTTGATGTTAAGCCGGAAGCATTGACCGGCAACAGACTGGTGACCGAACAGGACAAGTCTCTGTTCTCCCTCTGCCGCCCGGAAAGGCTCCTGGAATTGGCGTGGAAGTTTACGGTGTTTGATGGGGGGATCAAGAAGATTGCCCGCTATCAGCAGTACTTCGTCATCAAGTCTACCCTGAATCGGGTGAAGCACTTTGACAGCGCCGACTCACGTAAAGGCGGTGTGATCTGGCACACTCAGGGTTCAGGGAAATCCCTGACCATGGTGATGCTCGCAAGAAACCTGGCCTTAGATCCGGAAATATTGAATCCGCGAATTGTTCTTGTGACAGACCGTGATGACCTCGACAAGCAGCTGGGGAACACCTTTGCCGCCTGTGGCCTTGAGGCGAATCGGGCTACATCGGGCAGAAACCTGCTGGAGCTTGTCGCTGAAAAGAAATCGGGGATTATCACAACCCTCATTCATAAGTTCGATAAAGCTTACGCGGCAAAAAAATACCAGGATGAATCACCTGATATTTTCATTCTTGTGGATGAGAGCCACCGTACCCAGTTCGGTTCTTTTTCTGCCCGGATGAGGCAGATGTTTCCTCATGCCTGTTATTTAGGATTCACAGGTACTCCACTGTTAAAGAAGGAAAAGAACAATTTCACCAAGTTCGGAGAACTGGTGGAGCCTCATTATTCAATTACACAAGCTGTAGAAGACGGTGCCGTTGTTCCACTTTTGTACGAGGGGCGGCATGTCGAGATGACACAAAACAAGGATGCTGTAGATCTCTGGTTTGAAAGGCATACAAAAGGATTAACCAAGGAACAGCAAGCGGATCTGAAACGGAAATATGCACGAGCAGAAATGCTGAATAAGGCAGATCAGGTCATATACATGAGAGCCTTTGACATCAGTGAGCACTTTCGCTCCAACTGGCAGGGTACAGGATTTAAGGCACAATTGGTGGCGCCGAATAAAGTATCTGCGCTCAAGTACAATGCGCATCTGAATGAGATTGGCATTGTCAGCTCTGAGGTCGTTATCTCGCCACCGGATATGCGTGAAGGCTACGAAGAAACCGATGATGAAACAACGGACGAAGTCGTAAAATTCTGGCAAAAAATGATGAAGCGCTATGGCAGTGAAGATGAATACACCAAGCAGCTTATCAATCAGTTTAAGCATGGCAGCGAACCTGAAATTCTTATTGTCGTTGATAAGTTGCTCACCGGCTTTGATGCCCCACGAAACGCGGTACTCTATTTGTGCAGGGTGCTTAAAGAGCACACGCTGCTTCAAGCAATTGCACGGGTCAATCGTCTTTATGAGGGCAAGGAGTTCGGCTTCATTGTCGACTATGCAAGCGTCCTCGGCGAACTGGATAAAGCACTCACAATGTACAGCGCTTTTGAAGGTTTCGATGAATCCGATCTTGTCGGCACCCTGACATCCATTAACAGTGAAGTGGAAAAACTGCCGGGCCGGTATTCCGATCTCTGGGATCTATTCAAAACGGTTAAGCATTCTTATGACGAAGAAGCATATGAAGTGCTGCTTGCCGATGACGAGCTCCGAGAAGAGTTTTACAGTCGCCTTTCGGAGTTTGGGAAAACCCTCGGCATTGCACTGTCTTCCGAAAAATTCCTGACCGAAACCGACGAAAAAACGATGATCAGATACAAGGCAGACCTTCGGAAATTCCAGTCACTCAAGGCGTCTGTCAAGCTTCGGTATGCAGAGGCCATTGATTACCGGGATTACGAGCCAAAAATCAAAAAATTGCTGGATATCCACATTCAAGCCAGCGAAGTTGTTCAGCTGAATGAACCGGTCAATATCTTTGACGACAAAATGTTTAATCAAGTCAAAGAGGAGCAAGGTGTATATCAGACCAAGAAGACCTCGGCTTCAAAGGCTGATACGATTGCGCATGCCACGAAGAAAGTTATCACCGAAAAGATGGATGAAGACCCTGCGTTTTACGAGAAGTTCTCAAAGCTGATCCAGCAAGCGATCGAAGACTTCAGGGCTAAGAGGATATCCGATCTGGATTATCTGAATAAAGTTGTGGACATCCGTAACAAGGTTGTCGGCAAGGTGCATGATGATATACCTGATAAACTTTCAGGCAATGAAGATGCCATGGCCTATTTCGGGGTGCTTAAGCCTTTCCTTGAAAAACACGAATCAGGTGAAGGAGACCTTGAATCTGCTGCGGCAGATACGGCAATTGCTATTCATGGTATTTTGGAAAAACACAAAAAAGTTCACTTCTGGGATGATGATGACGCTCAAAAACAGGCGATTAACGAGATCGACGATTATCTCTATGATGAACTCAAGACGGAAAGAGGCGTCGAATTGTCGCTTGATCAGATGGATGACATCATCGAGAAAGTGCTGCAGGTGGCAAAGCACAGGAGTTATAAATAATGGAGGTAAACCATAACAACACGCACTCGGTTGTTTACGGGCGAAAGACTATTGATTTCAGTCTGTTTTATTGTGAAAGAAAAACATTGGAAATTGCCGTGCTTCCTGATAGCACCGTTATTGTCAAAGCACCCGTTCAATCAGGCATTGCACTAATAGAAAAGAAAATAATTAAAAGAGCTCGTTGGATTCTCAGGCAGTTGAATTATTTCAAGCAGTTTAACCCAAAGACGCCTGATCGCTGTTACGTGAACGGAGAGACCCACCGGTATCTTGGAAAACAATACCGCTTGAAGTTAATAGAGGGACCGGAAAACTCCGTCAAATTATCTCGCGGCTTTTTCCATATCACTTGTCGGAGCGAGCCGACTCCAACTGCTGCCAAGAAACTTTTAAATCAATGGTATTCAGAAAAGGCACAGGTTCAATTTTTCGAAAGCATGGATCGCTGCTGGCAGAAATTTAATGGTCTCGGTGTTGACCAGCCAAAACTATCCATCAAGCGAATGCAAAAAAGATGGGGAAGCCTTTCAGACAAGGGCACAGTAACCCTCAATACCGACCTGATCAAAGCGCCTAAAGAGTGCATTGACTATGTTGTTACGCATGAACTGTGTCACCTGAAATATCATGACCATAGCCCGGATTTTTACAAGCTCCTCGACTCTGTCATTCCGGGATGGGAAAAGATAAAACACAAACTTGAACTCAGCATGGTGTGATCACGAAGCGGAAAATTTCGAGGAATACAAAATTGGGAGCGGCCCTATGAACATTCAATACGTAGCCATTCAGATCTTGAAGGACGTTGTATGCCAATGAAATCGCCAAGCTGCTGAACTGGGCTCTGGAAATCTGATGGCAAGACACTGGCGGCCACACTCAGTACCCGGCTCTACTCCGACATCAAGAGCAATTAGGACAAGTCACCCTTTGTAAAAGTCGGCACTCAGGCCAAGGAGATTCTCAGTAAATAATCAATAAAACAACGTGTGCCGCGTTGCCCAGCAGCAAGTTTTTGACCACCGGTAAAATAATATTCACGCATGACGTGTCCGACCTCCAAACCAGCCGCAGCTAATGCGGGATCGATGTATTTGGCGCCGGTATCGGCTTCACTCTCGCCGGTGTTAGCTAAAACACAGTATCTATTAAACGGTCTACACAAGAAGTTCTTCTTGCCGATGAATTTTCAACAATCGTAACTGCTGAGTTTTATGACCTGGGAGTTTAAGTTCACCTACATCACCAAGAGATAATCCCAACAAGGCCTGCGCTACTGGGGTCAGTTCATTGATGATGCCCATTTTAGGATTGCTTGCACTGTCTACAATAAAGACACTGTGTCGATTTTTGGGATCATCAACAAAATCATAGGTGACACGGTCACCGACCTCAACAAACGCATCTTCATCTCCTGCAGAAGCAGCAGAAACTTCTACCAGTTCCTCACCCGCTTCCTGTGTCTCCAGACTATCATTGTCCTGAATGTAATCCTCAGCGTCCTCCCACTCATCTGGTGCTTCATCTCCGCTAAGCCGTTGTCGTTCTTCCAAAAAATGCTGAAGACGCCTGACTTCCTTTCGGGGATTATAGAACCAGTCTGTGGACCAGATACGATGAATACGTGACTTCCAGCCAAGTGATTCAAGAATTTCCTGCCGGATACGATCACGGTCACGCACAGAGTGTCCTCTATGATAGGTCGCACCATCACACTCAATGCCAGCCAGAAATTCACCGGGTCTGTCCGGATTCCGTACCGCCATGTCAATGAAAAATCCCGCAACACCTAACTGCGGTTTAACTTCATATCCCATTGCAGTAACAACATTGGCCACAGATATCTCAAAGTCACTATCCGGTGCCCGCACATTTTCGTCTGTCGTTGTCAGAATCCCGTGTTTTGCAAAATCAAGATAGTCCCGCAAAGCCTTCGTTCCCAAGGGGGTTTTCTCATCGACAACGATATCTTCCGGCGACATGGATGTGAAAAGCTCGATCCTCCGCTTAGAGCGGGTAAAAAGGACATTCAGCCGTCGCCATCCATCCGGACGGCTGATAGGACCAAAGTTCTGGCGTACTTTGTCGGTACCCGGCACCTTGCCAAATGTGGTGGAGATAAAGATGACATCACGCTCATCACCCTGGACATTTTCCAGGTTTTTGACGAAAAACGGCCACCCCTCATTCTCCCAATAACCGAGAAACTCTACGCCTTCCTTAAATGTTTTCAGCTTCTTGTCAAGCAGATCTTCAATAAGCTCGCGCTGGGTCTGATTGAGGGTGACGACCCCCAGAGACTCATCAGGCCGCTTGATCATATGTTCCAGAACCGCATCAACCACTCGTTGAGCCTCGGGTTTATTCAGCCTGTCTCTGTACAAACCACTTCGCACATACCGGTATTTCACTCCAAGCCCAGGATTCTTGGCATACGGTGAAGGGAAAACGACCAGATTTTTATAAAAATGGTGATTTGAGAAGGCGATAAGCGATTCATGCTGCGATCTATAATGCCACCGCAAGCTGCGTACAGGGGTAAACAACTGCTGACAGATATCCAGAATGCTTTCCATGCCGCTGATGGCAGCCGGGGCCTCGTCCTCCTCTTCATCGCCGTCACCGGCGTCCACAATGCGATCAAAAAAGCTCGTTGGGGGTAATTGTTTAGGATCACCTACCACCACCAACTGGTTCCCACGGGCGATAGCACCCAAAGCCTCCTCTGGTCGGAGCTGAGAAGCCTCATCCATAACCACCAGATCAAATTTCAAAACACCCTGTTCAAGATACTGAGCCACTGAAAGTGGACCCATCATAAAGCATGGCTTTAAGGCTTGCAGCGCATTACCTGCCCTTTTAATCAACTGTCGGATCGGAATATGTCGTCGTTGTTTGTTGATCTCCCGACGCAGCAGGTGCATATCGGTATACTCACCTACGGTCGTTCCACGTCTGCCCTCAGGAACACGGGTACGACTATTGATCTGGCTGGCAAAATCCTTTCCAGCCAGAGAAACAATTTCAGCATCAAGCACCTGGTAGGCTGTACGGATCTTATCATGGGTCACACCGTTAAATCCCGAGAGTTCTGGATATGCCTGGTAGGCTGAACGACCAATCGACTGATAGGTTGATAGTTCAAAGGCAGATGTCAAAGCAGCGGAGGGAATCTTGTTTGATTCTAAAGCATCCACAAAATCACCAAGCCCTTGCTGCTGGGCCTGCTCACGAGCCATAAGATATTTTGACCACGGAAGTACCGATCCGGGCGCAGCGCCAGCCGACTCGATCCGGCGCACAATCTCTACAGGCCGATCTTGCAAGTCCTGATCACGCTCACTCTTTTGCCAGTCATCCCAATTAAACGAGCCATATGAACACAGTCCTTCAAGAAAGACTTTGGCATCTCGACACCCATCGTCAATTTCAGAGAAAAGAACCCGCCCCTTTTCCAGTGCTTCCTGAACATCATCAGAAAGCAGACGCCATTGGACACTGAGGGGTAACTCTCTCTCACATACTAACCGACCCCAGGCATGGGCCTGAGATAAGCCGGTTATATCAGTATCAACCCCAATAAAATGGTGGCCAAACAAAGAGGATATTTCTTCTGATTGAGCAAGTCGATCCAGAAGAAATTCAGCTTCGGCCTCTTGATCAATCGCATCGAGGACGGCAGAAGCTGAGTGCTCTGGCCGCGCGCAGAACGCCAACCCTTCCAAAATCCCCCTGACCTCCCTTCCTTCGTCCCGCGCCGTTTCAATCAAACCTTGCCAATCCTCAAACCGATTCCAGGCGGGCATTGAAGTAATATTGGCCCATTCTTCATCCATCGAGGATTTGGTGCTTGCGAAGGCCTCAGCAAGCATAAGCGAAGATTCTCCATCGGCAAAAAAACGGGCCTTATCAGCGGCATCTATTACAAGAGAAACTTTCTTTGATAAGGCAGGAAGGTGCTCAGACCATGTCTCACCTGTAACGGCGATCACCTGAGAGAGCGCCTCACCTGCGGCCTCTTTCAAGGTTTTGTGTCCCGCCAGCAGCATGGCCAGCTCTGAAGATGACGCATCGAGCTCTGCCTTTGCCTCCATGAGACGCAATGCCTCTTTTGGCGATAAATTACGATCCACAAATTCAGCAAAAAAGCCTGTTTCTGCCTCTAAGCCCTTAACGGCCCGGCGTAAACATTCCAGACCATCTGCCCAGCTCCGAATGCGAGCATCCCGAAAACCGGTAATATTAGCGCCTAATAAACCCCGAATAGCTTCATCTACACCCGCCAAACGCTCAATATCTGCACTTACTATTCCACCCTTGGCAGCCAATTCAGAAATTCTTTCTGAAGGAATCGCCGATAAATCAACCTTGTCGGATAGTCCCGGAGATTTAACAAAAGCCGAACGAGCAAAGAGATACCAGTCATTCAATCGTGTAATCTTATCGATATCAGTTTCAAGCCCACGAAACAGACTTCCAAAACACTCCCTAAATTCAGAATCGGCGATAAAGGCATGACGAGACTCAATCCACGACACCAAGGAGGAAAGTTCCTCTACACGCTGTCTCGCCGAGAGTTTCCGTTTCTCCTTGCACAAACCTCCATGAAGTTGACGCGCCTTGCGCCATTTTCCATCAAAGAACGCAAACAATCCGTCTTTTTGCCTCAACACAACTATTGCAGATTTAATGTCAGAGATTTCAGGTAGTGCATCGAGATAAAAAATCTGGCCGAGATCAGCACCCATTTGTTCTTCTGAAACAAGGAAGCCCTTGATCCTGGCGATAAGTTCAGTTGTCCTTGCAAGGCCAAAACCAGGCAGTCTGTATTCAAGTAAATCAGCAGGGGCTTGTTGGGCCACTTCCGCAAGAAGAGAGGCTTCTTCAACGGCATGTTCTGTCAAATCAAATGGAAGGCCAAATCTTTCAATAACTGTCCGGCACCGCTCCAAGGCTTCTGCGCAGGCTGTTATTTCGGTTTCAATGGCTCCTTTTAACCGTTCAATTTCTGCAATCGTTCTGTCGGCTAACGGAAACGCTACAAACCTCCGTGCCTTTTCCAAAATTTGCGAATTGATTTCAGATTGGCTTATTAAACCGGGGATTCCATCCGGGCCAACCAGCCTTGCCACAGCTTCGGGGGATGAATCGAAGTTTAACTCTCTGTTCTTTGCAATATCCGAGATGTGATTAAGGGCAGTACCCAGTAAGGCAACAACATCCGTCATAGCGTTGGCCTTTTCCAAGGCCGTTGTGATGCTTACAGGCCCTAACCCAAATGAGGTAATCTTTGCATAAGTGCTGAGAAATTCTTCGGCAGCATCCCGGCTTGCGGCGCTGTAAGGAGGCGCTGCTTCTTGGGAAGAGGCAAATTTTTCCACAGCCTGCTCAAACAAGACGACCCGTTGCTGCGCCTTAGTAAGGTCAGCCGACATCAGACTGTCTTGCAACTGATGATGGATAATGCGTTTTTTTATCTCTCCTACTTCATTTGTAGAAAGTCGAGTTCCATCAACTAAAACGGCACTGGCCGCCCTGACAAGCTCCCGCCCTTTCTCAACACCCGTCACCACATCAGAAAGGGCACTAAAACTGTTCTTCCCAATGGGATCAGAATCAGGAATAAACATCTTACCCAATAGAGATGAATCGGCCTTTTCTGGAAAATCTGAAATATTGATCAGTTTTTCCCTGATCAAATCTGCCGAAACAGTCGACGGCTGTCTATCCAGGCTGAAATAGAAAACAGCCTCGTCCGCAGCTTTGTCTGCCTTCCGTGCTTGCTCCAGGGCTTGGCTGAGAATACGGGCAATGGCATTATCGTCGGAAGGAACCAGCGGGTTGGGGTGAAATCCCCACCATGGATGACATTCGTCAAATCGCCCAACAGTATCATGCAATTCAGCAAGGCCTTCAAGTCTTGAGCGGCGAGACTCAATATCGTCATATGTCCATTGAGAGGCCTCGGGAAACCCCATGCTTTGAACAGCTCCTGAGAGATCACTACCTAATTCTTGCCGCCGCCTCTCAGCCGCCCAGAAAATCTCATTGATCGTCAAATCCAGCGCATTACCAATCCGGCTGCCTATCAATTCAGCGTATCGAGCAAGCTCTCCCTTCTGCCGCTGCAAGGTGGCTTGTTTTGCCTGAAGTGTGACGGTCGAGGGAAATTGCTGCTCGATTCGAGCCTCAATGTCCTCAAGAAATTTTTTCTTGTGAGTTTTGTGAGAATGGAGTTCGAGACAAAAATCGCCAAGGCCTGCGTGATTGAGACGGTTGCGTACAACATCAAGAGCGGCAAGTTTCTCCGACACAAACAAAACCTTCTTGCCCTTCAAAAGGGCCGAAGCGATGATATTGGTAATGGTTTGCGACTTGCCGGTACCAGGAGGCCCGTTAATGACCATATTTTTACCGGCAAGGACATCTATTATTGCGCTATGCTGCGACGAGTCTGCATCATAAATAAGAGCCTGTGATGCCTCCGGGCATTCGTCAATCCGGTAATCCTCGGCATGAAACCCATCACTGCCTTCGCCCCCTCCGCCCGAGAAAACCGACTGAATGAGATCATGCGCCAAAAGTCCGGGATTCTTTTTGGAGTCAAGATCAGACCAGATTGCCAGTTTGCCGAAAGACAACATCCCGAGGGTGATCTGCCGTCGCACCTTCCACCTGCTCTTGTTTCTGATGGCCTGATCGAGCCGGGCAAAGTATGCCTCTGGTGAATCCTCCTCAGAAAAATCGGGGAGATTGAGCATAAAATCCCGACGGAGTTTTTCGCGCAGAGTATGGTTTTCGGCCAGATCCTCACCGCTGTGCATTACGCTGTACTGATAAGTGCTGGTATCCGGAGCAATCCCCTCACGAACGAGAGTAACCGGAAGTGAGATCAAGGGGGCAAGCAATGGACGGGCAGAGTCTTCGCTGTCGTAAAATTCAAGAAAACCGAACACCAGATAGAGCATGTTGCTGCCGGTCTCTTCAATGGCAGTCTTGGCCTCACCTGCTATCTTGCGCAACTGCCGTTCAAGGTCAGCAGGATATAGTAGAGTCTGTATTCCGTGAAGTCTGCGGCCCTGGGCTTCTATTTGGTTGGAGGAAAACTCAACTGAGGTGGAGATGCCGACCCGACCGGCATGTAACCTGGCTTCAGGCCGTTTGCCCTCATAGCTTTTCGGATCGGGCTCAGGAACATACTTGAAGGGAACCGCTTTGCCGTCATCATAAAGTCGTGCGAACACTAGGTTGATGTTCGGTTCGTCAACGATTTGGACGCTGCGCCCTTTGGGATGGCGGTAATTGAGCAGTCGATTGCGGGATGAGAGGTCGAGAAGACGCTTGCGTAGACGCTCTATGGCCTCGTTGACAGTGATCCCACCGGAAAATATCTCGCCCACGACTGCATCCGCATCGTTGGCCTGATATTTATTTTCTTCGTTATCGCTCATTACCCTCTTTTAAGGGATGTTACCCTTTCTTGGTCCATTTTGCGCCGGGGGAGGCCTGTTCAAGTTGGGCGACCGTGAACGGCTTCCCGCCAAACGCACAGCAGTGCCGCCTCGATATTGCGGTTGGCGAGGTCAAGCCTGTCGCCCAGTTAATCATAGTCCAGCAGGTTGCGGAACAACGTAACGACGCGGTCCAAGGATTACCTCTCGATTTGACCGACGATGTTCATTTGATTTTTTATCCCCGTTTATGAGAGTTCCGGCATGATCCGCTTCATAAATCCGTCAAACAGTGGAACGGTGAAGGCGTTATCGCCGTGTGACGGGCTGTATATCATCCCCTTTACAATGAGACGGGCACGGACCGGGGCTACAGCGGAGTTTTTCTTGCCAAGAAGGTCGGCAATGTCGCCGGAACGGTGAGGACCTGGCCCTAATTCGGCCATGGCCCGGATATATCGTTTTTCTGCTGGAGTCAGTCTGTCAAATCGCACCCTGAAGAAACTTGCATCCAATTCCGCCACGGCTACCTCGTTGGCCCGCTGTACATCGGCAAGAGTGATAGGCGAGGCCGGAGCTTCACTCCAGGCATGTTTCCCCCACTCCTGGATGAAATACGGATAGCCTTCCGTGCGGCGTAAAATCTCGTCGATGGCCTCTTCGCTAAAGGTCACCCCCTCCTGCTCGGCAGGAACGCAGAGGGCTTGACTGGCAGCATCTTTTTCTAACGGCCCAATGGGGATGAATTCAAACAGGCGCTCCGCATACGACTTGGCTCGGCCCATCTGCCCCAGCAACTGAGGCAAACCGGCGGCCACCAGGGTGATGGGGAGCTGTTTTTGGCTGGCACGGTGCAGGGCGGTGATCAGGGCGGCGAGTTGCACTTCCGGAATGTATTGCACTTCGTCGATAAACAGAACCACCACGGTTTTGCGTTCAGCAGCCGTCTCGCCGACACAGACCAACAGATCTGTAATGTCTGTTTCCAGATCGCCACTGTCGGCCAACCCTAATTCGGGACTGAAATCGACATTGAACTCCACATCACCGTATTTGAGTTTAGCGATGCGGGCAAAACCGGCCAGAGCGCCAAGCGCTCTGCGCAGTGCTGATTTGGCGGCCTCACCTCTGCTCATCCGAATAAGGGCAGCCCTGAGAGCCGGACCAAGGATAGCAGGCAATGACCGTTCTTCCGGTGCTTCAATGACCACTGGCACAAAATTTTCAGTCTCGGCGACTAAGCGGATTCTCTGGAGAAGAACAGTTTTGCCGACACCACGCAGACCGTACAGGATAACGCTGCGCGCCGCCCGTCCGGTTCCGATACGATAAAGCGCCACGGCAGCCCGTTCAATGATGTCATCGCGTCCCGCCAATTCAGGAGGCGGGGTGCCAGCTCCTGGGGCGTAGGGGTTTCGTCTGGGATCCATAATTATAATAAAATATGTATAGGTTAACAAGAATTGATAACCTATGGTAACTTACGTATAGATGAAAGTCAACTTCTCTGAACACTTCTCTGAACTAAAGATGTGCTATTCCACTCCAGCCTGCGAAATTTAGAAGTTTTCATCGGTGTGGCACAGCAGGATGAGAACGTAATCCTTGTACTGGCTGGCATCCATGCCGCCGCGCAGTTCGTCGCAGGATTTCCAGATGGATGAATAGAGTTCGGATTTCTTCAGGGCCATGGTGCTATCTTTTTGATGGGTGAAATTTTACACACCAAGATTTTTAGGAGCACGATAAAACCATTTTTCAATATAAGGCACGGCTATATAGAAGTAGCCGATAGCACAGCACAAAAGAAGCCCAACAACAGAACAATTTTTGAAAAATTCAACATTTGAGTTTTTCAGCATAAACATAAAGAAAAGGGCTATAACGCTACAAAGCAAGGCATACTCTGTCCTGGCTGGTATCCCTGATATTTCTTGAGGTGCAATTTTGAGAGGCTCTATTTGTTCTCGTCTATCCTCTCTATGTCCCGCAGGTGTTATGGTTGCCAGACTACCAAATTGATCAGTATTGTCTTTTGAACCTTCCCCGGTTGCAAGCCATGCGAGATCCACATTGTGAGCTTTACATATATCTTGCATCTGTCGTAGGTCTGGTAAACTCTCTTCTTTTATCCACCGATAGAGGGTACCTCTATCTACCCCAATAGCGTCGGAAAATTCTTTTTTCTTGTTATTGCCAATAATTTCTGCGATTCTTTTGCCAATTCCAGTAGTTGCCATCTTCTTCCTCCGTTTTGTCCTTTTTGGTTAATTATTTATCATTGTAATCTCTTCAATGCTCGGCAGGCATCCATGGGGCGCAGGTTAGTCCGGTGAAGGACTTCATGAGCTGTGCCATGTACACCTGATATCTTGCGAGATCACAATACTCCCCTCGGGATTCAAATGTCAAATGCACTCACTCTATTTCAAAAATTCACCAATAACCTGTGGCAATAATGGAACATGCGACAAATCTGTGCCAGAAATACAGCATATTCTACCTGAGTGATGGAGTATGTCAGCACGCAGTATAAAAAATGGATCACAACCTGTTTTAAAAATAAAACATATAAATATCAAAAGGTTACATAATTTTTCTTGTTGTTTTTTCTGGTTGTGCAATGTAGTCTAATGAAGATCAGAGAGGTTCGATGCCGCAAACAAAAAACAAAAAAAGGAGAAGCATCATGCACCATGCGCAATCAGCAGCACCCAGGAAAATCCTCCGTATTCGCCAGGTTTGTGAGAAAACGGGAATGAGCAGGGCCTGGATTTACGGAGCTATTAAATCAGGCAGCTTCCCAGCTCCATTGAGATTAGGCATACGATCAATAGGTTGGGAGGAGCAGGGGATTGATGGCTGGATTTCGTCACGCATTCCCAAGGAGGTGAACAATGGCTGAGAACAATATCTCTTCGAGCAGTAGCCCGCCACGGCTGCGAATTTTGAGAAGGGCGGAAGTTCTTTCCATGGTTCCCTTGAGTGATGCCTCTCTCAGGAGGATGGAAAAAGACGGGAGATTTCCCAAAAGAATTCGTTTGGGCAGTCAGTCTTACGGGTGGGCGGAAAATGAGGTACTGGACTGGATTCGGTTGCGGATGGAGGCCAGATAAAGATGGATGAAACAAATATGGCCGCCCCCCAGCCAGAGGTAACGGCCATACCGCCCAACTTAATCTTCGAGAAAGCTACCACAAAACATATTGATCATCAAGATTTTCAAGAACATCCGTCACTACAGAATCCGTTTCCACAGGTTGTCAAAATCTCACGATATACCAAAGAGAGTGGGCCGCTGACCAAAGTCATAAGACTGGTCGATGGCGCTCTGTGTAAAGATGGTTCTGGGTGTCGGATGAACAGAGGAAAAGTTGAACAATGCAGTATCGGCTCCATGAGCGAACTTGCTTTTCTGTTGCAATCGCTGGGCCTCAACCAGGCGGTCTCTCTGGGAGTGACGGATTCAGATTCTGTTAAAACCATTACCACCAGGGACAAGGAGACCGAGGATGCCATTCCCCGCACGAAAAGACACATTCGGTTTAGGCCCAATGAACCGGCATTTATGCTTTTTGATCATGATCAATCCCGCGATAACGCTGTTTTTGCCGATGCAAAAGCAGGCAAGGACTACCTGCCGGAAATATTGATGGAGATTGTCGCTGATTTCTTCCCCCCGATTCGACATGTCTCCTGGTTGATGAGGCCGTCGACTTCTGCCTGCATTTATGATCAAAGTGGCAACCTGCTCAAGGGGGAAGGTTCGGGATTTCACATCTATTTTCCTGTGAAGGATGGAAGTGATATTCCAAGATTTATAGAGGTTATGGGGAGTCGGCTCATTCTGTTTGGTTATGGCCGGATCGAATTTTCTCGTTCTGGACAAATGCTGGTGCGCACCCTTATTGATTTGCTGGTTGGCAGTCCGGAACGGCTTGTGTTTGAGGCCGGAGCCCTGTGCGAAGATGGCCTTGTTCAGCGATTACCGATGCCACGTATCAATGAGGGCGTGGTGCTGGATACTCATCTCTTGCCTTCCTTGTCTGTTAATGAATCACAGCAGTACGAAAATATAGTCAACGACTTGAAGACACTGGCACGGTCTGCACAGGAGAACATTTCTGCTCAGTATATTACGACGGAATCGGAAAAACTGGTGGTGTCACAATCATGTTCTCATGCTGAAGCCGAGAAAATAATAAGAACCCGGCAGATGCTTCAGCTTGCCGATGATGATTTTCTCTTTTTTCAGCACGCCAGCGGGCCTGTGTCCGTCCAGGACATGCTGAACAAAGGAGCCACATTTAACTATAGGTGTCTGGCTGACCCCCTTGAACCGGAGTATGATGGCAATAATAAGGGAAAAGCCATTTTTTACTGGAACAATGGCAAAAATCCGATCATCAAAAGTTTTGCCCATGGTGAGCGCATATACTCATTTAGACGATATGCTGAGTCGAGATCTGAAGACAATGGACAGAAGAAGCACGGTCAACAGAGGCCGGTTGGCTTTGATATCAAGGTGTTTCTGGAAAAAGACTTTCCGCCAAGAACAAATTTGTTGGTCCCTTGGCTGCCATCTCAGGGTTTGGCAATGGTGTATGCAAAAAGAGGAATCGGAAAGACTTTTTTTGCATTGAATATTGCATTTGCCGTTGCCTCTGGGGGGAGCTATCTGGGCTGGCAGGCTCCGGTAGCGGCTGGTGTTCTCTATCTTGATGGAGAAATGCCAGCTCCAGCCATGCAGGAAAGGCTGGCAGCTATTGCCAAGGGAAGTGTTTTGTTTCCAACAGCCCCGCTTATCCTGGTCAATCCTGACTTTCAACCAGAAGGAATGCCACGGATTGATCAGGAGGATGGCCAGAAAGCCATTGAAAGTATTTTGACAGATGAAATCAAACTGATTGTGGTGGACAATATCTCAACCCTTTCATGCGCAAAGGAGAATGAGGCGGATGGGTGGGCACCAGTGCAAGGATGGGCACTGCGGCAAAGGGCCTCTGGCCGAAGTGTCCTGTTTGTGCATCATGCGGGTAAAGGCGGGGCTCAGCGGGGGACATCTCGGCGTGAAGATGTTCTGGATACGGTTATTGCTCTGCGACATCCAACCCAATATAAGCAGGAGCATGGGGCCGTGTTTGAAGTCCATTTCGAGAAGAATCGTGGTTTGTACGGCGATGAGGTAAAACCTTTTGAGGCTGCTCTACACTTGGGTAACGGTCAAGAAATGTCCTGGAGTACGCGTTCTATTGAACAGACCACCTTTGATAAAGTAGTGACCCTGTTTAACGATGGTGTGAAGCAGAACGATATTGCCGAAGCGCTTGGGATCGATAAATCCAATGTATCTCGTCATATCAAAAGGGCCAGAGAGTCCTGCCTGCTGGATAGAGAAAAAGACGACGAAGGGGGTATGAGCTAACCTGAGTTGAAGGACATCTATGGTTGAGATTAGCCTGGACTTTCAACTGCAAAAGAGATAGATATTTGTCCATCTTGCAGGTGAAATGCCAAAACGCCAAGCGACTTACTTATACGGGTAGAATTACGGGTAGAGAATGATGAATCAATTAAAAAACGAAATGATATAGGTTGCATGTCTGCGCTCTTCGATTGACCCCGCCTCCACCACATAACTGGCCGGTTTCATTAAGATCCATTCTTTCTGAACCCGGCTTTTTTTTTGCAAAGTAGTTGCAACTTTTTCTTCTGGTTCTGGAGTTGCATTGCACGAAACAGACGCCTCCACAATGACTGCTGCTTCCTTCGCCGCTTCCGGATCTCTGCCGGACCGAGGCGGCTCCGCCGGCTAACATAACCCAACCGTTTACAAGAACGTTCCCTTCGTTTATATTGAAGGCAGCATTTAATAAAATCTCAACAGATATTCTTATTGCAGGTAAAGTTGATTATAAGGGTACAGGCAATGTTGCATCCTCACCGTGCTGGGCGATATATCAAACAAGCTACTGGTTATTCCGCCTTTATTCCTGCATCTTTGCCGCCTGAGCCGCCACTGTATTTCGATGATGATATGCTGGCGCTTATTTCCCGGGCAGATCGGGCATTGGGGCGCCTTGATGGGTCAATACAAACTTTGCCGGACGCCGATCTTTTCGTCTTTATGTATGTCCGGAAGGAGGCGGTTCTCTCCAGTCAGATCGAGGGCACCCAAAGCTCCTTGAATGACCTTCTCGAAGCAGAAGCCAATATCATGAGCGCCCATC
This sequence comes from Desulfobulbaceae bacterium, assembly GCA_023230525.1. GTDB lineage: Bacteria > Desulfobacterota > Desulfobulbia > Desulfobulbales > SURF-16 > SURF-16. The sequence continues at coordinate 49,552 of JALNXE010000006.1, forward strand.
GTCCCCTTGATGTCGACGAAGTCCTCAATTATGTCAATGCCATGAAGTATGGCATCAACCGCCTTACCGAGCTTCCCTTTTCCATCAGGTTAATCAAGGAAATCCACGCCCGTCTTCTGGAGGGAGTGAGAGGGGCCGAGCGGGAACCGGGAGAGGTGCGGCGCAGTCAAAACTGGATTGGCCCGAGCGGCTGCACGCTGACTGAGGCAACATTTGTCCCCCCTCCTCCCTTTGAACTGGCCCAGGCATTATCCGATCTGGAGAAATTTGTGCATGCTGAGGGCGCCATGCCGGCCCTGGTTAAAATTGGCCTCATCCATGCCCAGTTTGAGACTATCCATCCTTTTTTAGACGGAAATGGCCGCATAGGAAGGCTGCTTATTTCCTTTTTGCTTTTTCAAAGCAAAATCCTTCTCAAGCCGGTGCTGTATCTCTCCCATTATTTCAAACAACATCGCCAGCGATACTATGATTTGCTGCAGAATATCCGCGACAACGGTGACTGGGAAACCTGGCTCAAGTTTTTTCTGACCGCAGTCTCAGAGGTATCGCTGGAGGCAACGGAGACAGCCCGGCAGATCGTGGCACTCAGGGAACATCACCGGCGGCGGATTGCCGCCTCCTTTGGCCGCGCCACTGGCAATGCCCTGACAGTTCTGGAATCCCTCTATTCGCACCCGATCATTACGGTAAATAATATCGCTGCCATGACCGGGGTTTCCTTTACCGCGGCAAACAATCTCATGAACCGTTTTGTGGAGGAAAAAATCCTGATTGAAGCAACCGGACAGTCTCGCAACCGGCAATTTCGCTATAGCGACTACATAAATCTTTTTGCCAGCCGCTGAAAAGGATACCTCACCCGCAGACATGAATAATTCAGCCTCGCATAACAACCTGAAAAAGAGCAGCCCCAAACTCACCCTCTCCCGCCTGGAAAACCTGCTGCTCACCGCCTGCGATGACCTGCGCGGCAGCATGGATGCCAGCGAGTACAAGGAATACATCTTCGGCATGCTGTTTTTAAAGCGGGCCAGCGATCTGTTCGATCAGCGCCGGGCTCAGTTGAAAAACGAACTGACCGCCAAGGGGATGAGCGCCGACGATATTGCCATCGAGTTGAATGATCCGGACAACTATTCCGGCAAGTATTTTTTTGTGCCGGAGCGGGCGCGCTGGAATGAAGGCTGGGACGAGGAGGTAAGCAAAGATGGCGCGCCGAAAATCGTTCATCACCCTGCCTTGAAACATGTGAAGGAAAACGTCGGCTCCACCTTGAACAAAGCCCTGGAAGCCATTGAAGACGCAAACGTCGATGCCCTGCAGGATGTGCTCAAGGGGATCAACTTCAACCGCAAGATCGGCCAGCGCACCCTGGATGACGATACCCTGGCCGATTTTGTCCAGAACTTTGAAAAAATCCCGCTGAAAGACGAGGACTTTGAATTCCCTGATCTGCTTGGCGCGGCCTACGAGTGGCTGATCAAATTTTTTGCCGATTCCGCCGGCAAAAAGGCCGGTGAGTTCTACACCCCGGCCGAGGTGGTGCGTATCTGTGTGGAAATCTGCGATCCCAAGGAAGGCATGAGCGTTTATGACCCCACCGCAGGGTCCGGCGGCATGCTGATCCAGACCCGCGATTATCTGCGCGAGTGCGGCGGCAGCCCCAATGAATTGTCACTGAGCGGCCAGGAGAAAATCGGCACCACCTGGTCGATCTGCAAAATGAACATGCTGTTGCACGGCATATCCCATGCCGATATCCGCCAGGAAGACACCATCAAGGAACCGCAGCACCTGGACGAGCACAACGAACTCAAGCGTTTTGACCGGGTGCTGGCCAACCCTCCCTTCAGCCAGAACTACAGCAAAACCAATCTCAAGTTTCCCGGCCGCTTCCCGGTGATGATGCCGGAAAAAGGCAAAAAGGCCGACCTCATGTTCGTGCAGCACATGCTGGCGGTTCTTAAAAATGACGGCCGCATGGCCACGGTCATGCCCCACGGCGTTTTATTCCGTGGGGGTGAAGAGCGGGCAGCGCGTAAATATTTCATTGAAAGAGGCTATCTGGAGGCCATTATCGGCCTGCCCGGCAACCTTTTTTACGGCACCGGCATTCCCGCCTGTCTTCTGGTCATGAATAAACAGGGTGCCGCCAAGCGCGACCATGTGCTGTTTATCAATGCGGACCGGGAATACCGCGAAGGCAAGGCCCAGAATCATCTGCGGCCGGAAGACATCGATAAGATCGTCCATGCCTACCGCCAGGGGGCGGATATTCCCGCCTATGCCCGCCGGGTGCCGGTGGCGGAGATAGCCGCGGAAGACTACAACTGCAATATCCGCCGCTATGTCGATAATGCGCCCCCGCCCGAGCCCCATGATGTGCGGGCCCATCTGCATGGCGGGGTGCCCATTGTTGAGGTCGATTCCCTGGAACATTTCTGGAGCAACTATGCGGGCCTGCGGGAGGATTGCTTTGAAATGCGGGGACGCACAGGAGCGGCGGATGGCAGGGATGACGGCTATCTGGATTTTGCCGAAAACATCAGTGACAAACGCTCTATTGCCGGGTTTGTCACCAGCCACCCAGGAGTAATCGAACGCCACCAGACCTTTATGCAGCAGGTGGAGGCGTGGTGGCATGATACCCTGCCTATTGTTGCAGCCCTGGCCCCTGATCCTGAAAACCAGCATGAAAACTCGGGCAATGTCTATCTCATGCGCCGCAGTCTGTTGGGGAGCATTGCCGGGCAGCTGGCCGGACAGACCCTGTTGACCCTGTATCAGGTACGGGGCGCCTTTGCCAACTATGTGAATCTGCTCAAGGCGGATTTCAAATCCATTGCCGCCAGCGGCTGGGGGCCGGAACTGATCCCTGATGAGGATATCCTGCACAGCCAGTTCCCGGAAGTGCTGGCCGAGATGGAGCAGGCCCAGGCCCGCTTGGCCGAGCTGCAGGCCCTGTTTGGTGCAGCCGATGAAGAGGATTTTGAAGACACCGAGGACACCGGGGTCATGGCCGGTGACGAGGTGAAGGGCAAAAAGGACGAACTGAAAATTGTAAACGCTGAATGGAAGGCGCACCTGAAAGAAATCAAGGGGCTGGCAACGAACATCTTTACCGAAATCAAGGTGGCCGGCTTGCTGCCAGGCGGGGCAAGGAAAGGCTATTACTGCGCCGAAGGGTTCACCCTGGCAGAACCGGAATTTGCCAATGGCAGCCGCATTCTCGATCTGGCCGGCCAGGTGCGGCACCAATCCGGCTTTGCCGATCCCCTGCGTCAGGCCATGGAGCAGGGCCAACTGGCGTGGGAGCTTGCCCTGGGCCTTGAGCAGGGCCTGGCCCGGCACAAGGTGTTGGAGGATGAGGTCAAGACCCTGAAGGCCACCCTCAGATCCATTGAAAATAAACGCGATGAACTGGTGGAAAGCGCGCGTGCGAAGATCTCCATCAACGAGGCCCGCACCGTGATCATCGCACGGCTGCGCCAGGTGTTGCTGGACACCTACCAGACCTATCTGCGGGCCGACCTGCGAGCCTGCATCAAGGCCATTGAAAATCTGTGGAGCAAATACGCGGTGACGGCCAAGACCATTGAGGCGGAACGAGATGCGGCGGCGAAGCAGTTGAAGGCGTTTCTGGTGGAGTTGGGGTATGAGTGAGTGGGTGACAGATCAGCTAGGAGCCCTAGTTGACTTTCAGAAGGGCAGAAAGGTTGAAACAAGCCCTTTTCAGCTCTCAGGATACGAGAGTTATTTAGGGGCAGGTTCATTAGCTGGCGGTCACGATGGCTATGCGTCAATTTTTCTATCAGTCCAAGCAAATAAAAATGATGTTTTGATGTTGTGGGATGGCGAAAGAAGCGGTTTAGTGGGCCATAACTTGTCAGGGGTAGTCTCCTCGACGGTTTCTAGGCTTTCTTCTAATGGGAAAATTACCAGCAGCTTACTTTATTACTATCTGTTGTTGAATTTTGAGTGGATTCAAAACCGAAGAACTGGCACAGGCGTACCGCATGTGCCAAAAGATTTGGCTCGAATGCTCAAGCTGAAATATCCTGTAGAGAAAAATTACCAAAACAAAATTGTTTTGATTTTAGAAACACTCGACCAAGCCATCGAAAAAACTGAAGCCCTGATCCACAAATACCAGCAGATCAAGGCAGGGCTCATGCACGACCTGTTTACCCGTGGCCTCACTGCTGACGGCAAACTCCGCCCCCCCAGGGAACAGGCCCCGGAGCTGTATCAAGAAACCCCCATCGGCTGGATTCCGAAGGAGTGGGATTATGAACCTATTAGTCCACTAATGGAGTCATTGGTAGATGGCCCTTTTGGATCAAATTTAAAAACAGAACATTATGTTATTGATACTGCTGGGGTTAGAGTAGTTCGTTTACAAAATATCCAGGCGATAAATTACAACGACACTGATAAAGCGTATGTTTCAGAAAGACACGCCAATTACCTTATGAGAAACAAAGTAGTCTCGGGGGATATATTGATTGCTGGCCTTGGAGAAGATAGGTATCCAGTTGGCAGAGCCTGTCAGTACCCGCACGATTTACCACCCGCAATAAATAAGGCGGACTGCTTTAGGTTGAGATGTAAAGCTGAGGAAGCTGACCATTATTTCGTAATGCTTTATTTAAATACACCAAGCGCAAGGGCACAAGTCAGGAGATATGAACAAGGTGTCACAAGACCAAGAATAAACCTCAGCAATATGAAAAAAATAGTACTCCCCAAACCATTGCTGAAAGAGCAAAAAGCAATATCCAAGCGCTTGTTAAATGCGGTGTTGAGAATTGAGCAAGAACTCCTTGTGAAAGATAAGTTTAAAAAACAAAAACTCGGCCTCATGCACGACCTGCTCACCGGCAAGGTGCCGGTCACCATCGACCAGGCGGAAACCGCCCATGTCTGAATACAGCGAAGTCGAGCAGCCGTTTCTGCAGCAGCTGGCAACCCTGGGCTGGACCATCATCGACCAGGGACAGGAGATTCCGCAGGACCCAGGCAAGAGCCTGCGCCGGACCTTCCGCCAGTGGCTGCTGCCCGAGGTCTTTGCCCAGGCGGTGGCTGCCATCAACACCACCGCTGCCGGTGAAAAATGGCTCACCGGCAAGCAGCTGCACGACCTGTATGATCAAATCCTGCGCCAGCCCAACCGCACCCTGCTGGAGGCCAATGAGGCCATTCAGAAGCTCATCTTCAAGGCCCAGGTGGATGTCAACGAGATCACCGGCGAAGAGGACCCGGTGGCCAGGCTCATCGATTTTGCCACCCCGGAAAACAATCAATTCCACGCCATCAACCAGTTCCGCATTGATACGCCGGGCTGCGTCAAGCAGTTCATCATCCCGGATATTGTCCTCTTTGTCAACGGCATCCCCCTGGCGGTGGTGGAATGTAAAAAAGGCGGCCCCACCTGCGCCAATCCCATGATTGAGGCCTTTGAACAGCTGCAGCGCTACATGAACAGGCGTACCGCCACCAGGCATTATGGCCTCAAGGAGGGCGAGCCGCGTCTCTTTCATACGGCCCTGCTGCTGATCCGCACCTGCGGCCTGGAGGCCGATTTCGGCACCATCACCTCAGGGCGAGAGCATTTCTTCCCCTGGAAAACCCAGTGGCCGGGCGATGAATCAAAAGCCGCCGCCATGAACCAGCAACAGCAGCTCATCAGCGGCATGCTGGGCAAAGAGAATCTGCTGCAGATCCTGCGGACCTCGTCGGTCTTCATGGATATTGACGGCGGCCCGCGCATCAAGGTGGTGTGCCGGTATCAGCAGTTCCGGGCGGCGGGCAGGATCTGCCAGCGGTTGCGCGCCGGCAAAACCCAGGCGGAAAAGTGCGGCGTGGTGTGGCATACCCAGGGTTCGGGCAAATCGCTGACCATGGTTTTTGTGGCGCGGATGATCCGGGTCTCGCAAGACTTGCATGATTATAAAATCGTGCTGGTCAATGACCGGGTTGATCTGGAAGATCAACTGAGCAGAACCGCAACGCTCATCGGCGGCCGGGTCAATATCATCGACAGCACCAGCGGTCTGCGCCGCCAGCTCTCTTCCGACACCTCCGACATCAATATGGTGATGGTCCATAAATTCCAGCAGCGGGAAGAGAGTTTAAGTTTGCAAGTTGCCGAGGCCCTGGGCACCTATCAGGCCATGCCATCCGGCAAGACCTTTGGCGTGGTCAATGATTCCGAGCGCATTCTCCTGATGATTGATGAGGCGCACCGCACTCAAGGCTCTGATCTTGGCGATAATATCTTTGAGGCCTTTCCCAATGCCGTGCGCATCGCCTTTACCGGGACCCCGCTGATCACCGAACGCCACGGTGAAAAGAAAACCTGCAAACGGTTCGGCCAGTATATCGATACCTACCGGTTGATGGATGCGGTGAACGACGGCGCCACCCTGCAGATTCTCTATGAAGGGAAAACCGCCGATGCCGCCCTCTACGATAAACACGGCTTTGAAACAGCCTTTGAGGATCTGTTCAAGGACCGCAGCGAAGAGGAACTGCTGGCCATCAAGAAGAAATACGGGGCCACCTGTGATATCCTGGAAGCGGAACAGCGGATTAACGCCATTGCCACGGACCTGGTTGATCACTATATCAGCCATATATTGCCCAACGGCTTTAAGGCCCAGGTGGTCTGCCATTCCAAACTGGCGGCCATCCGCTATCAAACAGCCATACAGCAGGCCCTGCTTGCCCGGCTGACCAGGCTCAAGGCTGAACCGCAACCGGATTTGGGGCTGATAAAAAAAATCGCCTTTTTGAAGGCCGCGGTGGTGGTATCCAGTGACGGCACCAATGAGGCCGCCTATCTCACCACGGCGCGCAGGCAGGCCAGGGAGTGGAATGCGGTTGATAATTTCTGCCGGCCTTTTGCCATGGATGACCCGGATAAGGAATACACCGGCATCGCCTTTCTGATTGTCTGCGATATGTTGATCACCGGCTTTGATGCCCCCATTGAGCAGGTCATGTATATCGATAAAAAGATTCGTGAGCATACCCTGCTGCAGGCCATTGCCCGGACCAACCGCGTCAAACCAGGCAAAAAGCGCGGCTATGTGGTGGACTATATCGGTCTGGCCAACCATCTCACCGAGGCCCTGACCCTGTATGCCGCAACCGATGAGCAGGAAGAGCTGGCCGCGGGTCTCAAAAGCATCACCTCCGAGGTGCCTGTCCTGGAAGAGCGCTACCAGCGTTTGCTGCAGTTATTTGCCGAGCACAAGGTGAAGAGCGTTGCCGAGTTCGTGCAGGGGAAATTGCCGGATGTGGAGGCCGATGCAGCGGTGCTGCATGCGGCGGTGACCTTGCTCAAGGATGAGAAGATCCGGGCCGACTTTGACGTGTACCTGAAAAAATTTTTGATGAGCATGGATATTATCCTGCCGCACCTGGCGGCGCATCCCTACCGGGTGCCGGCCAAACGATTCGGTTATATTCTGCGGGTCGCCAAGGAACGCTATAAGGATACCAGCTTGAGCCTGGGCGATGCAGGGCAAAAGGTAAAAGACCTGATTAACGCCCATCTGATCAGCCTGGGCATCAACCCCAAGGTGCCGCCGGTGGAATTGCTGGCCGATGATTTTATCGAGAACCTGAACAGGCACGCGGCCGGCAATCTTGAGGCCAAGGCCAGCGAAATGGAACATGCCATCCGCAAGCACTGCACGGTGCATCATGACGAAGACCCGGCTTTTTATAGGAGCCTGTCCGAGAAGGTCGAACAGCTGATCGACAGGTATCAGGACCAGTGGGATCTGCTGGCCGTTGAGTTGGAAAAACTGCGGGCAGAGGCGATGGCGGGGCGCAAAACCGGGGAAGACGGCATGAGCAGGGAGGCCACCACCTTTTATGCCCATATCGCGGGAGAAGTTTTTCCCGATGGCCAGGTTCCCAATGAAGCCAGGGCCAGAATGAAGGTCTTGATGGAGGCGATTGTTGATACCCTGCAGGAGAGTATCTGCAGCATCGATTTCTGGACCAATGCTGATAAACAGAAAAAAACCCGCAGCAAGATTAAAACCGCTTTAATGCTGACCGGCATAAGCGAACTCAAGCAAAAACGGGAGCGGATAGCGGTGGAAATCATGAAGCTGGCGAAAAATCGCCATGATGAGTTACTTAAAGGGTAGCAGAGAATGAACGCACGACGCATACGAGACATTGATTACCAGTTGTTGCCCGGCACGGACAGAAAGACCACGGATATCGTCATTGAACGGAACGGCATTATTGCGGTGCGCCCGCCCAAGGGCTTCAGCCCGGAACAGGTGGATGCCGTGGTTGAAAGCAAACGCATGTGGATCTACCGGAATCTGGCGGAATGGCGCGATTTGAACGCCACGGCCGTGGTGCGGGAATGGGTGAATGGGGAATCCTTTCTGTATTTGGGCCGCTCTTATCGCCTGTCACTGGTACAGGATCAAGACACGGATTTACTTTTAAAAGAAGGACGTTTCTGCCTGAGGCGTGCATTGATTGAGCAGGGTGGAGAAGATGTGGCACGGCAGGCCTTTGAGGCGTTTTATGCAGCGAAAGGCGATAAACGTATAAGTGCGCGTGTGGCCTATTTTGCCCCGAAGGTCGGGGTCAGTCCGAGAGGGGCAGCAATTAAGGAGCTTGGCTACCGCTGGGCGAGCTGCTCCAAGGGCGATTCGCTTGCCTTCCACTGGAAGTGCATGATGGCTCCGCCAAAGATTATCGACTACATCGTGGTCCACGAATTATGTCATCTGCGCCGGAGAAATCATTCAGACGCCTTTTGGAATGAAGTGGATAAGGTTATGCCCGATTACAGGGAGCGTAAGATGTGGCTGAAAAAGCATGGCGCCGGGCTGGATATTTGATGAAACCCCTGTGACTGTTTATGTCACGGGTTGATTCTGATTTCTGATAAAAAAATCATAACTACAGTATGTCGACGTGACATTTCAGGAAAAGATATGATCATTAAAGAAAAAGACTCACGGGAGTCTGACATAGCATTACTTGAGAGTGTGCTGGCGCAGGATCTCCCCCAGCAGAAAAGTGACCTTGTTAAAAAGGAACTCGCCTCGCTACGTAAAGGTGTGAAGGGAGAGGAGGATGCTGCTTATCTCATTAATTTTGATTTTGGCAGTTCCAAGAACTGGGCAGTTCTGCATGATCTCCGTCTTGAGGTAAATGGCCAGGTGGCGCAAATTGACCATCTGCTCATTAACCGTTTTTTTGAGTTTTATGTGCTTGAATCAAAAAATTTTTCATACGGGATGAAAATCGAGGAGGATGGGGATTTTCTTGTTTACTATAATAAGCAATATCATGGCATCCCCTCCCCCATCGAGCAGAACAGAAGGCACATCAAGGTTCTGGAGGAATGCCTCAAGATGCATGATATCATGCCTAAAAGGCTTGGCATCCCGATCAAGCCGAATTTTATTAATTATGTTTTGATGTCTGCCGGTTCTCGTGTCATCAGACCGAAGAAAAGTGCAGTTGACAGCAGTGCTGTGATAAAGGTTGATTCCTTACATTCCACTATTGATAAGAAGATAGACAATATGCAGCCCCTGGGCGCTCTGGCATGTGTCGCCAAACTGTCCAGCAGCGAGACAGTCATGGATATTGCACAGAGGATAGCAGCTCTCCATAAGCCAATCCAGATTGATTACGCAAAGCGGTTTGGTGTTGCTTCCCCGCAGGCGGATGCCGGCGAGACCCGGAAAAAGAGGCTCCCAACCCGCTCAACACGTTACTTTTGTTGGGCATGCAAAGAAGGAGTGCCGGATGTCGTGGCGGAATATTGCTGGAGTTACAAGCATATTTACGACAATAAGGTGTACTGCAAGAAGTGCCAGAAGCGTGTTCTGGAAAAGCGCAATGCCAAGGTAAAGGGGCAGTAATGAGATGCCGGAACGCGGCAAGCCTTCTTTCCACCGCTATATCGGCATCGACTACTCCGGCGCGGAAACCCCGGATTCCAGCCTGAAAGGGCTTCGGGTCTACCTGGGCGACCGCGAATCCTTGCCGGTTGAAATCGAACCGCCGCCCAGCCCGCGCAAGTACTGGACCCGGCGCGGCCTGGCCGAATGGCTGGCTGTGCGGTTGTCCGAGGACGTGCCGGCCATCGTCGGCATTGATCACGGTTTTTCCTTTCCCCTGCGCTATTTCGAAGTGCATTGGCTGGAGCCGTCCTGGCCGGCCTTTCTCGACGATTTTCAGCAGCATTGGCCGACGGATAAAGAACACACCTACGTCGATTTCGTTCGGGACGGTTTGCGGGGCGATGGCGCGGCCCGATCCGGCAGCGCCCGCTGGCGGCGCATCACCGAGAAGCGGGCCGGGGCCAAGTCGGTCTTTCATTTCGACGTGCCCGGCTCGGTGGCCAAATCGACCCATGCCGGACTGCCCTGGCTGCGTTATCTGCGCAATCGGCTTGGTGAACGGGTCCACTTCTGGCCCTTTGACGGCTGGGAGATCCCTGCGGGCAAATCGGCGCTGGTCGAGGTCTATCCGTCGCTGTGGAGCAAGAGCTATCCACGGGAAGGCCGCACGCCCGACCAGCACGACGCTTATGTCGCCGCCGCCTGGCTCCGGCAGGTGGATACGGATGGCAGCCTCGGCAAATTCCTCATGCCCTCCATGCTGCCCGGCGAGTATCCCGTTGCCCAGGTCGAAGGGTGGATATTGGGGGTGATGTGATGGGGGCACGGCAGCGTATTTTACGAAATGACCGCCGTGATTTTAAGCCGTTGTTCAAAAATATTAACGTAGCAGCGAATGCGGTAAACGGCATAAGGGGCCAGAACTGAACAAGCATCGTGATCAGTTCCTGTCCTGGCGCTGACGGCAACAGTTTCCCCGGCGGCAAAAATATGGGCGGAAGGCTTTGAAAAATTACCGGCATGGGTGTATAATATTATTAATAATTATGGCATGTTAGAGTTAGGTTTCTGTTGCCGCCCTGCACGAGCGGGCCTTCGTGCTGAGAGTGAAAGATCTCTCAAGGAAACGCCCATGTTGCTGAGTGATATTGTCAAACAAGCCGAAGAAAAACCGAAAATTGACTGGGACGCCTACTGCCGCTGGAGGATCAGGCACAGCAGCAGCCTGCTGGAGCCCGAGACTGTCCCGCTGGTGTGGAAATGTTCCTGCGGCGCGATCAATACCGTTGTGGCGGGGGAAAAATATGGCACATGCCGGCACTGCGGCCTGGTTTATCTCTCCTTTGCCAAGCAGGCAGCCGCTGCAAATGACGAGCTGGAATAATGTTATATAGCTCACGACTTCAATATGTTTACCACTTCGAAAGTTGAATCCGAAGCATTACCATCAGCCCGATAGGTGATCTCTGCCAGAGGCACCTCCCACTGGTCAACCTGGCAGAGCGGACGATACTCCTCCCCTGAATCCTCGCGAAGGCGTTGCACCAGGGCCAGCACCGTGATCCGTTCGATGCTGGCCAGCCGGTTTTTCCAAGTCTCGCCCGCTGCTTTGGAGAGCCGGGCGACAAGATTCCCCAGCTCATCATGCAACCCGATAAAATTTCCGTTCGCTGCCGCCCGGAGGGAATCGCCCGGCATGAGCGCGGCAAGATGTTGGTGAATGCGATTTTGCGCAGGCAGGCGGCCGGCATAATCGAGAAAAAGATCCTCCATCCCCAGTAAAGCGTAGCGGTGGCGCAGTATCCTGTCATCCGGGGCATGGGGCGTGAGCGGCTGGCGGTTGCAGATAAAATCTCCCTGGAGGAGGCCGGTATGGATATTCGGCATATCCTGCCGGTCAAAAAGGCAGAGGGTCTCTTTGGCGCGGGTCATGGCCACATAGCAGGTTCGCCGTTCTTCCTCCACCTCCTTTGGATTTTTTGCGTATCCCCATCCGCCCGGCACAAAGACATGGGGAAATTCCATCCCCTTGGCGGCATGCACCGTACTCAGGAAAATGCCGGTGCCGAGGGTCTGATCCCGTTTTTGCTCGGCCAGGTTTTCATAAAGGTGCTCAGTGATGTAGCTCGGAGACTGCTGGGCGTTGCCGCTTTCCTCCCGCCAGTCGTCCAGGAATTTTTTCAGCAGCTCCCGCCATGGATTGAAAACGTTTTTTCCCGGGTGATTATCGACAATTTCCAGCAAATCCGTGGCGGACAGCAGTTCGTCATGACGGGATTTCAGTTCGGCCATGAATTGCCGGATCTCGCGGAGGCGATGCAGGGGCGGGGTTTTGTCCCGGTCAATCGCCCAGATAACCGGAATGTCCCGTTGGTCGCATAAAGCGCGAATGGGAGCGAGTTCGTCCCTGGTTCTGGCCAGTACGGCGCAGTCCGACCAGTCGAGGGCGGGATTACGCTGCCGCAAACGCAGCAGCTCTTCCACCAGGGCCGCTGCCTGATGACCCGCCTCTGTGACCCGAACAATCTGCACCCGGCCCTTTGCAACCGGATCAAGTTCTTCCCAGGAGCCGCCCGGCGGGAGCTGCTCCCTCCCCTGGTTGATCCGGATAGCGGTGTCGGTTTTCATCCGGTCGTGGTTATGCATGATCAAGGCGTTGGCCGCGGCAATGATATGGGCCGATGACCGGTAGTTTTCCACCAGGTAGTGGATTTTTGCCTGGTAATCCTGCTGGAAGCGCCGGATAAACTCCACATTGGCGCCGCGAAAGGTGTAAATGTTCTGGTCGTCATCCCCCACCACCAGCAGCGCCAGCCTGCTGTCCGGATCGCTTAAGGTGCGTCCGGCAATCGCTGAAATCAGCTGGTATTGATCGCTATCGATGTCCTGGTACTCATCCACCAGAATATAACGATACCCCGCCAGGAGCCGCTCCCGCAGTTCATCGCTTTCCAGGCAGGTCAATTCAACCTGCCCGTTCAGCAGCCGGACCGCCTCGGGAATCACGGTTTTGAAATCATCGTTCTGCATCCTCCGGCCTTCGGCCCGCTCGGCAAAGGAAGAGCCGGTCAGCCGCATGGCCAGACCGTGATAGGTGAGCACGGTGACTCCTCTGGCATCAGGGCCGACCAGCTCGAAGAGCCGCCGTCGCAAGGTGTTAGCCGCGTTACGGTTGAAGCAGAGGATGAGGATGCTGCGGGGCGGGGCGCGCTTCACCCGCAACAGAAAGGCGCAGCGGTGGGCCACCACCCGGGTCTTGCCGGAGCCCGGACCGGCCAGCACCAGCATGTTTTCCTGGGGAGCCGCGGTGACGATGGCTATCTGCACCGGATTGGCCAGGTTATCCACGATCCGGTGAAAAGAGTTCTGACTGGTGGCCCGGTCAATCACGTTTTTGCGGCCGGGGAAAAAGCGCTGGATAAAGTTGCTGCGATCGGTGGAAAAGTAGGCCAGGACCAGATCCAGGGCCTGGCGGATTTTTTCAAGACCCAGCCGGGCATACTCGTTCATCACATGGACCTGGAAAACCCGCTCTTTATAGTGCTGCTCCAGGGGGCTGAAATCATCCTTGAGATAGCGGCGCTTGCTTGCTTCAGGAATGATGCGGATGGTCATGGCCTGGCGGAAAACCGCCAGCCCCTGCTGGAGAATGATAACCTGCTGTTCGTGCAGAAACATCAGGGCGCGGTCAATGGCCGCCAGGCTGTCCTTGAGCTGGCCGGCCAGGAAGAGATGGCCGCGGAGCGCCAGGGCCAGGTCATCCATGGAAAAGTTGACCAGCAGTTCGCCGCTGGCCGGAGTGTTGGCCGGAATTTTGGCAAAGATGGCGTCCAGGATCACCCTGGCCACCAGTCGTCTCTTCTCGGCCGTGGCCAGCAGGGCGGGCCAGTCGCGGTTCAATTTGAGCCGGTAGTGGTCCTGGCCGAAATAGCGGAATTCAATGCTGCCGCGGTTGCCAGCCAGGCCTTTACCGTCCAGGGCCAGGCTTTTCAGGAGGTTGCGCAGCAGTTCGGGGAGGCTTTCCTGGCCTTCATCCGCCAGGCGCTGATTCAGCCGGCGCAGGGACAGATCGAGCCAGCCCTCCGCCTCGGGCTCGGTTTCCTGCATGAGCTGGAGCATGGCCATCTCCAGTCTGCAGACCTTGTCAAAGCGCAGGAGGGAATGATCGCCGACTTTGTAGCGCACAAAGGCGTTCAGCAGCATCCCCTGTTTGAGCAGCCCTGCTTCGGTCATGGCATGGAGATCCCGTAATACCAGCTGGGTATCCCCGGAGATGGCAAGAGGCCCGGTAACCTTCTCCCTCTCCCTGAACTCGGGAAGTTCGGCCAGTTCATCGGCGCTCATTGCCTCATTCAACTTGGCGTTGAACAAGGCCTGCAGGATGGCCAGCCACCGCTTTTTCCGCCCTGCGGAAATACCCAAGAGGGCGATTTTCCGCTCGGCCTCTTCCAGGTTGCGGACCAGGGGCAGACCCTGGAAGACCCTGGTGTTGTTCTGGTTGCGCTCAATAAATCCGGCCCGTTCCAGCCAGGAAACCGCCGTTTTCACCTTGGTGTCGGCCATCCGGTCATCGCTGTCGAAACGGGTTTGCACCTCCTCATCCCGCAGCAGCTCGCCGCTGGTGATGACCACCTGGTTGTCTTTATTTCGTTTGGCGCGGCGCAGGCCCCGGAGAATCTGGCTGATGTCATGCCGGGTCAACTCAGACAGTCCCTCCAGCCTGAACTGAGTTTCGATATCATTTTCGTTATAGAGGAGGACGCACTCCGCGTCTTTGCTGTCCCGCCCGGCCCGGCCCGCCTCCTGCAGGTAGTTTTCCAGCGATCCGGGGATATTGGCATGAATCACCAGCCGCACGTTATCCTTGTCGATTCCCATGCCGAAGGCGTTGGTGGCGCAGATGACCTGGATTTGGCCGCTGAGGAATTCTTCCTGGATGCGGCGTTTCACCGGCGCCTCCAGACCGGCATGGAAGGCCTCGACCCGCCAGCCCTTTTTGGATAAAAAATCTCTGATGTTTTCCGTTTCATTTCTGGTGGCGGCATAGATGATGGCCGAGCCGAGCTCCGGCTTCGGGAGACGCCCGGCCAGGATCTGGTGCATGCGCTCGTTGCGCTCGGCGCTGTTGATCAGCTGGACCTCGAAGGAAAGATTGCTCCGTTCCACCCCGCCTTCGAAAACCTCCAGTTCCTGTCCCAGTTCCCGGCGGAAATGGTCGGTGATCTCCTCGATCACGTCCCGTTTGGCCGTGGCGGTGAAACAGGCGACCGGCGGGATGGGAGTCTGCTGTCTGGCGGCAAACTCCCGGATGAAGCGGGAGGCGTACAGATAATCGGGACGGAAATCGTGGCCCCACTTCGACAGGCAGTGGGCCTCATCAAAGACCCAGCAGCCGATTTCCCGCTGGCTGATGCTATCGGTCACTGATTTGTTGCGCAGCTGCTCCGGGGAGATATAAAGGATGGCAATATCTCCCAGCCGGACCCGCTCCAGCACCTCGCCCCTTTCCGGCGGGGTCAGCATGCCGTAGATGGCGGCGGCGAACATGGTGCCGGTCTTGGCCGCCAGGCCGTCAACCTGATCCTTCATCAGGGCCTGCAGCGGGGAGATGATAACAGTCAAAACCCCCCGCCGGAAATTGCGCACCAGGGCCGGAATCTGGTAGCAGAGGGATTTTCCGCCGCCGGTGGGCAGGATGGCGAGCTGGGGCTTGTCGCGCATGCCGCGGCCGACAATAGCCTCCTGCAGGCTGCTGCCGTTTTGGGTGGCCGGAGTCGCGCGGAAGGCCGGATAGCCGAAGAGCCTTGCCAATTGCCGGCAGGGATTATGGGTGGTCTGGCACCAGGCGCAGGACGGATTGGCGCAGGGGGTCTCCCGCAGCTGCTTCAGGATCGGCACGACATCGTGAAACCGGTGACGCACCCAGGGCGGCAGAACGGAATTGTAGCCGGCCACCCGCAGCCAGGCCAGGCAGTAAGCCAGGGCGGGCCGGGTTTGCGGATCGGCCGGATATGCCTGACTGTGCGCCGTGACGGCTGTACTGCAAGCTTTGCCCCGAACTTGTCGCTGAAAGATGGCGAACGCCTCGTTTTGCGTGATCTCTGCGGCCCCGATGGCGGCAAAGACTTCCCGTAGTCCTTCGCTGCGCAGTGAAGGGTGCCCGCCCCCGGCAAAGCAGAAGCGATAAAAGGCGGGGACATCCGGTTCGGTTTTGAGCAGAGCGGCAAAGCTCTGCCATTGGTCGTTAAACACCGAGGCCGCCAGGCGGGCATCGGCAACCGGATTATTCAGCGAATCCCTGATCAGCTTGTAATTTTTCACCAGCCGGTGGTAAGGATTCTCCGGAAATGCCAGGGGTGAGAGATACAGCGTATCAACAACCGGCTTTTGCAGGAGGCGCAGATGGGGCGCAAGGGCTGCCAGGCATGGCAGATCATGGCCAAGCAGGTTATGCCCCAGCAGGTAACCGGCTGAATCCGCCAGTTCATCCAGCTCGCTTAGCGCCGCACTCAGGCTGAAGCGGCCTTTCCTTTCCAGGGTGCGTTCACGGTAAACCGCGCCGATATGAAAGATTTCATCCCTTTCATTGGTTTCCAGATCCAGCAACAGGCAGTTTTCAACAAAATCTTGACCGCTCACCGTTTGTGGCCTTTTACTGGTTGGAAGCTGCCGGGGGACATGAGAATATTCGTAACAAATTTCCTATGATAGCCATTTTCCGAGTGTAGCATGTTCAACGGGCGGGCGCCAGGAGTCAATGAGGTGGCAGGGTTTTAATGGACACTTTCTTAAATCCAGGGGTCAATGAAAGCTTGTTGGGGCGCGGGAAACGCGAGATTGCCTTGAAGTAGGACAGCTATTTTAGAGCCGCGGCAGGAGGCCCGGATCGCGCGCAGCGGAGAAATCCGGCCCGGCCGGCAGTTGGCTGTCCAGGGCCGTGATCCGGCCGGAGACCTGCAGCAGGGTGAGAATGAGCCCCGCCCAGCCCGTTGTTCTGCCCTGTCTGATCAGTGATCTCAGGGGTGCCATGCAAACCGCGATGATCCGGCAGGTGGCGGCAAATGACCGGGAGGTCCGCGTAACCGTGGCAATGAATTGGTTAATCTTTTCCTGGTCACCGCAGGTATTGATAAACACCTTGAAATCAAGATCCCTGCCATGTTGCATCATGATATGGCGCGGGTCTGATCCCGGCAGCTCCCTCTGGCAGAGACGGTCAAGCTGGCCGGGAAAGGCCTGCAGGGCCTGGCGGGCGATATCATAGGCGGTCATGGCCTGATGATAAACCAGCCTTGAGATATTTCTGCCGATCCCCACCGTCTTGCCCCCGGCTTGCCGTTGCAGGTTGTGGAGCCAGCCGCTTGTTCTGCCCAGTCCGTCCCACATCTGCCCGCCCAGCGCCTGCGCCGTCTGCCAGATGATTTCCAGCTGTTCAGGCTGTTTGGCCACCAGATGAGAGATCATGGCGGATTTTTCAGGGGGGGCAAGGCCTTTCCCGGCCCGGATGGCGGCGGCAATCATGCGGAAAAATGCCGGGAACTCGCAGGCAAAACGCTGGGCCAGCAAGGGGCTTTCCTCTTTTTTACCATGGTCCTGCCAGTAAGCGGTCAGGGCGCTACACAGCCTGGTATCATTGCGCAACAGCAGAATTTGCGGGGCGGGCTGGAAGAATTCTTTTTCCTGGAAGCCCGCCGGCGTGACATCGTAACCGGCCAGCCACAACTCCACCCTGGCCATGCAGGCGGCAAAGGCAAAAAGAGGATGATCAAGATTATTGGGCAGCGGGTGCCCGGCGGCCAATCCTTCGACCAGCAGGTCCTGGTCAAAGAGCAGGCTAATGGTGGCCGGGCAGACCTCAGGCCGGAGATCTCCAGGCAGCTGCAGGAAGGCGGCGACGCCCTGCAAGTGAAGCAGACCGGCAGTCAGTTTGGCCGGCTCGGTGAAGGCCGGGGTGTCGGTCAAGCCCAGCACATGCAGGCGCAGGGCAATGGCCCGTTCCAGGGCGGGACATGGGCCATTGCCGGCAAACCAGCGGTCGATATCGCCTTGTCTTTCAAAACTGACCAGCTCCTGCAGGGCCTGCCAGGTCTGCCGGCCCACCCAGCCGTCTTCGGTCAGTCCGGCGTCCTGTTGAAATTTTTTGGTGGCACGGGTCAAGAGGAGGTCAATAATGGGCAGGCCGGAATCATGGCCTAAATAGCCAAGGCAGGCCAGGCGGCTGCGGATCGTGCGGATCCTGGAGGCATCGGCAGACTCACGGGGCTCCTCTTCCGGCAGGGGATTGAAGATGCCGCTGGTTCTGGCGAGATCAAAATCCCGCGCCAGGGCGCTCAGGTTGTTGAAGAGCACCTCGTCCGGGCCATGGCGAGCCGCCTGCGGTGCGAGTACCGTCTGTCGGAAATGGTCCAGCCCCTGTGCCAAGTTGATAATCATTTTTTCCGGGAAACGAGGCGGCCGCCTCCCCTTACCCGGTGCGGCCGCCTGGGTCAGAATTGATTATTGACCGCCGATGCCGATGACATTGGCAAAAAGCGACAGCATGGCCTCCCTGGTCTCCATGCCGGCCTGCACCGCGGCAGCATGGGCCCGCTGCACATGGGGCGGCAGGTCGTTCTCCGAGGTCAGCAGAAAGGTGTCGCCGTCCAGATTTATCTTGGTCATGGCGGCAAGCTTCAGTGTGCCGGATACCTTGACCTTTTTCAGCACCGACTCGAAACTTGCGAGATTGACCTCTTGGTCCTTGTCAAAGAGCACTTCGAGATCGCCCGTGTAGGTCTGGACCTCCAGCGACGTCAGGTCGCAGGTCGCGTCCCGCAGGGCCTCAAGCGCTGCGCGTAATCCTCGTCTTTCCTCTGGCATAGCATGTCTCCTTTTTGTCAATTGTCAGGCCCTTGCGGTCTGTTTGGGCTTTTACGCTGCGCAGATGCCGAATTTCGGCAGCAGATCATAAATCACATGAAAGCGAAGGGCCTGGGCCGCATCATGGAAGTATTTCCAGTTGCTCTTGAGAAAGGCCTGGTTCCATGTGTATCGCCGTTTATCTTCATCGGTGCCCAGGGCCTGCTCTTTCCAGGAGCCAGGTCCCTTGGCGGAATAGGAGATCTTTTCCGCCCCGAAACTGAACGGATCGTGTTCGATGGCCTTAAGCCAGGCCCCATGCCGCTTGTCCCCGTTTTCTTCCTTGAGGTTTGTGAAAAGATCCTGGATTTTGTTCATGTCCTGCTCGCCGATGCCGCTCACCTCGGCATGGGGATCCCTGGCGATATAGCGTTTCATGGCCCGGCACAGCTGATCCGCCGCCTGGCAGAACTGGTCGGTATTGTTACGTTCTATTGTTTCCCCGCGGCCGTTTTTATACTTCCAGGACAAGAAGGGCATATCAGGGAAGACGGTGGCCCGGCCATGGCCCAAGGGGGGGACGGCGTCATCGAGAATTCTGGCCAGGAGGGAGGCAAGCCCTTCTGCAAAGACCCCTGAGCTGCTTGTCGCCTTGGCATCCTCCACCTCATTGATTTCGTGCAGGACGCCGGCAAAACCCTGATGGGCCCAGGTGTCGGCATAGACATGCATGGCCACCCCCAGGCGATGCAGCCCGTAGGGGCGATCCTGTTCGACAATGGCTTGCCGCACCATTTGCCGGGCGATGGGGCTGTCCGGCTTGCAGATAAGCTTGTTGATGAAGCTGCCGATGGGATTCTGGCCTTCGCCCAAGCCGCCGTTGCCGGGCAGAAAATGAAAGGGAATCCAGACCAGGTGGTTGGCCAGTTCATCGGCATTGCGCGGATCCAGCATGTTATGGGCGGAACTGATGCGGGAATAGAGGGCCTCATTGTCAAAATGGACCGTACCGGGGATGGTGGCGTCGTCCACATACTGGGCGGCATGGGCGACGATTGCTGCCTTGTCCTGGGGAAAGCCGGCCAGACGGGCGGCGACATAGGTGGTGGCGTGATGGAAATCAATCTGCATCTTTTCTCTCCTTGCTCATTTTTTTGACTGTCTCGTGAAAAATCTTTTCGACAGCCGTACAGTGCATGATAAATGCTTAATTTACCGTCACGAAATACGGTGCCGTGATTATTACGAAGCCATCAATTTTTCTGCTCTTCATTTTCTCTCTCTTTTGGTATGGCGTTACGGTTCAACCAGGTCGATACCACGGAAAAAACGCTGCCAGGCATGCAGCGTCTCGCGCTCCATGGGTTTTTGCGGCAGCGAGCCCTCCGGCCTGCCGCCGATTTTTTCCGCCTTGGCCAGCCCGAAGGGATGGTAGGCAAGCAGCGAGCAGCGGCGCACCTTTAATTTCTGAAACAGGGCCGCCAGGCGGCTGATATTTTCCGTGTCTGCCGTGTAACCCGGGATCAGCGGGATGCGGGGGATCACGTCATCGGGTCTTGCGGCGAGCAGCCTTTGCAGGTTGGCCAGGATCACTCCGTTATCCGCGCCGGTGATTGCCCGGTGGCGTGCCGCGTCGGCAATCTTGACATCAAAGAGGATGAGATCGGCAAACGGCAGGCAGGCTGCGCAAAAGTCGTTCCAGTCAAAAAAACCGTTTGTTTCCATGGCCGTATGGATCCCTTCCGCCTGCAGTCTGGCCAGCAGCTCGCCGCAGAAGGCAAGCTGGGCCGCGGGTTCGCCGCCGGATAGAGTGACCCCGCCCCCTGAGGCTGCATAAAACAATCTGTCCCGCAGCAGGATGTCGGTGAGTTCGTCGACATCATATTTTTTGCCTACAAGTTCAAGAGCCTTTGTTGGGCAACTGACAACGCAAAGACCGCAGGCATTACAGCGGCTGCGGTCGATATGGACTCTTTTGTCAACGGTCAGCGCCGCCTCCGGGCAGATGTCCCGGCAATCGCCGCAGCCGATACAGCGATCCGGATAAAAGGCGATTTCAGGTGCGGAGGCAATGAACTCCGGGTTATGGCACCAGGGGCAGCGCAGCGGGCAGCCCTTGAAAAAAACAGTGGTCCTGATGCCGGGGCCGTCATGTGCGCGGTAACGGCCGATATCGCCGATCAGGGCCTCTTTCACTGGGACAGCTGGGGCATCATCAGTTGCAGCTGTTTGGCCATGAAACCGAATTTGTACAGATAATTGAGATTGCCCTCGGTCACCACGTCATGGCGCAGCATGGAGCCCAGGATATCCTGCCGGGGCGCGAGGATGAAATTGAGCAGGGTCTTGCCGTCGCGGAAGGTGATGGCGATATTGGCTTGGTTGATCTTTTTTTCCATCACCTCCATTCTGCCGTCATGGAAGATCGCGGCAATGGCCACCTGCCCGTCCTTGCTGCAGAACTGGTAACGGCCTTCGAAATATTTGATATTTTGCCGGTATTCGGGATTCACCACAAAGGCAAACTGCATCAGGGTCAGCAGGGTCTGCAGGAATTCTTCAGCCACCTCGGAGCTGAAACTCTTTTGCCATTGCTCCCACAGTTTCTTCTGGGCCTGCTGCGTGATCAGGTTCGGCATGGTTATTTCCCCCCTTTTTCGCCGGGATACGGCACGGCCCGGCCATTGGCCAGGTCATACATGGTGCGGGTGATCAATTCGTCCTTCATCCGTTCGTTGAGGTCCTTGAAATAGGCGGAGTAGCCGGATACCCGCACCATCAGCTCCGGATATTTTTCCGGGTGCTTTTTGGCGTCCTGCAGCATTTCGTAGGTCATGATGTTGAACTGCACTTGCTGGCCGCCGGCCCGGAAATAGGCCTCGATGGTCTGGGCGAAACGCTCGCTCATCTGCCCTGTGTCGCCTTCCGGGCTGTATTTGATGTTGAGCGCCCAGCAGCCCGGTACGCATTCTCCGCCCAGCTCGGCCACGGCATTGAGGCAGGCGGTCAACTCCGGGGCCGCGCCCGATACCGGGGTGATGCCGCTGGCAAAGAGTTCGCCGGACTTGCGGCCATGGGGCAGGGCGCCGGTGATGCCGCCCAGTCCCGCATGGTTGGTCATGGTCCAGTAGGCGGGGCGATACGGGCCGCCGCGGTAATTGGTGTGGGACTGATAGAGGTCAAAAAGGTGGCGGACGATATTGCGGGCGTTTTTGCGGGCGATGGGGTTTTCGGTACCGTACTTGGGGGTTCTGTTTTGCAGATAAAGCCGCATCTTCTCCCCTGCCGGGCCGGCAAAATCGTTTTTCACCATCTGCAGCAGCTCGGCAAAGCTATATTTTTTATCAACGAAAACCGTTTGTTCGATGGCGTTTAAGGAATCAACCACATCGGCAAAGGCGATATGGGTGGCCCCGGAGGAATTGTAAAGCGAGCCGCCCTGGATCAGGTCCCTGCCCTTGTCCATGGGGCCTTCAAAAAAGGCGGACAAGAGCGGCGAGGGCATCATCTGCTGGTGCACCCGGCCCATGTGCTCATTGAGCTCGATGGCCTTTTCGACGAGCCAGTCGAGCTGGGTCTTGAACACCTCCCAGAATTGCTCGAAGCTCGCGAGTGTTGCCGGGTCCGGGGTCTTGGGGCCGATCTGCTCCTCGCCGGTGATCGGCCTTTTGCCCTGGAACAGCGCCATCTCCAGGGGCGCGGCCAGGTTGAGCATGATGGAGCTGGAGGCCGGGTAGTCCCGGCCGCTGCTGGCCAGTTCCACGCAGCCGATGACCGCATAGTCCCGGGCATGCTCAATGCTTTCGCCCTGGCCTTGCAGTGCGGTGATGTTGGCCCGGTCGTTGAAAAAGGCCGGCACCGCCTTGGTGTTGATGATAACCTCAGACACCCGGCGGCAGTACTCCTCGCTGTTTTTTTCGTAGTCATAGCGGGCATTGACATTGGGGTCGCGGATGGCGAGCAGCTCGGTGACCCGCAGCATGATATAGGTCAGGTCGTTCACCGCATCCCCGCCGTCCGCGTTCACCCCGCCCAGGGTGATGGCCGGCACCGTGCCGGCGCCGCCGAACATCTCCTCCGAGGCCTCGGGCACCATGGTGACATTGTCGGCGATTTTCAGCCACAGGCAGCCGATCAGTTCAATGGCGCCGCCGATATCCAGCCGGCCTTCCTCGACGTCCCGCTTATAATAGGGGTAGAGGAGCTGGTCCAGCCGGCCGGGGCTCATGGCCATGTTGATATTTTCGGCATGTATCCCCACCTGGCAGATCCAGATGGCATTCACCGCCTCCCGGAAGGTGGCGGCAGGCCCGGCCGGCACCCGCCGGCAGACCTTGGCCATGTCAAGCAATTCCTGTCTAATTTCCGGATCATCCGCCACACTGGCCCGCCTTTCCGCCTCTTCGGCCAGATGTTCGGCGTATTGCATGATGCCCTGCAGGGAGATCTGCACGGCCCGGTAAAAATCGGCCTGTCCGCCTCCCTCGTCACCGGCTTGGGCCAACTCCGCAGCCCTGCCAATCAGCCCGGACAGCCCATGCTCCAGCATGGGGGCATAGGTGGGCACGGCGTGGGAGATGCAGCCGGCCTTGGCGGCGATGAAGAACACCAGGCTTTCAAAGAGCCGCAGGCTCTCGGCATTGCCGATCCGCTTGCGGGTCAATTCCAGGACGTTGTTATCCATCCAGAAGGGAAAGATCTCCAGGTTCAGCTCCCTGGCCTCGTCGGCGGTCAACTTCTGGGGATTTTTGGCCCGGGTGCTGACCGTATCAAGCTCCGGCCACAGGGTAAGGGCAAAAAACTCCGGGAAAAGCGGGGCGCCGAGAGCTTTGCTGGTGGTGCTGCCGGCCAGCAGATTGCGGTCATGAAAGACCGGCCGCTTATGCTGCAGGAAATAATTGACCTTTTTGGCCTGCCGCACCTCAGGCGCGTCGCCGGGGGCGTCCTGGTCGCGCAGGTAGCGGGTGATATAGCGGGCCCGCTCGATACAGATCTCGGGCTTGCTGGCAAAAGAGAGGCGGCGCAGTTCCTTAAGCCGGGGCAGATTGTCCAGGGTGAAGTCTTTCAGGCTGATGTCATCCAGTGTTATCATGGTATCCCTCCCGCCAGGTTTTGATGAATTCGTAAAAACTGAAAATTAACCACAGAGAGCACAAGCCCACAGAAATACTTGTTGAAAAAAAATATTTTCTCTGTGATCTCTGTGATCTCTGTGTGCTCTGTGGTGAAAACAGACTTTTTACCAGATCATCAGGTTTTGGTTGTGTCGAAAAGATCAGCCGCTCTTTTGTGCAGGCATTTAATATTTAAAAAATAATCATTCTCGCTTAATCCTGCCAGACATCAAGCCTGATGGCCCGGCGGTGCCGCTCCCAGGCATCATCAAGCAGGAGAAAATAGCCGAAGAGCTGGTACTTATACTCCGCCGGATCAACCGAGGAGTGATACGGCACCGCAAGCGCCGTGGCATAGATGAGCTGACCCAGGAAGAGGCCGTCGGCGATCTCCACCAGTTCGTCCAGGCAGAAACCGATGGGGGTGGGGCCGCCGATCATCGGATAGCGGTAGTGGAACTGGAAGACCTTTTTTTTGCGGCCGCCATCGTTGTTCTGTGGCAGGATCGATTCCCGGCCGTCAACCCCGAGAAAGATGTAGCCCTGCCTGGCAAAGGGCGAGGTGCCGGCGGCGGACAAGGCCTGCAGGGAGGGGTCCGGCACCCGGTAATTCATGTCGATGACGCGCATCAGGGGATCGGACGCCACAATGCGTTTGTCCTGGATGTTGTTGCCGTCAACCCAATGCTCATTGGCCTCTTTTTCCCAGAAGGCCTGGTCCTCTTTGCTCATCCCCTTATCCCACGGGCCGCTTGCCAGATGCGCCGCATAGGCGCCGGGTTTTGGCCAGTAATTGTGACTGGCTTTTTTTACCAGGGCATAGTGGGGGGCGCTGGCCAGATGGGTTTTCAGCTCCCTGACCCGCTCCGGGTATCGTTTGGCCAGATCGCTGCTTTCGTCCAGAAACATGCTCAGTTTGCGGCCGCTGATTTTTTCAAAGGATTTGCCGGCCCAGGGGAAGATGTATTTGCCGATGCTGTGCCAGACCATATCCAGCGCATTGGGGCTTTTTATGGCGTCATCGGCGAGAATACTGGCCAGGGTGCCGGGAAACAGCTGGCTGTCCCCAAACTTTTTGCCGGTATCCGCCCGGAAGGTGTCGCTGAAGCCGAGATGCAGGTTCAGGGTGGCGCCGTGATAAAAATCAAACCCGCGGGCCACCTCCGCCCGGCCGTACCAGTCACGCTTTTCCGTGCCGTCCACCCGGCAGTTATACCCTTTTTTGCCCTGCCCCTGGAACAGTCCGTTCACCACCTGCGGGGCCACGCCGCAGCGAAACAGGCGATGCAGTTTGTCAAAATACTTGAGCTGGTCGTCCGTTGCTGTCCGGGCGGAAATCTCGCCACTGATGCGCTGCAGCATCTGCAGGATGGATTCCCCTTCGCGCCGCATCTCCCGCACATCGTCGGCGTCCGATTTTTTCGGTGACTCTTCCAGGATAAAGGTGGTGAATTTCTCCCGCAGGTCCTCGTGGTCCTGCCAGCCGGCCACCCAGTCTGTGACGCCCGGCCATTGCTCAGGGGCGCCGGCAGGCGGCGCGGGTTTCCGGGCCGGGGCCATTTTGTCGTAGCCCAGTTCGATGTAGCCGCTTTCCCCGGCCCTGGGGCGCAATTGGGGAAAGGCGTTGTCGGCATAGATCTCGCGGGCCCAGGCCGGGTCCATCATGAGAAAATAGCCGTTGTTCTGGTAGCCGTAATCCGCCTCCTTGTCGCCGGAAAAGAGTTTGAAGAGGAAATCAAGCGGCTTGTCGTGCCGGCCGGCGTAAGCTTCGCCCAGGGGAATCGCCGGCATATCGGGGCTGGACAACAGGCGCAGGCTGCCCAGGCTGTAATGTCTGGTGGCAAAAACCAGCTGGCCCAGATAGATGCCGTCGGCAATCTGGACCAGTTCGTCAACCAGGCGGGTCATGGGGTAGGCGGGGTTGAGCCGTGGCCAGCGGTAGTTGAGCTGGTAGACCTCCTTGCCGCGCATCTCCGGCACCACGGATTTGCCTGGCAAGGCCAGAAAGATGCCGCCGGTCATGCTGTAGGGGATGTTGACCTCCTTGGCGAGATTCTCGGGAAGCAGCTGGCTGTCAAAGAGCTTCGCTGCCGCGGATGCGGGGCGCGGCTTCAGGTTCCACATCGGGGTCAGCGCCGGCAGGCCGAGGCCCTGGATGAGGTCTGGCTGGGGGGGCTCCCGGAAAAAGTTGCGGCCGATGCGGGTGGTTTGCGGGTCGTACTGGGTCATTATTTCGGCATCATTACCCGTCTTGTCCGCCGCCACCTCTCTGGGAACCGGTTCAAAGGTTTTGCCCATCCACAGACCGGTATCGGTGAAGGTCATGTTCCAGGCGGTGGCCATCCATTCAATGCTGGCAATCTTTGATCTTTCCTTGCCGAAGTGCTGCACCGTATCCTGGAAATAGTCGCTGTCCCGGATGGACACCGGGATGCCGATCATGGGTCCGTTGACCGCGGCATA
>JALNXE010000007.1 GCA_023230525.1 Desulfobulbaceae bacterium
CTTACAAATTTTATGGCACTACAAACTGCCTCTAACAAAGTCCCCATTGATATTATTAGATTTTTTGAAGCAAAATGGAGCAAAAATCGCTAAAATAGCTTCGCTTGTGTTAAACTTGGGTTAAAGTGCCCTTGTGCCCCTTGAGGGTATAAAATTAAAGGTTGTTTCTAATCAGATAGTACCGCAACTTTAGGCACTTCAAGTACTTTAGGCACTTTTCTCCGCCTGGGCCTGGATGGCGGTGATGGCCACGGTGTTGACGATATCAGGCACGGTGCAGCCGCGGGACAGGTCGTTGACTGGTTTTTTCAGCCCCTGCAGCACCGGGCCGATGGCCACGGCATTGGCGGCCCGCTGCACGGCCTTGTAGGTGTTGTTGCCGGTGTTGAGGTCCGGGAAGATGAACACGGTGGCATGGCCCGCCACCTCAGAACCGGGCATCTTGGTGGCCGCCACCTCCGGGTCGATGGCGGCATCATACTGCAGGGGACCGGCAATGGGCACGTTAAGGCCGCGCTCGGCAATGAGCTGTCTCGCCATGGCCGTGGCCTCCACCACCTTGTCCACGTCCTCACCCTTGCCGGAGGTGCCGGTGGAGTAACTGAGCATGGCCACCCGGGGTTCGATGCCGAAGATGCGGGCCGTCTCCGCCGAACTGACGGCGATCTCGGCCAGGCCCCGGGCATCGGGGTTGGTGTTGACCGCGCAGTCGCCGAAGACCAGCACGCTGTCCTTGAGGCACATGAGAAAGATGGAAGAGACGATGGAGGCCCCTGGTTTGGTCTTGATAAACTCGAAGGCCGGCCGGATGGTCTGGGCCGTGGTGGTCACCGAACCGGAAACCATGCCGTCGGCCAGTCCCTTGTAAACCATCATGGTGGCGAAATAGGTGGGGTCTGACATGCGGTCCCGGGCGATATCCACCAGGACACCCTTGTGTTTGCGCAGCTCGACGTAGGTCGTGACAAAATCCTCATAATAGGCGGATACGCCGGGGTTGATGATCTCCGCCCCCTTGATGTTGAGACCAAAGCTCGCTGCCCTGCTGCGGATCTCCTCTTCCCGGCCCAGCAGGATGAGGTCAGCCACCCCCCGGCGCAGCAGGATGTCGGCGGCGCGGAGAATGCGCTCCCCGGACCCTTCGGGCAGGACGATGCGCTGGCGGTTGCGGGCCGCCTTCTCCACCAGGGAGTATTCGAACATCTTGGGGGTAACCCGCAGGGAACGCCGGGTGACCACCCGCTGCCGCAGCTCGGGCACATTGACGTAGCGGGCAAAGCCGCCCAGGGCGGTGGCGATGCGCTGGCTGTCGCCAACCTCAATGCGGCCGTAAACCTTGTTCAGCTGCTGGATGGTCTGGTAGGTGTGGCCCTCCACCGAGATCACCGGCACCGGCACCCCGGTCCAGCCTTCAATCAGCCGGTGCACGCTCGCGTCCGGCTGCAGGCCGCCGGTGAGCACGATGCCGGAGATGTCCGGGTACAGGCTGGACAGGCGGGAGGAGAGGCTGGCCAGGATGATGTCCGACCGGTCCCCCGGGGTGATGATCAGGCTGCCGGCCTTGATGTACTTCAAAAAGTTGCCGATCTGCATGGCCGCCACCACGTAGTTGTCCACCAGGGAACTCAGCCCGCTGTGGCCATAGAGCACCTGGCCGTCCAGCCAGCGCTTGACGTCGCCCACCGTGGGTTTACCCAGGGTATCGCTCTCCGGAATGGTATAGAAATGCAGGGGCTGGCTGCAGCCCTTGCAGCGTATTTTATCCTGGATCAGGCTGATCATGTCCTCGGTGAAACCGGCCGGGGCCCGGTTGACCACACAGGCCACCAGGTCCACTCCCTTTTCCTCCAGGGTGTCGATGGTCAGCTGGGTGAAGCTGACCACCTCTTCCGGCGTCTTTTCCCGGCCGGAGGAGACCACCAGCACCGGGGCCCCGAGGTTTGCCGCGATATCGGCGTTGATGTTGAATTCAAAGGCCGCATCCTTGCCCTTGAAGTCGGTGCCCTCGCAGAGCACGAAATCATACTTGGCTTCCAGCTGTTTGTATCGGTTCAGGATGTTTTCATGCAGAAACGCCTGCTGGCCGGAATTGATCAGCTCCCGGGCCTGGGTCAGGGTAAAGGCGTAGGTCTCCTCAAAGGGCACCTCCAGGCGGAAATGGCTGAGCACCAGATCGATGTCATGGTCCCGCTCGCCGCCTGCCGGATCGTTGATGATCGGCCGGAAGAAGGCCACGTTATTTAATTCACGCAGGATCATCTGCATGACACCGAGCACCACGGCGGATTTGCCGCTCAGTTCCTCGGTTGCCGTTACGTAAAGATTCTTGGCCATGGCGTTTTCCTCGTGCTGAATTTACCCCTGGTTTTTCATGGAGTCGGCATAGAGTTCGATGACGTGTTTGACCTTGATGCCCGCCTGTTTATGGGACAGCATGTCCGTGATGTGCAGCATGCAGGCCGGGCAGCTGGTGGCCAGGATGTCCGCCCCGGCATCCATGATGTTCTGTGCCTTGCGGCTGCCGATTTTTTTGGACAGCTCGTAATGGGCGACATTAAAGCTGCCGCCGCAGCCGCAGCAGCTGCCCGCTTCCCGCATCTCCGTATAGGCGCAGCCCGCCGCCTTGATCAGGGTGCGCGGCTGGGCGGTGATGCCCAGCCCGTTTTTGAGATGGCACGGGTCGTGATAGGTGACCTTTCCGCCGCCTGCCGCGGGCGCCTCCGTCACCCCCAGCACATCCACCAGAAACTGGCTGATGTCCATGGTCCTGCCGGCCAGCTCTTTGATTGCGGCGCCAAGGGCCGGATCGCCCTTGAACATGCGCGGCCAGAGTTCCTTGATGGTCGAGGTGCAGGTGGCACACGAAGTAAGCAGATAATCGAACTCGCGGGCGGTAAACCATTGTACGTTCATGGCCACCAGTTTGTCAAAGGTTGCCTGGTCGCCGCTGGACAGGGCCGGAATACCGCAGCAGGCCTGCTGGGCGGGCAGAAAAACCCCCACCCCCTTGCGGGCCAGCACCTCAAGCGCCGCCTGGCCCACCCGGGGAAAGATCTTGTCAATGACGCAGCCGGTAAAAAAGGCCACCCTGATGCCGCTTGCCCCGGCCGGGGTATCAAGCTCCGGCACCAGCTTATGCAGCGGGGTGGCGGCCAGGGTCTTGAAATGGCGGTCGCCCACCAGGGGTGAATTAAAGCGGGCGCAGGAGGAACCGAGCATATCATCCACCTTTTTGGTGAACAGGCCCTGGAAGGTGGCGCCCATGCCGGTCAGGGCGTTGAACAGCCGGGGATTGGCCAGCATGCCGCGGAAGATGGCCTTTTTGGTCCCGGACAGGCCGAAATAACCGGTCATGATGGCCCGGGCCTTGAGAAAGATATCCATGACCCTGACCCCGCTGGGGCAGTTGGCCTGGCAGGTGCCGCACAGCAGGCAGCGGTTCAGCTTGTCGTTGACCCCGGCCGCATCGGTGAGCATCTCCCGGGCCAGCCCGTCCAGCAGGGCCAGCTTGCCGCGGGTGACGTCCGTTTCGCGCCCGGTCTGGGCAAACACCGGACAGACCGCCTGGCACATGCCGCAGCGCATGCAGCTCACCAGCTGGTCGTCCAGCTCCCTGAACATCTGAGCAAGTTGATGCAAATCAGCCATGACAACCTCCTAGCCTATGATTTTGCCGGGATTGAGAATTCCTTTGGGATCGAGCACGGATTTCATGCGGCGGCAGTAATCAAGGGTGCCGCGGTTGGTCTCAAGCACCATGTATTTGGCCTTGGCAAGGCCAATGCCGTGCTCGCCGGACAGGGTGCCGCCCAGCTCCAGGGCGCGGTTGAAGATCTCGTCAATGGCCTTTTCCACCCGCTGCCACTCCTTTGTGTCCCGCCGGTCCGTGAGAATGGTGGGATGCAGGTTGCCGTCCCCGGCATGGCCGAAGGTGCCGATGGTCAGCTGATACCTGCGGCTGATGTCCTCCAGAACCTTGATCATGGCCGGAATCTTGGAGCGCGGCACAGTGGCGTCCTCCAGCACGCAGGTGGGCCGGAGTTTGGCCAGGGCCGGCAGGGCGTCGCGCCGGGCCTGCCAGACCGCGTCCCGTTCGGCGGCGTCCCGGGCCACCTTCAGCTCGCCTGCCCCGTGCTCTCGGCATATCTGTTCAACCAGGGCCGCCTCGTCCGCCACCTGGGCCGGATGGCCATCCACCTCGATGAGCAGCAGGGCCGCCGCCTCAGTGGGGAGTCCGGCGTGGCGGAAGTTTTCCACGGTGCGGATGGTGAAATTGTCCATGATCTCCAGGGTGGCGGGCACGATTTTCGCGGCAATAATGGCCGCCACGGTCTCCGAGGCGGCCTGCATGGAAGCAAAGGTGGCCATCATGGACCGGGCCGCCTTGGGCGGCGGGATGATCTTTAAGATGATCTTATCGAATACGCCCAGGGTTCCCTCCGAGGCCACCATCAAGCCGGTCAGGTTGTAACCGGAGACACACTTGACCGTGCGGGAGCCGGTCTTGATCAGATTGCCGTTGACGTCCCAGAAGTCGATGCCCATGACATAATCCTTGGTCACCCCGTATTTGAGGCCCCGCAGGCCGCCGGCGTTCTCCGCCACATTGCCGCCCAGGGTGGAGACCGCCTGGCTGCCGGGGTCCGGCGGATAAAAGAGGCCGAGGGCGGCCACGGCAGAGGCAAACTTGGCCGTGACCACGCCGGGCTCCACCACGGCGTACATATCCTCGGCATTGATCTCCAGGATGCGGTTGAGCCCGTTGGTCAGCACCACCACCCCGCCGGGATGGGGAATGGTGCCGCCGGAGAGATTGGTGCCCGCCCCGCGCACGGTGAGCGGCAGGCCGTGGTCATTGCACAGCTTGACGGTCTTGCCCAGGGTCTCGCTGTTTTCCGGCCTTACCACCAGCGCAGGCATCACCGAGTTAAGCACGGCCGCATCGTAGGAGTAGGCATGGCGGTCGGTTTCACTGGCCATGACGTTGTCATCTCCGACTACTGCGGCGAATTCCTTGATGATTGAGGTGTTCATTGCATTTCTCCTTTTACGGTATCTGTGCGTCCCGGCCTGCCAGGCTAGAACAGGGTGGGGAAGAAAACAAAACTAAACAGGGTTGCCAGCAGGCCCACCACCATGCCGTAGAGCAGGAATGGCCAGACCGTGCGTTTCAGGATGGTGCCTTCCATGCCGGACAGTCCGACCACGGCGCAGGCGGCCACGATGTTGTGGATGCAGATCATGTTGCCCATGGCGCCGCCGGCGACCTGGGCGGATACGATGATCTGGCGGGACAGGTCAAGCTGGGAGGCGACCCCCCACTGAAATTCGGCAAACAGCAGATCGGACACGGTGTTGGAGCCGGTGATAAAGGCGCCGAGTCCGCCCACGTAAGAGGCGAACATGGGCCAGGCGCTGCCGGTGATGGCGGCGACACTCTTGGCCATGGCCAGGGGCATGGAGAGATAACCGTGGGGATTGAGCAGCGCGTCGCTTGCCCCGGAGCCCCGGAAGATGGAAACCAGCCCCACGGCGAAGAACAGGGCGATGGTCGGGTTTTTCATCTTGGCAATGGATTCTCCCCAGGCCTTTTTCACCGCCTCACCCTTCATGCCGTGCAGCAGAATAGTCAGCAGGGCCACCAGGGTGAAGGGAATGGTGCCGGGCAGATACAGGTAGTCAATGGAGGCGCTGACATCCTTATAACCGAGGATGCCGTTCCAGGCGATATTCTGGGCGGACAGGAAACCCTTGAGCCCCAGTTCCGGGATGCGGGTGAGCACCAGAATCAGCCCGATGAGGATATAGGGCAGCCAGGCGCGGAACTGGCTCATGTGACATTTGAATTCACAGAAATTTGAACTGCTGATGTCGCCGGTCCATTCCGGCTCCCATTTGCTCTCGTCACCGAAATCCCAGACATCCTTAGGGACGCAGAAACCCCTTTTGGCGCCGAAGATGACGATGCCGAGACCGACCAGCCCGCCGATCAGCGACGGGAACTCAGGCCCGGCGAGCCAGGCAAAGCCCATATACGGCACGGCAAAGCAAACCGCGGCAAAGATGCAGAACTTCCAGGCGGCAAAGCCGTCGCTCCAGCGGCGGGCGGCGCCGAAGAAGCGGGTGATGAAGCCGAGCATGAAAATGGGCAGAATAAAAATCATGCCGAGGTGCATGACCGAGACCCACTGGCCGATGACCAGGTTGAACTGTTCCACATTGCCGTAGTTAAGCCCGGGCACGTCGCTGATGGCCTGATTGACCAGGGGATGGAGAAACTTGAGGCCGAGAATAATCGGGGTGCCCACAGCGCCGAAACTGACCGGAAAGGAGTTGAAGACCAGACACAGCACGGCCGCGGCCAAGGGGGGAAACCCTAATGACAGCAGCAGCGGCGCAGCCAGGGCGGCCGGGGTGCCGAAGCCTGCCGCCCCTTCGATAAAGGCGGCAAACATATAACCGATGATGATGGCCTGCACCCGGCGGTCACGGGAGATGTTCTGCATGCCGTGCTGGATGGTCTCCATGCCGCCGCTGTATTTCAGGGTATAGAGAATGATGATGGCGCCAAAAACAATGATCAGGATACCAATGGCCGTCACAAACCCCTGCAGGGTCAGGGCCGCCACATACTTGACCGGCAGGCCCCAGACGGCAACCCCGGCGGCCGCGGCGATGAGCCAGGCCAGGGGCATGGCTTTGGTTGCAGGCCAGCGCAGGCCGACCATCAGAACAAGGGCCGCCAGGATCGGCAGCACAGCAATAATTGCAAGCAGTTCCAAGGACATATCAGCACCCCATAAAAATGTTGCGATTTTGAAAATCATCCCGCCTCAGATCAGGACAAGCCGGGCTTGCCGGATATGGCGGCCGGGACAGCGATTCTTCAGGTAATGGCCTGCCGCCCAAAGGTCCGGCGGTTTCCGTGCGATTTGTTTTTTGCTTCATGCAATCCTCCTTTTTTCTTTTGCCGCCGGAGCCGGGAAAGTCACCCAGGCAGCATGACTGCTTTCCATCGGGAAAGCTCGGGGCAATCAGGCACAATCGAGAGTGGCTATTGGTCTTACCACTGTCTTTACCATACATGTATCAATTGGTAAGACCACTGTCAAGGTATTTTTTTTATACAAGGAGAATATTTTTTATACAAACTGCGGGAGCTGACGACATTTATGCAAAAAGTATTGAAATAACACAAAAAAAATAATTGAAGTAGCCTCACAGATTTTATCAAAAACAGTTACAGCCTGTCAAAGAAAAAGAGGCGCGCAAGCAATTTCTCGGCTGGAGGCGGCTTTTTTGGCAACTATCAGAAGGGTGGAAAGAAGTGGTAAGACCACAGCAGGGCGAAGATGGGGCGGACAGAGAGAATGAGCAAAGTGGCGACAGAGGGGCGGCCCGGGCCTGCCATGACAAGGCAGGCCCGTCTTTCTTTAACTCAACTTTCTGACTTGATCTATTTTGTCGAAATAACGGTGTTTTTTTGTGACATTGTTGCCGCTCTGATCTCCGTCATGGGAATCCAGCAGACAGGAGACAGAATTCAGAACGATTGATTTTATTACGTTTTATTCTGGCTTCTGAATTCTCTGGAAACAAACTTCGGGCAACCTGAAAATATCTATTTCATTTCAACATGCCACCACAACTCAGAAAGTTGAATCTTTAATTTAGGCGAGCTGGGGCAAGGTGGCCTGCACCCATTCCAGGTGTTCGGCCATGGCCCGGCGCGCCCTGTCCCCGTCCCTTGCGGCAATGGCCTCATAAATGGCCCGGTGCTGGCCGAGCAGCACCTCAATGTACCGGGGCTGGCTGTAGAGTTTGGTCAGGGCAACCTCGATGGTGGCCAGGAACAGGCCGTGGATGGTATTTAAAACATGGAGCTGCATGGTATTATGGGTGGCGGTGGTAATGGCATAGTGGAAGCGGGAATCCACCTCCGAACTCCAGCCGCCGCTTTGCGCCTGGCGGGCCATCTCCTCGACACTGGAGCCGATCTCTTTGATCTCCGCCTCCGAGGCCCGCTTCGCCGCAAGATAGGCGGCCCAGCATTCCATTCCCATGCGCACCTCAAGCAGCTCCTTCAGCAGCTCCGGGTTATCCTCCAACATGGCGGCGAGGGGGGCCAGGGTGCCGTCGGTAAGCGAGCGGACGTAGGTGCCGCCGCCCTGCCTGGATTCCAGCAGCCCCATGGTCTCAAGCACCATGATGGCCTCCCGCACCGAGGGGCGGCTGACGCCGAGCAGCGCGGCCATTTCCCGCTCCGACGGGATTTTTTCCCCCGGCTTCAACTGGCCGCCGGTGATGAGGGATTTGATCTGTTCAACGATCTCTTCAGACAGCTTTTTGGGACGAATCGGTTTAAATAAAGTGGTCATGCCATCCCCTCTGGATATTAAATTGGTATGACCACTTTACTACCACCAGCGCGGCCGGTTGTCAAGACCCGAAGTGACAAAGGCCAATGCCAACCGGAAAAAATCAGCCACGCAGGCCGGGCCTGCCGGCTCTCAGGGCAGCTCTGGCAGGGCCGGGCCCACCGGCGGCCGCACCACCAGCATCTCATTGCCGCCCTTCTGGAATTCATACGCCACCTGGCGGATCGCCAGCCGGTAATGGTCCTGGTCCAATTTCTCCATGACCTGGGCCAGATGTCTTGATTTTCGCGCCCCGAGTTCCAGCAGCGGAAAAATCCTCGCCTCATGGGCCACCCGGCAGAGTTCCCTGATGGCAGCGACATGAAACTCCGCAGAAAGCTGCTCGCTGTAGAGAAAGAGCAGGTGCGAGCATAAGGCCAGGCCGAATTCCCGGTTTTGCCACGGCAGCCGCGGCAGAGCCCCGGCCAGGTACCTGCCCTCCGCCCTGCCCTGGTCGAAATCCCGCAGAAACTCCGTCATGGCGGCCAGGCGGAGGCGTCCCAGCTCCGCCACCGACGGGATGGTGTCCCAGCGGAATTCATCGCTGTTTTTGGCGGTCTGGTCCAGCACCAGGGCAAAGGTGGCATCAATTCTTTCCCTGATCTGGCCGGCGGAAAAGGCATAGATGGGGTCCACGGAAACGATTTTTCCGCCATGGCCGCTGAGGATGCTGTTAAAGCCTGCCGGACCGTCGCCGCAGCCGAGAATTTTCTGCCGCAGATCAGCGGGGGTCAGCGAGAACATCGCCAGATATTCATCATAGGAGCGGCCCCAGGGGACCACTTGCGATAAGGTGAAGGACATTGTCGCACCTGTTATTGATGGACTCGTAAAAACTGAAAATTAACCCCAGAGAGCACAGAGTCCACAGAGATAACAAATCGTAATCAAAAATATTTTCTCTGTGATCTCGGTGAGCCGCGTGGTGAAAATAGACTTTTTACGAATTCAGCTTAGGGAGATAGAAATTACAAATTTACCGTTTATCGTTATCGTCATGCCCGAATGGTTTTATCGGGCATCCAGCAAAAATCCTGGATTCCCGCTCAACAGCATTGCGGGAATGACGGCGTTGAGACTCGATAACCGGTATATTTAGAATTGCCGAGTCCCTTATTACTGCCTGATTATATCAATTTAACGGATCGCCAGCCGTAGGCCAGTCAGGCAATAACTACCTGATGGCGCTTGGCAAAATACTCCCAAAGGTATACAATCGTAAATTGAAATTGACAGTTCGCCCGCCAGTTGTTGTTTAGGCATCAGTTCGTGGCATTTTCTGGAGAAATTAACCGAAGAGACAAAAAAATGTAGCTTTTTGTGCGTATTTTCTAGTAGATGAACTATCAGATAAAATGCTTGCACTCCTTACTCTCTTTCGGATGAACGTAACATGGACAGACGCAAGTTAAGGATTTTTTTAAGGACCACCCGCAGACCCCTCAGATTTCTGACCTATTTCCTGATGGCCGTCCTGGTGGGCAACTTAATTCCCCTGGTCGACCTGGTGCGCCACCCGGAACTGTCCTATTTCCATGAGGAACATTGGATTGTCGGCAGCATGCTGTCTTTTCTGACCATGATCCTTTGCGTCCTGATCGAAAAAAGCTATATCCAGGGACCGACAAACACCTCCACCCTTACTCCCCGCCTGAAGGCCTATGTGGGCATTTACGCCGCCTTCTGGAGCCTCATCGTCATCTCCTCCCTGATCTGGAATATTGTCCGCCAGCAGCAGGATTCCCTGCAGGTGGGGCTCAACCAGGCAAGAACCATCTACCAGAAGGATCTGGTTTATTACCGCTGGGCCACCGAACACGGCATGGTCTTTGTGCCGATCACGGACAAGACCCAGCCCAATCCTTATCTGCAGATCATGCCGTCCGAGGAGGGCGTAACCGCTTCCGGCACGGAACTGACCATGGTCAATCCGGAATACATGATCCGCCAGGTCTATGAAATGCAGACCCCGGCATCGGGAATTCTTGGCCACATCACCAGCCTGAACCCGATCCGTCCGGAAAACGCCGCCGACCCATGGGAGAAAAAGGCCCTCCAGGAATTCGAAAGGGGGGTAAAAGAGGTCTACTCGGTTGAAGAGATCAATGGGGAGCCCTATCTGCGCCTCATGCGGCCGATGATTACCGAACGCGGCTGCCTGAAATGCCATGCCCGGCAAGGTTATCATCTGGACAGCGTCCGCGGCGGCATCAGCGTTTCCGTGCCCATGTGCCTGCTCTTTTCCCTTAACCGCAAAGACATCTTCATGTTTTCCCTGGCCCATGGCTCCCTGTGGATCCTGGGGCTGCTCGGGATCTTCCTGGAATCCTACCGGATCAACCAGTCCATCCTGGAAAAGGACCAGGCTGAGGCGAGAACCAAGTCCATCATCGACAACATGCTGGACGGCCTGATCACCATGCATCCCGAGGGCATCATCGAATCGGTGAACAACGCCACCTGCAGAATGTTCGGCTACACCTCCGGAGAGCTTATCGGCAGGGATATCGATACGCTGATCGAATTTCCTTCAGCCCACGAATGGAACGGCGTGCAGCTGGAGGAGCCGGATTTCGACATCCGGGATGCGGCCAAGCCCCAGAATGAGCTGACCGGCAAACGCGCGGACGGCTCCACCTTTCCCCTGGCCATTTCACTGAGCGAAATGGCGCTGGGGTCAAACCAGCTGCTGATCGCCACGGTGCGGGACATCACCGAAGAAAAAATCAGAAAAACCGAGGCGCTGCGGGCCGGGCAGCTGGCGGCCATCGGTGAACTGGCCGCCGGGGTGGCCCATGAAATCAACAACCCCATCAACGGCATTATCAACTACAGCCAGCTGCTGCTGGATGATTTTGAATTCGATGAAAAAAGCGATCCCACCCACAAGGACATCATGAGCCGCATCATCAAGGAAGGGGAACGCATCGCCATTATCGTCAGAAACCTGCTCTCCTTTGCCCGGCAGCGGGATGAGTTTATCGACGGCATCCATATCCATGATATCATCAAGGACAGCCTTTCCCTGCTCATGCATCAGTTTCAGAAGGACGGCATTCAGGTCAATGTCAATGTTCCGGCAAACCTCCCCACCCTGAAAGGCAACCCGCAGCAGCTGCAGCAGGTCCTGGTCAATCTGCTGACCAACGCCTGCTACGCCCTGAACCAGAAGTTCCCGGGCCGGGCTCCGGAAAAACGCCTGGAGATCGCAAGCTCCGTGGTCCATCTGGAAGGACGTGATTTTATCAGAACCACGGTGACCGACTGGGGAACCGGCATCGCCCAGGACGTCATCAACCATATTTTCGATACCCTGTTCACCACCAAACCCCCGGGCAAGGGCACCGGCCTGGGACTCAGCATCAGCAAAGGCCTGGTGCGGGATCACCACGGCCACCTGACCCTGGCCAGCACCCCCGGCAATCCCACGGTTGCCACCCTGGATCTGCCGGTTTCGAAAAAATCGGACAAAGAGAAAGGGGCAAACGGCCAGGCCTGAGGGCGGCCCCGCGCTCCAGGCTGGCTTGAATAATGAGAGCTTGCGTTGCGGCACAGTGATCAGGCGAAAAGGCAATTATTCAAGATTCCTTACAATGCGCCGCTGCCGAACGATCCGGCAAACTCCCCAACCGGCAGCAGGTTGATGCCGCAGGCCAGGTCGGTGCCATCCACCTCGCCTTCCCCTTCCCGGTTGACCGAGTAAATATTGAAGCTCGCGGTTGCAAAAAGTCAAAAACATCCCCCTTATCATTCGTAATGGAGAGTATTTGCGGCGGTTAAGGCTGCTATTCACCGCACGATATGCGGTTTCCCATCGCCATTGCGGCAAATACTCGCTATAATCACCGCATATGATACGGAGATTATGCATGTGGATTTATGAAAAGAAAGACTGGCCAAATTTCATCTGGGACGATAAAGCCCTTGCGTCATTACTCGCCGAGGCTCGTCACCGGCAGGGGCGCTTACTGGGTAAGATGGAGGCGTTAGCACGGTAGGTTGGGGTGAGGAACGAACCCCAACATTGTGTCATGAAACCGGAGGGATGCAATGCGGTACCGGCGCGCAGGGATTGATGGCGGCACATATTTTTTCACCGTGAATCTTGCCCCAACGGAGCCGGTCCCTGCTGGTAGATTACGTTGATGTCCTCCGCAAGGTGGTAGGCTTGGTGAAAGAGCGGCATCCCTTCATCATCGACGATAGTGATTTTGCCCCAACACCTGCATGCGGTGTGGACCCTGCCGCCGGGGGACGCGGACTACCCCGGACGGTGGATGCTCAGCAAAACGGGATTCTCGCGGCATATCCCCCAGAGGGAACGCCGGAGCGGCAGCCGGGCGAACAAAGGAGAACGCGGCATCTGGCAACGCCGGTATTGGGAACACCCTATCCGCGACGAAGGAGATTTTGCGAGACATGTGGATTCCATCCATTTCAATCCGGTAAAACACGGCCAGGTGACCTGGGCGGCGGATTGGCCGTATTCGAGCATCAACCGGTATATCGAGGCGGGGATGATGGGCCACGGCTGGGGCGGAGGAATCTGCGGCAACGATACAAGCGGCTATGGCGAGAGAGAATGATGTTGTTGGGGTTCGTTCCTCACCCCAACCTACCGGGCTGGATTTTTAGTCGACTTGAAATATTGGTATGTATTTTGCTTTTATCGCTAACACCACAAATATGGCTATTGATAGGACGAATTCCGTTCAGCTAATAACTTGTTAAGTTTCACAAATTAATCTTATGCTCAATAAACATAAGGCTCTCTATTTCCTGGTATCAGTAGCTCTTCTATTGGGATGTCTGTATTATTTTATATTTCACTCAGAGTTTATGAAAATTGATGAATGTCTCGATGCTGGTGGCAAGTGGATAGAAAGTGACAAAACATGTGAAATGCAATGAAAACTGTTTATATATTGTGGCATATTCATCACTTATCAGATGGCAACGAGGATGAAAAAATATTAGGAGTTTACTCTTCTCGAACTCTGGCTGAACACAAGATAGAAAAGAAGTTTAAAAAACTACCAGGGTTTAAAAAGCCAGAGGGTGAATTTGTCATTTCAGAGTATTTCCTTGATCAAGACCAGTGGGAAGAAGGGTTTGTAACGGAATAAATTAAAAGTCAAAAACTTAACCAGTCACTCCAGCGGACTGGATGGAGCGCGGCGGCGCTGACGCGGAAGGCTTTGTCGGCCAGCCGCTGAGCTTTTGTCGTTAGGCACTTACAGTATACATGCCTGTAAATTTGGAGCGATTGCAGTTGATCCTAAGTAATTATTAAGAAAACAATGACCAAAAACGATTTGCCAACTGACCAACAGTATCTAAAGACGCTCATACGAGATTTAAGTCTGCGTTTGCCAAAAGCAATAGTCTCGCAGCAAGAAAAACGAGCGAGCGAATCAGTCGACGAACTCATCATGAAGGGAAGAATTGATCCCAAAGACAGGCAATACTACATTGACTTTAATTTGGCGCACATAAATCCCGAGACAGCCTTCCAGGGTAGCGCATTAACATCCTTAAAGTCTCGAACGTTGGCCTATTTAGCCGGTGAAGAAGCTGTTTTCGAAGTAGTGCCGGTTGGAATGCTGAGTATCCCTGAAATGAATGCTTTTGCTATTCGGACGCCTCGTGGGGGAGCTGCGATAGCCCTATATTCAGGGCTTTGGCTATTCTTAAAGATTGCATTCTATGCATTACTTGCGATCATGTATCGGAAGACAGAGTACTCAATTGGCGCTCATCACTCAAATGAGACATACGCAGCAAATTTGTATTCGGTTGTGAACGCTATGAAAAGCGGAAGCATCATCATAATGACGACTACTGGCGAGCACTCAATCGCCGATTGCGTTGGAGATGGCGCATGGCCGGAACAGATGGTTGCACAGAACATACAATATGCCCTCTCTTTTATATTATTGCACGAATTTGGGCATATACATCATGGGCATCTAGATATAAACCTCACGAGAAGAATGTCTGCCGGGAAAAGGGATGTTGATATCTATTTGACATCTCACAAACAAGAGTTCGAGGCCGATGAATTTGCTGTTCGCAGAATTCTTCTCAAAGGTGAGAGGAATTTAGTTCACAACGTCTTACACATGACTTCAATCACGATGCTATTCTTACTTTTTGATTTATGCGAAGACGATAATTTCCCAGAGACACTGGGCACACACCCTAAATCAAAAAGGAGACTTGAGAGGGTATACACAGTATGCAAAGATTGGTGCGGCGAAAGCACATGGATGCAACTGCAAGAGGCAACAGGTTATGTGGAAGCAGTATTTGAGATTCTAAAGAAACACAAATAGGAAATGCCTAACAAGGCAAATTAACGCGGATGCACATTCCGCTGCGCTCCATGTGCACCGGTTATTTGCGCCGTTCATCCCTTTATATTGCCCCATCAAATATCTAACAAAATCAATTTATCATCAACTTCACATAACTACTGCTATACGTAAAATGAAGAAAATAATTGATAGAAATTTTTTGTCATTTAAAGAAGAATAAAGAGAGTCCTATCTCATACTATATACAAAAAACATTGGGCTTAATTCATGTCCCAAGTTGTGTTGCTGAACATAAGCAACAGGATGAGGACGATTACCACACCCAACCACACAAACTCTTCCAGCTGATGGGATGGATCGGACTTATGTCGCTCTGTATAAAAGGCCAGATGGTCTCATTTTCATTTCTCCCATCCGGCGAGGTCAAGACTTCATAGCCCTGTACAACTCCATCAGGCTGGAAACCGCCTAAACAGACCCTGAAACCGAGGATTGATCCGTTGGTCGGCAAGGTCTGGGGTGTGGAAAACCGACTCTGCCTTTGATGAGCCATGACTCATGAAACAGAAGCAACACCGTAGTCGTAGATTCTCCCGTTTTAGCTATCCAATCCGAACATTACATGAAAGGAGGACGGAAATGAATGATGAAGGCAAGTGTCCGGTAACGGGCAGAACGAGCAAACAAGTAGCCGGCAGAGGTATGTCGAACCGGGACTGGTGGCCGAACCAGTTGAACCTTAACATCCTGCACCAGCACTCCAACAAGTCCAATCCCATGGGCGAGGAGTTTCATTACGCTGAGGAATTCAAGAAACTCGACCTGGCGGCCGTAAAAAAAGACCTCTATGCGCTGATGACCGACTCGCAGGACTGGTGGCCGGCTGATTACGGCCACTACGGCGGACTCTTCATCCGCATGGCGTGGCACAGCGCAGGCACCTACCGCATGGGCGACGGCCGCGGCGGAGCGGGGTCCGGCTCTCAACGCCTGGCACCCCTGAACAGCTGGCCGGACAATGTGAACCTCGACAAGGCACGCCGTCTGCTCTGGCCGATCAAACAGAAATATGGCAGCAGGATCTCCTGGGCCGACCTGATGATCCTCGCCGGCAACTGCGCCCTTGAGTCAATGGGATTCAAGACCTTCGGCTTCGGCGGTGGGCGCGCAGACGTCTGGGAGCCGGAACAGGACATCTACTGGGGCGCCGAAGAGCAATGGCTGGCTACGAGCGACAAGCCCAAGAGCCGCTACTCCAGTGATCGGGACCTCGATAATCCGCTTGCCGCCGTACAGATGGGCCTCATCTACGTGAACCCGGAAGGCCCGGACGGCAACCCGGACCCGGTCGCCTCCGGCCGTGACGTCCGCGAAACCTTTGCGCGCATGGCCATGAACGACGAAGAGACCGTCGCGCTGGTTGCCGGCGGCCACACCTTCGGCAAGTGTCACGGCGCCGGCCCCGCGTCCCATGTCGGTCCAGAACCCGAGGCCGCTCCCCTTGAGCAACAGGGACTCGGCTGGAAGAGCAGTTTCGGCAGCGGCACAGGCGGCGATACGATCGGCAGCGGCATCGAGGGCGCCTGGAAGCCGAACCCGACCCAATGGGACATGGGTTATCTGAAGGTGCTGTTCAAATACGAGTGGGAACTGGTCAAGAGCCCGGCCGGTGCGAATCAGTGGCTGGCCAAGGACGTGGACGAAGAGGACTTGGTGGTTGACGCGCATGACCCGTCGAAGAAGCACCGGCCGATGATGACCACGGCGGACCTCTCGCTGCGCTTCGACCCGATCTACGAGCCGATCGCGCGGCGCTACCAACAGAACCCCGAGAAATTCGCCGATGCCTTCGCCCGGGCCTGGTTCAAGCTGACGCACCGTGACATGGGACCCCGTTCGCGCTATCTCGGCCCGGAGGTCCCGACGGAGGAACTGATCTGGCAAGACCCGGTGCCCGCAGTCGATCATGAACTGATTAACGCCCAGGACATCGCAGCCCTCAAGGGCAAGATCCTTGCCTCGGGACTGTCTGTCTCCCAACTGGTCTCGACCGCCTGGGCTTCGGCGTCCACATTCCGGGGCTCTGACATGCGCGGAGGCGCCAATGGAGCGCGCATTCGTCTTGCG
The DNA here is from genome assembly GCA_023230525.1 of Desulfobulbaceae bacterium. Lineage (GTDB taxonomy): Bacteria > Desulfobacterota > Desulfobulbia > Desulfobulbales > SURF-16 > SURF-16. The sequence goes on from JALNXE010000007.1 coordinate 16,862, forward strand.
CCGCAAAAGGATTGGCAAGTCAACCAGCCTGGGCAACTTGCGAAGGTGCTGCAAACCCTTGAGGGAATCCAAAAGGAGTTCAACAGCGCGCAGTCTGGCGGGAAGAGGGTTTCGCTTGCCGACTTGATTGTCCTGGGCGGATGCGCAGGTGTCGAGCAGGCTGCCAAGAATGGTGGTCACGATGTGACCGTTCCCTTCACGCCCGGTCGCACGGATGCGTCCCAGGAGCAAACCGAGGTGGAGTCATTCGCCGTACTCGAACCGGTTGCAGACGGGTTCCGTAACTACCAGAAAACCAAATACGCCGTATCGGCTGAGGAGCTTCTGGTTGATCGTGCGCAACTGCTGACGTTGACAGCTCCTGAGATGACGGTTCTCATTGGCGGCATGCGCGTATTGAATGCCAACTTCGGACAGTCCCGGCACGGTGTCTTCACCAAGCGGCCAGAGACGCTCACCAATGACTTCTTCGTGAATCTGCTCGACATGGGCACGACCTGGAAGGCAACCTCGGAAGACAAAGACGTGTTCGAGGGCCGTGATCGCCAGAGCGGCGAACTCAAGTGGACCGGCTCCCGAATCGATCTCATCTTCGGCTCGAACTCCCAACTCAGGGCCTTGGCGGAAGTCTACGGCTGCAAGGACTCCCAGAAGAAATTCCTGCACGACTTTGTTGCGGTGTGGAACAAAGTAATGAACCTTGACCGTTTCGACCTCGCCTGATTGCAGCAGAGTCTTCGAGGACTTCTGACAGGCAGCGAAAAAACGATCAGTCAACAACCGGTTCCAGCGGACGGTGTGCCTCCGCTGGAACCGGAAAATCAAGATAGCCACATCGACGATCTTAATTCTTTGCTACCCCCCAAAAGTTAACTCCTCAAAAGTTGGCCGGAAACATACGGTAGTCATGACTGTACCTCTGTCCAGCCTGCTTTTATGCTGGGAAAAAAACGTCTCAGGCCGTAAACATCTCGCCGGCGGCCAGGCAGGAACAGAGCCTGGCGTAAACCTCCTGCAGTTTCCCATGGGAGAAGCCGCTGCCCACCGCTCTCAGTATCCGCCGGCCCAGGGGCCCCTGGCGGAGAATGACCTCCAGGGCGGGCCGGTATGGGTCGTCGGGCGTCATGGTCTGTGCCGCCAGGGCCTGCCAGAGCTCACCGGCCGTCATTTTTTCCTCCTCCAGGCCGAAAAGACCGAGAAAGTTGCGGTCCGCAATCACCGTGCGGTCCCCGTCGCGGATGACGGCGATAAACAACTCGGCCAGGGGCTCCACCCCAAAGGCCGCCTGCCTGCTGAAAGGCTGCCAGCGCTCCGCCACCAGGGCCCGCAGGACGGCGACAATGGCCGCCGCCACCGCGAGATCCGCCATGGGGCATTCCTGGATATCCAGCAGGCGGATCTCCATGGCCGACCGGTCAAAACGTGCGATGGCGCCCCGGGAGTTGAGCCACTCAAACTGCAGGATGCCGTCCGGATCATGGGGAGCGATATCCCGGTAGCTGCGGCTTAAAATCATCTCCTCATAGTCCTTTCTGGTATAGGCCGGTTCAGGGATTACCATCCCGCTTATCGACGGCACGCGCTGCTGGTTGCAGCGGTAATATTCCAGCCGGGTGTCGAGCTGGCCGCTGGCCCGCCCCTCCACCAGGGGCGAACTCGCGGCCAGGGCCGGCAGCAGCGGCAGCAGCAGGCGGATCGCCGCATGCAGCCGGCCGAATTCCTCGTCACCGTTAAAGGCCAGGTTGAGGTGGGTGGACTGCACATTGGACCAGCCGTGCCCCTGGCAGCCGAAGATACGGTTATAGGCCTCATAGATGACCCGGCTGCCGTGGGGCCACAGCCTGGTCTCCCGCTGCGGGTCCATCCAGGGATGCATGGCCGTGGGCATGAGCCGGGCCCCCAGGCCGCCCAGCAGGCTGTTCACCCGGCCCACCTGCTCCTGGAAGCGGCCGGCCATGCCATTAAGCGTGGCCACCGGCCCGTTGGTCTTGAGCTCCACCACATGCAGGGCCAGCTCGTTGGACCAGGCGAAATCATCCATCTCCACCTCATTCTGCACCCTGCCCGCGGCGGCCAGCAGCAGCTCATCGGCGGCGGGCAGGATATCGAGACTGCCTTGGCTTACGATCATATACTCCAGCTCGACCCCGAAACCCGCAAAAATATGCGGCGTTGCATCCTTTACCATATCTGCCCCCGTTCATTTTTATGTTCGATGCGGCGCAGAAAAACACGCATGATGCGCAGGTAGAACTCGTCCCGCAGGATCGCGTCCTCCACTCCGGCGTCGAGATTTGGATTGTCGTTGATTTCAATGAGGTAAAACTTCTTGCCCACCTGCTTGATATCCACCCCGTAAAGCCCGTCGCCGATGAGATTGGTCGCCTTCAGCGCCGCGCGGATGAGCTGGTCCGGGGCGTGCTCCACCGGCACGGTGGTGAACAGGCCGTCATCGGTCTTGAGGCCGCTGGCATCCCGTTTGATGATCTGCCAGTGTTTTTCGGCCATGAAATACTTGCACACGTAAATGGGCTGCCGGTCAAAGATGCCCACCCGCCAGTCAAACGCGGTGGGCAGGAATTCCTGGGCGATGATCAGATCGGATTTTTCCAGGAACCGGCCCACCTGCTGGCGCAGTTCATCAGCGCTGTCCACCTTTTTCACCCCCTGGGAGAAGGAGGAATCCGGCTGTTTGAGGATGCACGGCAGCCCGAGCTGGTCAACCACCTCCCTGGCATTGTCCTTGTGGACGATGACGGTTTTCGGAGCCAGCACGTGGTTTCTCTCAAAGAGTTCGGCCAGAAAAACCTTGTTGGTGCATTTGAGGATCGATTCCGGATCATCGATGACCACCAGTTTCTTGGCCGCGGCCCGCCGGGAAAATCGGTAGGTATGATGGTTGACGCTGGTGGTTTCGCGGATGAACAGGGCGTCATACTCCGTCAGGCTGCCGTAGTCATCCCTGGTGATGAGTTCGGTGTTCATGCCCAGGGATTCCGCCGCATGGATGAAATGCTGCAGGGCCCGGGCATTGGAAGGCGGTTCCGGGTCCTTGGGATCATGCAGGATGGCCAGGTCGTAGCGATAGTGGCTGCGCCGTTTGACGATGCGCCGGCGCCCCATGAAATAGCCCTGGGCCACCTCCACCACAAAGGCCCGGTGTTCCGGGGGAATTTCACTGGCCGGGATGGGGTTGATGTTCTGCAGGAACCACTTTTCATTTTTTTCATTATAGACGAAAAAGGCCCGCAGAAAGGGGGACTGGAACTGGTGAAACAGATGCTGGCTCAGGGTGTCATGCTGTTTGGCCACGTTATGGCCGAAATAGATGCTGAGCACGAACTCCTTGGAACGGATATGGACCAGGCTCTTCTGGATGTACTGGTCCAGCTCGTCGGAGGCGATGCGGATGATGGTCTGGCTTTTCAGGTCCTGGATGGTGGTGATATCGGGCAGGGGCTTGTGGCCCCGGGCCGCGGCCAGCAGCGACACATAGTAGCCGATGCTCTGGTAACGGTAATACTTACAGAGGTTGAACACCGTGGCCTTGCGCAGTTTGGCATAATGGGGATCGGTCAGATAGGCCCGGGCCGCAACCAGTTCGATGCCCTCGATTTCCAGGGGCCAGTCCTTGGGATCATTAACGACAATCAGCGTCTGCATGGGGAGACTTCCTTCATTTCTTCCTTGGTTGAATGATGAGAAAATTGGCGTCATGGCTGAGCACGCCGAGCAGGATGGCGCAGAGGACCCTGTCAATGTTTGCGGTGTAATACTGCTGGCCGGACATGGGATTCTGATGGTAGGGATCGGCAATGGACACGGTGCGGGCCGCCTTGTCATAGCCGCTCAGCACCACGAAATGTCCGGCCGGTTCGCCCCGCACATCATCCTCGTCCCCGTTAACTCCGTATTCCCGGATGCTCTGGTAAAGATAAGTCGAACTGAGGCCGGTGAGGATTGGCATGGAGCGCCGGAGATACCAGCGGATCAGGGTGCGGGTCAGGTCCTCGAAAAAGATCTTGCCGCCCAGCGCGAGGAAGTCGAGGTAGCCCTGGGTGGCGACCTGCAGCCGGGCATCATCTTTTTTGAACTCCGCCTGGGCGATCAGTTTCTCCCGCAGATTCTGGCCGGGAGGATGAAACCAGGTGGGGTCATAAAAATGGAGATTGTAGGTGAAGATGGTGGCCGAATAGCCGCGCCGCAGGGCGTGGCAGGCGAGAAAAACCGCCAGGGTGCCGCCACTCTCCAAATGGGTCACCCCGCTGACCACGTCTCCGATGGCTATCGGGTCGTCATAATAGCGATACACGGCATGGAGGCAGGTGGGGCCGCAGGTGGTGTCATCCGGCTGCGGCAGCATATCAATAATGATTTTGTTTTTCATAGAGATGTATCCTTCCGCATTAAAGTGCAGTCAGGGGAAAAAGTAAAGCGATCTGCTTGACAATTCAGGCGCGAAGGCTCTTCGCATTACAAAAAAAATCTCCAGTGAGAAGAGAGGATTTTTTTGTCCGGCGTTACCCATGTCTTTGAAGGGGCCGTTGCGAAATATTATTTTATTGCCACGGTTTTAGCGCACTGAAAGGACATAAGCCTTGCCGTCGGTAAAAAATTGGTCCCCCATAAAATTTTCCCCGATTTGCGGTTTTACGAGTTGTATCTTCAGGCCGGGATCTATTTTTCCCGTCAGAGCAAGTTGTTGAAACAGACGCTCCCGTTCGGCATCCAGATCAGGCACAATTCTGGGCACAATACCCCATTTGAAACCATCATTGGCATTAACCATAGCCACATAGATGGTATTGCCATTTTTCAACGAAAAATTTGTCCGCCATATCTTCACATGCCGGGCATTGCTGAGCCAATTCGGGCCAGCCACCTGGGCAAAGCTGATATCCTGTATTCTCCCGTTCCAGAAAGATGGGGAAATCGGCGCGGCAGGATGCGGCGTTTGCAATATCAAGGCCTTCACCGCCCTGAGAAATGACGATACATTCTCCTGGTCGGTTAAAATCCACCCTGCCTGTTGGAGGGCTGCAACCAGACGGCTGTCATTGCCGGCGAGGAAAATAAAGTTGATCGGCTCCTGTTTCTCACCGGTCAGGGTCTCGGTATATCTCATCTTTTCACTGGTGAAAATATCCGTGCTTTCCGAGACCACAACGGCGCCATGTGATGGGGCGGCGGCCAGCGGCGGATGGTAATTCATGGCAAATCCGGCATAGAACAGAACGGCGCTGATGACCAGGAGGAAAGAGACTGGCCGGGCCCCCCTGGCCGGGGATAAGGCTTGGCCATCCCCTTGCCCGTGGCTGATCCATTCGCAGAAAGAGACGCCGATGATCAGCCACATGGCGCCGACCAGATAACCGCTCCACACATCGCTTATATAATGTACGCCAAGGTATATCCGGCTGGCGCCAATGGCCATGATGATAATGATTGTGCTGACAAAGATATTTACCTTCCTGTTCCAGCTTTGGCAAAAACGGATCAGGAGGTACCCCGCAAACCCGTAGAAAGCCACCGCGATCGTTGCATGCCCGCTGGGAAAAGAATAAGAATGTTCGGCATATACAGCCAGCTCCGGGCGCGGGCGGTGAAAAGCCAGTTTCCCTAAATAGGTAAACGTCTCGCTGCCGGCAACCGCCACCACAAGGGGCAGCGTGCAATACTCTTTCCGCCATAACCGGAGGATGACCACGGCGATGAAGATGAAGGCCAGCACGACCTGGCTTTTACCCAGCAGGGTTATCCAGGTGAAAACAGTGGTGAGTCCAGCCGTGCGGAAGACAAAGAAAAGATTTGCGATGCGGCTGTCGGCAATGATAATGGGATCAGAGGTTATCAGGTCTTCCACCACTCCGGCAAACAAAGCCAGGACATAGACAAACCCCAGGACAGACAGGGACAGGGTAAGCCCTGAAAATCGTGTGGTGTCAAATCTGGCCTGCAAAAACGAGATGATCCGCTGATGTTTTTGCAGCCACGGCCGCATGTGTTCATTGTTAATTGCCGCCTCCTTGCCTGATCGGCACAGGGAGATGACCATGGTCAGGAATTGTTTGCCTTTCCTGGCCAGCAGCCACTTGAGGAGGTAAAGGATGCCGCCGGATATCAGGAGAAAGGCAAAAAACAGCCCTGCCCGGGACAGCCACAATTGCGCGAGATTAAGGGATTGCGCAAAAATGTAACCAGCAAGGACCCAGACAAATCCCCAACCCGCCCCGCCAAGAACATTCCAGAGCATGAATGTTTTCCGGCTCATCCTCAGGCTGCCGGCCATAAAGGGAACAACCTCCTTGACGCTCGGGATGAACCGGCCGAAGAAAATGCTCCTGGCGCCATGCGCGTCCAGGAAATGTTTGGCATTGTCCATATGGTTGGCCTTCACGAGCCAGAAACCATCCTTCAGCCATTTGCTGCCATATTTTCTCCCGAGATAGTAGTTTACATTATCGCCGGCAATTGCGCCGATGACGGCAAACCAGATGAGGTCCCCAGTATCGAAATAGCCGCGGGCGGAAAGGGCCCCCAGCAAAAGAATGATCGTTGAGCCCGGTATGATCAGGCCGATGCCCACCGTTGTCTCGCTAAGGGCCGCCAAAAAGGCAAGCCAATAGCCCCCGGCCCGAAAGTGCTCGATGGACGGCAGAAGTTGATTGATCAGGTCATTAATCATGGCGTGGCCGGATGCTTCCCCCTCTCACGCGAAATTCTGAACCCGCCGAAAAAAAGCTGCGGATTACAAAAAGTATTTTTTAATTTCAGCAAGTTATCAAAACCAGAAAAATTGCGGGTGTAACTGTAATTATTGTCAGGCGCACTATTGTATTCATTTTTAACCATTAAGGCGAGCAAGATCTTGCTGAGGTCAGCTGGCGCCCACTTAATTGTTTATTTAAATAATATGCTTATATTATTTACAGAAAAGATAATTTTTACCAATTTTATAATCCGATCCTCAACCGGTTTCACGTAAGGGGGTGGAAATATGTTTAACATTGAATGTGATGGCAGAAAATTGGCAAGGGACAAAGAAGGATTCTTGCTTCATACTGAAGACTGGAATGATGAGGTAGCCGAAATTCTGGCGGCTGACGAGGGATATGAGGATTTTACCGACGAAAAAAAAGAGATAGTTAAATTCATGCGGAATTATTACCTCAGATTCAACGCATTTCCGATTCTGGATGCCGTCTGTAAATATACCGGCCAGGAAAGAAAATGCCTTGAAAAGGAATTTATCGATCCCATGAAAGCGTGGAAGATTGCCGGGCTGCCCAAACCCGATGGCATCCAATTTGTCACCCTGGATGGCAAACATTACACTATGAACGAGTGCTGCTGACGCAGCCGTTGGCAAAAAATGACGTGGAGGGCGGCATAAGGGCCGGGGAAGTGTTGTCTGCAGCCGGCCTGGGATTTTGGCAATCAGACAATAAACGCCTGGCCCTTTTTCCCGCACTCATGACGACCGACTTGCTCCGGCTGCCCGGTGGCGTTTCCTTTTCTTTCTCCCTTTGTCTTATTTTACGGGACAGGGTGTCCTTTCCCGTGGGACTTTGCCAGCCCGCGTAGTCACACCATCCAGGAACCAGCCGGAATGACAAGAAATTTATTTTCACGCCAGCGGGCACGGCTGTTGCTATAGCTTAATGCATCAGAGAGGCGGAAAGTGGCTTCCGTTTTGGTCACGGATTTATCCGCTCAACCCAAGAAATTTACAGCTCCCGAAGTTATTCAATGAAAAAATGGCGGGTTCCCTAAAAGCCTGCTGCCGCGGATTTACGTGCCGATAAATCAGAAAATTATCATGCGCGGTGGGCTTGCAGAATGCTTTTGGAGCTGTGCGGCCGGGGCCTTCACCCCGGCCCTTCCTTTCGGGAGGCGGCAGGTCGATATGTCGGAGAGCGAGATAGGACTCAAGGCCCTTGAAAAAGCGGCCAAATATATCTGCACGATAAAGTGCGGATTATGCCCCATGGTGGTGGAGAACATTCCCTGTCCGCAGGAATGCAACCTGGAAACCCTGCCATGGCAATGCTGGTTTGCCTATTTCCGGGCCCAGTCCCGGGAGGAATCCGGACAGGCCTGAGCCATCCCGGCAAATGCGGCTGCGGGCTTACCGGCGCAGCCCTTCCCCACCGCCAAAACACCAAACTCATCCTGCCACATCCCGTAATTATTCCAGCTGTTGCCCAACAAGGTTGCAAGATCCGGCAGCAACCGTTGACAGTAGGGGAATCCCGACTTCCCGCCCCTTTCTTTCTTCACCAGACCCGTGACATTCCACTTGATAGGCATTATTATTTAATTAAAGTAATTGGTCAAAAGGAGGTGGCTTCTATGACAACGAACCAGATTATCAATCTTGAAAATGAAATCGAAAATACCCTGGAAATGACTGCAATATGCCGTACCGAGTTTTGCAAAATCTTGGAGCCGGAGGTTGACCGACTGGAAATAAAGTTGCAGGATGTAGGCAGCGAGCCATCTGCATTTGTGGCAGATGCACGGGTTAAGGAAATGTCAGACAAGATCCGGATGGCATACAGAAATCTTGGACCTGTATTTATGTTTAACGTCTGATGCCTAATAAGGTAAATGCCTGAGAGCCAAGCGAGACAGCCGGACTTTCGGCTGTCTCGCTTTTTTTTGCTCTCCCCCATCCCGTTCAGGGGTTACACGAACAGATGATCAAGGGAGAACAGCCGGCGACTGATCACGGCGCTGACAAAGGATTCGCCAAGTCTCCTCCTGAGCTTAAATATTCGCCTTATTGCCCCGACCAGGAAACCGGCAGCCGCGCCACAGGCACCTTCCAGTAAAATGTTTTCCACTGAAACCGCGGTTGTCCCACCCGTAACCATGCCATACAAGGCGGACAGGGAACCGGCGGCCAGGATGAAAATCGCGCTATAGGCGGCAGCCAGCAGGAAACAGGCGATATACAGCGCTATGCCGGTTAATATGATCCAGCCAATGATCTGCAAGCCGCTGCCCTGACCACCGTTATTTTTATTGTGTTGCTGCTGGCGGTTACCGGAATCCGGCTGGCGATATATTATGACCGAGCTCATCGGCGGCGTTTCTCACTCTTCATGGTTGGTAACGGCATCGCGCGCCAAGGGCCTCGGGCAAAGGAAAAGGGTTTTATTTCCCTCTGGCGCAAGTCTCATCAGGTCCTTGTCATACATGGCCACCAGCAGCACCTCTCCCCGGCCGTTATTTGAACAGGCAACCAAGACGTCATACGGGCAAACGAAGCGCGACCCGGAATCCATGGATTTTTCCGGACTCCCTCTGGAGTTTATCCCCACGAAGGCGGGGGCGGGAATGGCATGATAGTGCCAGCTTGATTGTAAACTGGAATCAGGCCCGATTCAAGACACTTGGTGATGTTCTTGATCCTTTAGGGGCAGTGAGGTTGCGATCTCAACAAGGAGGTAACGATCAGAGAAAGAGGGGCAGGCTTTAAAAATCTGACTGTTGTCGAAAAGACGACATCAAAATGTCAAGCCTGCCCCGCTGGTTAGCGACACTATTTTTTCATTGAGTGAAACAGCGAGCCAGCTAACTATAAACACTTGTATGCGCTGTCATACTCTGAATAAAGTTTTGCGAAACAAGTTCTGCCAGTGTTCGTAATGACAGCCGGTTTAGCCATTGCTTCCCGGTCCATTTTCTCGGTCCGTGCTTCCAGGCTGCGCGTGGTATCCCCCGCCATATATTCTGAAGAATATTTCAATTCATTGCTGCCAGCGGTAGTGATGACCACTGGTAACCTCTGGGTCTCTCGATCAGCGGCAATGACTTTTGCGGCTTCCTGCGGGGTCGTATCACGTCCGAGATATTCGGAAAAATAATGGATATTTCCGGCGGCCATCGCGGAACTTGCGAAAAAGGTTGCGAGAGAAATCGCGAATAAGTTGGTTAGCAGTTTTTTCATGGCACACCTCATCTTTTTCGTTTTCAGGATTATTTCCTGTCATCGGTTTTTTGCTGCCTCCAGAGTCAGACAGGAGAAAACTCCCCTCAACCCTCCTCAGCAGCAAGAATTTCGGTGACCTCTTCATTCACGTCTTCTATCAATGTTTTTTATTGATAAAAGTTATCTGTTTTGAAAATAACATAAACATTCTAAACAAAAAAACAATTACCTGAAATATTTTGTTTTGCTTTAATTGCTGCTCTGCCGGAGAACCAAAGAAAAACAATGAGTTACTTTGTTTGGCATTGCCCTGCACGGGAGTAAGGGAGGGGGTGCAAGAGCAATTCGTCAAAGAGCGGCCGGGAACACGCATAAAGGTTTGAGGAGGAAGGTCGATCTGTGGTTCATCTATTTGTGTTGGGGCACGTAAACAGGCACCGCCTAAAGGCGCGGACTGTTTGCCACGGCGATGCTGTATGCCAAGCCGAGCGCAAACAGGAGCACCAGGGCGATGATCGTGAGCGCGATGGCACGATTCAGCGATTCGTGCTTGACCCACACATTCTTCGACAGGATGTAGTTCTGGGCCACCATGGTGTTCTCCAGATCCTGCTCGGTCCAATTGGCCATGGCGGTGCGATGCTCCTCCCTGGACATCGCGGCAATATCACCAAAGAACCAGAACTTTTCGCTGGTCTGCAACGAAAGATCGCGCGCATGATGCCGTGGCCACATGGCCCGCAGAACAAAGAGATATGAGGCCACCAGAGCAGCACCGGACAGCCCGAGCAACAGCCAGATCGGCATGGAGTAAACGTCTCGCGCCGCCCGCATCTCATCCGCGCCGACAAAGACCAGGCCGTTCACCACGCCGACGACGAGGGTGTTCAGGCCGACGAGAAACTTGGCCTTCTCCTCGGACTGCTTGTACCAGCCGAGTATCGTCTCGAATTGTTTGAAGAGGTACTCAAGTTTCGTCATCAGTGCCTCCGCGGCGCGGCTTAAGGGCTTTGGAGCTTTGGGTCAGGTCTTGCAAAATTACTTTCTAATGTCGCAAGACCTGACCCCAAATTACAACAAAACTACGCGGCATAGCGGAGAATTTCCACCTCAACACCTTTGGCAATCGCTTCCTCGGCCCGGGTTAAAAGGTGTTCCGTGATACTGTCGGACAGATAGTATTCGCCACAGGTGTCACAGATATCGGCGGGAACGTTTTTAATGATAACTGATGTATTGCCGCGGTTGAGCACTACTGTTGTTTCGCCCGGCTGGGTCTCGCCGGTTTTACAGATCGCGCATTTCATGTTTCCCTCCGTGTCCTGAAGCTGTCAGTCCATTTGTCAGCGGTCGGAATGTAAGTGGTAATAATATAACAGCTTTGATTCTTATGATTTATTGCCACCACAATATGCAGCGGCATACCTGCTGGATTACCGCAGACAAGCAGGCTGGGAAACGGCAGGTCTTCCGGATATTCAGCTATGATTTCGCCGTCAGCGAGTGCTGCCTGGATATCTTCCCTGCTGATTTTTCTCTCAAACATGCGCTGAATGGCATGTCCGCTGAAAATTATTTTCTCACAATACAGCATGCAGTTATCTTACCTGATCCCATGGGGAAGAACAAGAAAAGCAAAATTCTGGCAGAAAAGGAAAACCGATTTATTTTTTTCACTATGCCGTTGACTAAAACCTGTCCTCTTTTCATTTTCCAGCGGATTTTCCCCTGTTGACAATCAACGCAGAGGCTTCGGGTCACAGGAGCTTCGGAGCTTCGGGTCAGGTCTTGAAAAATTACTTTTCGCAATACCTGCCCTGATCCTTTCGAGTGTTTCAAAAATTGTTGTTACATTTTAAGCACCTGTAAAACGGTTTTTCATCGGGGATATTGTGAGGTCCATCTAAATGGATTTGTCGTTTATCGGATTCCCAACAGATAGGACAAAAAGGAATGCTATCACCGGATATATAGTAAAATGGTGATCTGAATTTCATTTCAGGTGCCAGTGGCGTTATGGATGGACCAACGCAGTTCTGGAAATCACCGGCTTTATGCCAGTCTGTACCCGACAGATCGACTGCGCAACCAGCAGTTTGTAATCGTTTGGCAAGTTCTTGACGCATCTCTGTTGAGTTGTTCATTTTGATGACGTGGCGGCCTGCGATGTCGCTGAAAGGGCGAATTTGCCCTAATTCAACTAATACCGTTCGGTCAGGATGGACACCAAATGCCATTCCAGCTTCAAAGAGAACATTTGGTCTTGCCTGAGGAGACAACTCTTTTTCATGCATAGGGTCGTCATTCGTCAAGAACTCTTTTTTTAATTTCGCCTCATCATCTCCAGTTAAGAGAACTACTACAGCTTGAGCATTCGAATAAGCTGCATCCAGAATCTCCCCTACAAACGGAGCGCCTTTCTTAGCCATAATAGTTGCCTGACTCCATTCGATGGGCTTGAGGCCAACAGACCTCAAGAACTGGAACATTGAGTCTCTCGCCGGCAAGTTACGCCCATGAACGACAAAAACGTTTGTGGAATCCAATGTTTGATCCTCCAACTTTTGTTGTAGCTCATACCAAGGAAAAGACTCCCCGCATTCACGGCAGAAATCTGGACGATTTGGCTGATGCACTGGCTGTCCGGAAGTGAAGTAAGATGGTGATGAAAAACGGGCGGGAATAGGCGAGTTGCAATTGGGGCAAAAATCAAGAAATTCACTTCCGCATCGAGTACACCTTTTCTCAGTAACAGGCCCCTGGCTTGAATAAAGCATATGCCCCATTCTGCAGTACTTATAGAAATAGTCTCGAAAATCCCTTTTCAATCCCATGGTTACCTTAGTTGTTTCGCTTTATAAGTAATGTAACAGATTTGTCTATCACTGCAAATTGAAGATATACAGACAATTTACCAACTCCTAAAACCTTCTTCGACTGTATCCCTTTTTCAGGCCGTTGGCAAGCAGTAACTTCTTGTTATGTTGGCGAAACTATAGGATATATTTCACCAACACGGGCGCCGCGATTGTCTGGCAACGACGCAGGGCACCAAAGAATATTGCCAATTATTTTCTGGTATCGTCAATGTAATCAGTGGGCGGTAATTGTTATGTTTTGTAGGGGCGCCCCTTGTGGGTGCCCTGGGCCGGGCTGCCCGGTATTTGCCATAGTCCCGTAAATACAAGGTTGGGTTGAGCACCGCGAAACCAAACAGGTTTTGGCCAGAATGCGGATCATGTTGCCATTTGGCAATGTCCGTCAATGTTGGGGTTCGTTCCTCACCCCAACCTTGCTGCCCGGTATTTGCCTTGTCCCGGTTCGGGTACCCGTGCTGGCCAGTTGGGCACCCACGAGGGGCGCCCCTGCGCCGGGATTCACCGTGCGCGAAACAGGTTTTTACCGGAAAACCGCGCCGAACGTACTGCGGATTTTCCCCTGTTGACAATCAGCTGCCCCTGCAGTAAATAGTGCCGCCTGCTGCCTGATCAGCCCCTAACCACAAATGACCACATTACCGGCTTGCCCATTGCAGCCGGTTCTGCTAAATTAGTGCCAGGTCATAACCATGAGATCAAAAATAAGAGACATGCAATCCAATGGCTTTTCCTGTACGGCGACTGCCGTGCATTGCCCCGTCCATCAGGCAACAGCGAATTCTTTTTTTAATCCGCCCACCAAGGAGGTCTGATCATGAATAGAATAATTGCCTTGATAATGCTCCTCATCCTGACGTGCCCGTTTGCCGCCTCTGCCCAGAAACAATTTGCCGCGGATACCATCAAAACCTCGGCCGGCGATCTGACCATCACCTTTATCGGCCACGCCAGCCTGATGTTCGACTTTGCCGGCAAGATCATCCAGGTCGATCCCTTCAGCAAGGTGGCCGACTACACCGCCCTGCCCAAGGCGGATATCATCCTGATCACCCACGACCATTACGACCACCTTGACCTGCCGGCCCTAAACAGTGTGCGCACGCCACATACCGAGGTGGTGCTGACGCAAACCTGCGCCAAACAGGTCAAGGGCGGCATCGTCATGCACAACGGCGAGGTGAAAACCGTGCAGGGGATAAAGATCGAGGCCGTGCCCGCCTACAATCTCATCCACATGGGGGACAACAACCAGCCCTTTCATCCCAAGGGAGTGGGCAACGGCTACCTTCTCACCTTCGGCGACAAACGCATCTATGTGGCCGGGGACACGGAAAACACCCCGGAGGTGAAGGCCCTGCGGGATATCGACGTGGCCTTCCTGCCCATGAACCTGCCCTACACCATGACGCCCGAGATGGTGGCTGATGCGGCCAGGGCCTTCCGGCCGAAAATTCTCTACCCCTATCATTACGGCGAAACCGACCCCGCAAAACTTGTCGATCTGCTCAAAGACGACAAGGACATTGAGGTGCGCATCCGCGCCATGCAATAGACCAAAAAAGCGACGGCCCTGCCCGTTTTCGGACATGACAGCCGGCAACCCCCGCCGCCCTGATCCGTCACCTGCGCCAAGCCATCATCTCACGAAACGGCGGTGCATTCTGTAAATCAGCGGTACCAGCGGGATGACATGTCAGCGGCGGATACCTGCTGCGGAAATCACCTTTCCCGAGACCAGCACGGTGGCCCAGTCGATTCATTTAAAATTAACTGTGATGTATAATGGAAATATTTAATATCGTTTTAGGAATCATTCTGCTGCTGTTCGGCAGGAAACTTTTCTGGCTTTTTGTCGCGGTTGCAGGATTTATTGTCGGTCTGGAATTTGCCGCCATGTTCCTGGCCGACAGACCCGAGTGGGTCCTGGTGCTGATCGGGCTCTGTACCGGCTGCTTCGGCGCCATCGTGGCGATTTTCGCCCAGCGCCTCGCCTTTGCCCTGGCCGGGTTCTATGCCGGCACCTTTCTGACCCTGCTGCTGGTCCAGCCCTTCATATCCTCCGAGGCCATCCTGATCTTTCTGCTGGTCGGAGGGTTGATCGGCGCGGCCCTGTCCGCCTGGATCCTGGACCCGGCCCTGATTATCCTGTCCTGCCTTATCGGCGCCGGAGCGATTGTCAAGGCGATTGGCACAGGACAGCTGATGGGTGCCGTGATTTTCGTGCTGCTGGTAGCCGTCGGCATCTTCACCCAGACCAAACTGTTCACGCGACTGGATTCCAAAACAACGGACTGATCGCCCAGAGGCAGCAGCGCTGCCTTTGCATAAGAGATGGCAAAGATGAAGGCAATGTTACTCAAAAAAATCGGCCCCCTGCAGGCAGGCGAAGCCCGGTTGGAACCAGCCGAGCTGCCCGTGCCCGAGCCGGCGGACCATGAGCTGCTGGTGCGGGTTGCGGCCTGCGGGGTCTGCCACACCGAACTCGACGAGATCGAGGGCAGAACCCCGCCCCCTGTTCTCCCGGTCATCCCGGGCCATCAGGTCGTGGGCCGGGTGGAGCGGGCCGGCAGACACACCAGACTGTTTACGGCCGGAGACCGGGTCGGCATCGGCTGGATCTACTCCTCCTGCGGCCGGTGCGCCTTCTGCCTGGCCGGCAACGATAATCTCTGTGCGCAATTTGCGGCAACCGGACGGGACGTTAACGGCGGCTATGCCCAGTACATGACCGTGCCGGAGACTTCCGCCCATGCCATACCGGATGTTTTTCCCGATGCGGAGGCCGCCCCGCTGCTCTGCGCCGGGGCCATCGGCTACCGCTCCCTGCGGCTCACCGGACTGCAAGACGGCCAGAGCCTCGGCCTCACCGGCTTCGGCGCCTCGGCCCACCTGGTGCTGCAGATGGCCCGGCACCGCTTCCCCTCCTCCTCATTTTTCGTCTTTGCCCGCAGCGAAGCGGAAAGGGAATTTGCCCGGCAGCTGGGCGCCGTCTGGGCCGGTGATACGGATGAGGCCCCGCCGGAGAAACTCGACTGCATCATCGACACCACCCCGGCCTGGAAACCGGTGGTCCAGGCCCTCGCCAATCTCAAGCCGGCAGGCAGGCTGGTCATCAACGCCATCCGCAAGGAGGAGCGGGACAAAAACAGCCTGCTTGAACTCGATTATGCCAGGCATCTGTGGCTGGAAAAGGAGATCAAGAGCGTGGCCAATGTCAGCCGGGCGGACATCAGCGAATGTCTGCGGCTGGCCGCAGAAATTCCCCTCAAACCGGAGATCCAGGAATTCACGCTGGACCAGGCCAATCAGGCCCTGGCTGAACTCAAGGCCAGCAAGATCCGGGGCGCAAAGGTGTTGTTCCTCGGCGGGTAGCTGATGCTCACCTGGGGCCATGGTCATTGCCATGGATTTTCCGCCCCCTCCCCGCTTTTTAACCGAGATCTCTATCCGTCTGTTGCATCTCCGGCAAATTCATGCAATAGTGAGGTAAATTTCCCCATTCTCCCACCCAAAGTACCATTGACGGCTTCCCACCGGAAATTCGGAGAGTTGCATGAGTTTTGACGTAACTTTTGATCACCGCAGCAAAATCATCTCCCTGCGCTTCAGCGGCAAGATGGACTATGATGCCCTTATCGGGTTCATGACTAATTTAGTGCAGCATCCTGAATTCAAAACAGAATATGACGGAATCTGCGATACCAGGGATGCCTTGCTGACGCTCTCCTATGAGGATCTCATCAGGTTTCGCGCCTGGCTGGAAACCCAGGATAAAGAAGGAAAATCCCATGGCCGCTGGGCCATCGTGGCGGATACGAACCTGAACTTCGCCACCAGCCGGATGTGGGAGGGGGTGTCAGCCGGCTACTATAAAGGGCTGCAGGTATTCAAAAACGAGGAGGACGCTCTCAACTGGCTGCAGACCGCCGCCTAAACGGCCAGGCACCCTCTTTTTTATTGCAACACAAGGAGTTTGCCATGCTGAACTGGCCTGAGGAAATACCGGCTGTCAATGACGCGGTACCCCGATGGCACCATCCAGGGTCAAACATCTGCCTGGATCTGCATGGGGATCCGCCGGGCGCCGGGCTGGTAGTTTTTTCCGACGGCAATCACCATATGGCAATCAAAGAAACCCTGGCCCTCTTTCAAGAGACCCATCCGGCCGTACAGGGGGTCTTCATGTGACCACCCCGCCCGGCCCTGTCCTGCTGCTGCTCAGGCATGGCAGCCTGCGGATCGGCAATCTCATCCTGTCAGCCAGGCCCCATGTTTTCATTGCGGGCCTGAAATTTCCCGCCGTTATTTGGCCAGAATAAGCAGGCTCGGGTCATACCCCAGGCCGCGCACCTTTTCCAGCAGCCCGGCGAGAAGCAAGGGATCCATCTGCGGCTGCCGGCTCAAGATCCATAAATTCTTTCGGGAAGGGGCGCCGACAATGGCGTGCTGATAGTCCGGATCAACATAGAGAATCCAGTAATCACCGGAAAAAGGCCAGAAAAATGAGACCTTGAGTTTGGCGTTGCTCAAATGATCAACTATCTTTGCCTTTCCCAGGGCTTTTTTGATTTTCCCCCCTTCACCGGCAAGCAGGCACTGGTTGACAACCTGAATGGTCCCGTCATCCTGCATCTCATAATCCGCTGTTACGTCCAGGCAGCCATTCTCAAACCGGTGCGGATACCGTGCGACCTCATACCAGCGGCCGGCATATCTGTTCATATCCACGTAGTCCGCCGTGGGCAGCATGGCTTGCGCAGGCTCTTTGCGGCATCCGGCCGAGGAAACTGCAAGAAGAATAATGGCCAGTAAAATAAGTTTTTTCATCATATCCTTGCTGGTAATTCGCCGGAAGCAGGATGTCCGGGTATTGCCCAAACAGCATTACCTGGCACCGCATCCGTGGAAATCGAAGCTGCGGAATCATGCCCTGGATGATTTCGCCCTGGCCATCGCCGACCAGACCATGCCCGGCATGTCATTATGGCGGGAAGGATGCCGCAGATTCGTCCCGGTATACCAATTATCCCGTGTACGGGGTATATATAGTGCGCTGGCGGATGAACAAAAGGCAAAATCCCAGGGCATCAGGGAGTTTGCCATGAAGCCCAAACAGCGCGATTGCCGGGCTGATCCTCAAGGTAGCGGATGCCTCCTGATAAAATTTCAACCGGACAGGTGATAAACAGAGATGACCTTTTCATGTAAAAACTACCTCTACGATACGGATACCTGCGCCAAATTAAAAGCAGCGTGCATTCCGGGCCGGCGCGGCTGCGTGCTTGAGGGCAAGGTAAAACTCAGCGAGGAGCTGCAGAACAGAGTGAACGAACTGGAAAAACAGCCGGCAGAGCGCGGTAAGCCCCGGCAGGGCGGCAGCTGAGGCGGCAGCCCGTCGCACCGCTTTTCCCCCGGCCACAGCCGGGTGGTCAATCGCTCGTCCGGTTCTTCTCGGCGCTGACCCCGACCTTGCCGTAATTGCTGGCCCCGCATTCATTCTTGCCCAGATCCATGACATCGGCCTCTTCCTCGGCAACCCTGAGCCAGCCGCCGTTGACCCGCCGGATCTGGGCATAAACCGCCGGCTGGGGCCGCAGATTCGCCTTGATGAATTCGGCGAATTTATGCTCCGTGGGCAGATGAAAGGCAATGTTTTTCCGGCGCAGGTCGCCGAGGGTATCCATGAAGATGCCGTCCGCGTTCGCCTCGTCCCAGGCAGTATAATGACCGGGAAGAATCAGGATGTCATCACTGAGATTGCGGATCTTCAGGGTCAGGGTCAGGTAGAGAAAGCGGGACCACTCCTCGCTCTTGCCGCCCAGGTCGGGACGGCCCGCGGTGTTGATGAAAACCGTATCGCCGCTCAGCAGGTATTTGCCGTCAATCAGATAGGAGGTGCTGCCCATGGTATGGCCGGGGGTATGGATCACCTTGATGGCCGGTCCGCCGCTGGTAAAGGAGAGGAGCTGGCCATCCTCCAGCTGATTGAAAACGAAATCCGCGCCGAGGAAATCCTCTTTTTTGACCATGATGGCGGCCCCGGTCTTTTCCGCCAGGAGGGTGGACCCGGAGATGTAATCCGCCTGGCGATGGGTTTCACAGGTTCTGACGATCTGCGCGCCTTTTTTGGCCGCCAGCCGGATATAAAAATCCACATTGCGCGAGGGATCAAAAACCATGGCCTCAGCGCCGCTGATGAGCAGATAGCTGCAGGAGGCCTTGCCCGGACGGATCAGCTGATAAAGGCTGTAAGGGGCGCTGACAGGAGTCACCAGGCGCGCGGCCAGGGCGTTGCCCCAAGAGACAATGCCGCCCCGCAGATAGCCGACATCGGCAAAACCATTGGCGGTCAGCTGTTCCGCCACATATTTCGCCGAACCTTCCTTGGCGCAGACAATCCGGATCTTCTCGCCGGCCGGGACCATGCGGATACTCTCCTGCAGGTCCTCCATGAAGTTGAAATACGGGACATTGATGTATGGGAAAAATGACGGCCCCTCCACATACCAGTTGGCAAATTCCTTTTCGTTGCGCACGTCAAGCAGGACAAAATCGGGTTTGCCGCTTATCCAGTCAAAGAGCTGTTCCGCTGTATACGAAAAAGGTGCTGCTGCAGCCATAAGTCCCTCCGTGAGATAAATAATATGAAGTATGCCTAAAACCGGTCAGGCTTTTGGTTAACGCGGTTAAGAGTGCCCGGAAAACAAAAAACGCACCAATTAATAATTATTCTTAAACTGAGGATAGTTATAGATCGCTGCCATGTCAAACGGATTCTGATTTTCCGGCAAGATATCTATCAAGCAGATAGAGCCCGTCCGGGGTGAACGGTTTTTCGGCGCGCAGCAGTTGGACGTCCTGCATATGCATGAACCGGCCCCATTGCACCTCTTCCTCCTGCAGGGTAACCGGTCCGTCGGCGATACAGCTGTATGCCCGGCCCCACACCTTATTGTGGTCATCCTGCCAGTAAAAATCAAAAAGCAGGGTCAGGGGAACGCCGCTGATGCCCACCTCCTCGGCAAGCTCCCGGCGGGCGGAAAGATCGTAATCTTCCCCGGCCTGCACAACCCCGCCGGCAGCGATATCATAATAGCCGGGGTAGACATCCTTGCCTGCGGTGCGCTGCTGGACAAAAAGCTCCCCCCGGCTGTTAAAAAGCAGGATATAAACGGCCCGGTGGATGAGATTGGAACGCCGCATGACCTTGCGGCTGACACAGCCAACCACGCGGTTTTCCTCATCGACAATATCCACCATTTCTTCGCTGGCGGGATTTTTACTCGTATTCATGATATTTTGCTGATTTTCCCCTGGCCTTGTCCGCCGGATATTTTTTTCTGTTTTTGCCGATCTTTTCCCAGGCTGCATCCAGCAGATCAATGTCCAGTTTTTCCGCAAGATTGATCAGATAAACCAGGACATCGGCGATCTCTTCTTTCACCGCCTCTTTTTTCTCCGCCGAGAGATTTCTGCTCTGCTCCTGGGTGAGCCATTGAAAATGTTCCGCCAGTTCCGCACATTCCACCATCAGGGCCATGGTCAGGTTTTTCGGACTGTGAAACTGCTCCCAGTCCCTTTCCTCCCGGAATTGCCTGACTTCGTTCACCAGTTTTTTCATTGCTAACCCCACCGCAGCAATTTTCCTGTTTGCTTTTCTGCATTTTTTCGGTAAACATTGGTTATTATGATAAAAAACTTTGACCCGTACCGGGACAGACAGGCGCGCCTGATCCGCAACAGCCTTTCTACCGCCTTTGTGCAGTCCTTAAAAGACCGGAACCCCGCCGCCTTTGCGGCCACAGCCGAGCTGCTGCTCAGGCAGGATATTTCCGCGGACAAAAAAGCTTACATTCTGGACCGTCTTGCCCGCTACAGGGAATGTATCACCACCATTGAACAGCAGGGGGTGCAAACCATTCTTGAGCAGAGTTTTGTGCTGTGGGATGCGCAACTTTTTTTTGAAGTCCACGAAATCCTGGAAGGGCTGTGGCTGACGGCACAAGGCCGGGAAAAAGCCGCCCTGCAGGGTCTGATACGTGCAGCCGGGGTTTACATTCTGCTGGCAGGCGGCAACCGGCAGGGGGCTGAAAAAATGGCAGCCAAGGCGGTGCAGGCCCTGGAGGAGAACGGCGCCGCCCTTGCCTATTTCCCCTCTTCCCGGCAGCTGCTCACCAGTCTCAGAAACCTTGTGCCGAGCCCGCCGAAATTGCGCGGCTGAAGCGGGGCGGGCACGCAATCTGCCCTTACGCGGCGCTGGATTTTTTCCTTACTTTTTCTCCTTGGGCGCACAGATGAGAACCTTGCTTCCCTCCTTGAAAACCACCTCGATCTTGTTGGGGGGAATCATCCTGGTTACCAGCCCTATCCCGAACACAGGATGGCTGACCAGATCATCGTCGGTAAAACTTTCGGTCATGGCATACTCCAAGGCCGCAACCGGATCCCTGCCGCCGAGCAATTCCCGGAAATTATTTTCCGCCTTTAACTCCCTGGATATCCGGCCGGTTTTTCCGGGCTGCCCGCTTTTTTCCCCACTGCGCCGCACAGTGGCCTTTTTTTCCACCTGAATCGGACGATAGTTATGCAGCGCCCGGCAGACATTGCACTGCACCTTGACCACCTTGCTGCCAACCATGGCCACGATGGTATGGTTGGTGACATGCTTGCACTTCAGACAGCGGGAATCAATATCATCCCCGGCTGTTAATTCCTTGTTGATTGTCAAAAGATGTCTCCTTTACTTTCGGACTCAGCTTGCAAACTTTATTATTTGATTTTCATAGCGGCGGTTGCCACGGCACAAAAAATGGCCGGCTTTCACACTGACAGCAGGCCACTTTAAGCAAAATACGCGCAAACTACGACAAAAAACCGATGTCCCGCCTTAAGCCGTGGTAAAAAAATAACATGGCCAGAGAAATGCGCCCCAACGGCACTCTTTTCAGTACCCCCTTGAGGGTATAAGGAGCCGTAACGAAATTAAAAAAAATGGCCATGTTATTTCGTAACGGCTCCTAAGCAATTTCTTTTTCGGCAAAAAGATGAATATGCCGTTGGGGGAAGGGAATGGTGATCCCCTCGGCATCAAAGCGTTTTTTCATCTTTTCATTGGT
This sequence comes from Desulfobulbaceae bacterium, assembly GCA_023230525.1. Lineage (GTDB taxonomy): Bacteria > Desulfobacterota > Desulfobulbia > Desulfobulbales > SURF-16 > SURF-16. The sequence continues at coordinate 38,794 of JALNXE010000007.1, forward strand.
GTCAAAGAATACGGGCCAGTAGTCAGCCTCATTCACCCAGACCCGCACGGCAAGATTAACGCTGCTGTCCGCCAGGGCAAGGACCCCGACAAACACCTCGGGCTCCTGGTGAATCCGCCGGTCTTCCCCCAGCACCTGCAGGATCACCGTCTTTACCCTGTCGATGTCATCCGCATAGCTGACCCCGAAGACGAAATCCACCCTTCTGGTCGCTTTGGCGGAAATGTTGACAATATTATCACTGATGATTTTTGAATTCGGCACAATGATCAATTTATTATCAGGGGTGACCAGCATGGTGGTGAATATCTGAATCTCATCAACGGTCCCTGCCGTGCCGGCTGACTCAATATAATCGCCTTTTTTAAAAGGACGGAACAGGATAAGCAGCACGCCCGCGGCAAAATTGGACAACGAACCCTGCAGGGCAAGGCCCACGGCTAAGCCTGCGGCGCCGATCACGGCAATGAATGAAGTGGTTTGGATGCCTATCTGGCCCAAGGCGGCAAGAGCGACAAAGGTAAAGAGGGCGACATAAATCAGATTGCCGACAAACTTCACCAGGGTAGGTTCCACCTTGCTTCTGGTCATGAGTTTTTCAGACAGATGCTGGAAAAATCTGGCGCCCCATTTGCCAATCATAAAGATTGCCAACGCGGCCAGCACATTAATGCTGGAGATAGCGACAAGTTCCTGAATCGACCTCAACCAATCTTCCATACCCGTACACCTCTACCAATGATTCCTTGGCGGACAATTTACCTGTTCGTTTTGATGATAATGGCAACCCCTTCAGTCATGAACGTTTCATGGGCTGTCGCATTATGGTTGAAAACCGCCTGAAAATGAAGCAGAAAATTGCAAAGATGCAAAGATGTTTTCTTCTACCGCTCGCGAATGGAGAAAAAAGGAGCGGCCGCCGGCTGCTCAGCTGCCATCCCCCAGCGACTTGGAAAAAGAGACGTAAAAGGTAATGCCTTGTTGCGGATTGTGTTCGATCCACACCTGGCCTTTATGCTGAGCTGCCACCTCTTTGACAATGGCCAGGCCAAGGCCTGCGCCTTCAATGCCCAGGGCGGTCTTTTTCCGCATGAACATGGAAAAAAGGCCGTCCGATTCCTTGTTGCCCAGACCTACCCCGTCATCCCGCACGGAAAGAACATGAAAATCCCCCGCATCCTTATAGCCGATTTCGATCTCACTTAACTTCTCGCCGCCGTACTTCAGGGCATTATCAACCAGATTGCGCAAGATCCGCAGCAGGGATAAACGGTCCACGGTTATCTCCGGCAGGTTTTCCGGTTCAAGCCACTTAATGGAGCGCAGCTCAAGCTGCAGAGAAAATCCCTCCCGGACAATCTTCAGCGTCTCCCGTAGAGAGACCTGCTGCAGAACCAGGGGCACCTCCTGGGCTGAAATGAAAACATTGATCTTGTCAACCAGCGAGGCGATCTCCTCGGAAGAAGAGAGGATCTGGGCGCAGAATTTTTTCCCTTTGTCATCCAGCAGGTGCCCGCATTTACTGTTCAGGAGCCTGACCAGGCCATGAATGGAAATAGCCGGATTTTTCAGATCATGGACAACGGAGTAGGCAAACTCCTTGATTTTTTTTGAGCTTTCCCGCAGCTCCTCTTCAGCCTTCTTGCGGTCGGAAATATCGTAATGGGTGCCGACAAAACGCAGGGGCTGGCCTTTCTCATCCCATTCCACCACCTTGCCCCGGGCAAGAACCCATTGCCAGCCGTCTGACCTGTTCCGCATCCGGAATTCCGCCACATACCTGGAGGTGATCCCCTGCAGATGATTGAGCACCGCGGCCAGGGCAGCGGGTTTGTCATCAGGGTGCAACAGATTCTCCCAGGTTATCTTTCTTTCCCGCAGCTCTTCAAGGGTATAGCCCAGCATCTTGGCCCAGTTCTCCCCGTAATAGACTTCACCGGTCTGCAGATTGCGGTCCCATACCCCGTTTGAGGTGGCATCAAGCACCATGCGGAAAAATTTCTCCCTTTCCTGCAGGGCTGCCTGGGCACGTTTCCGCCGGGTGATATCACGGTTATTCGCCCGCCGGCCAAGAGACTCCCCATGTTCATTGAATACCGGCTGGCAGCTGTGGGCAATCCAGCGCTCCTCTCCGCTTCTGGTCAGAATACGGAAATCAAAATGGAATTCCGCAGCCTCATGGATCTCTTCCCTGAGGTGGGAATCAAGCCGCTGCCGGTCGCTCGGATGGATTAGGGACAGAAAAAGGTCCTGGTTATTGTAAAAATCTAAGGGGCTGTAGCCGGTTATGCGTTCACAGGAAGGGGAGATATGCAGAAACTTGCCGTCAGGGGCCACCCAGTATTCCCAGTCCCAGGAGAAATCGCTGACAATGCGGAATTTTTTGTCCCTCTCGGCAATCGCCTCCTCAAGCTCGTTGCGGGCGGCAATCTCCTCATCAAGCTGGCGGGTCAGCTTGGCAACCTGTCCGGACAGTTCCCGGATACGTTCTGCGAGTTTCTCGCGCTCCTGCTGCAACTCGAGGCTGCCGGCATGCTTACCGGGAGATATTTCTTCGTGTGCCATAGCTCGACTGTCTCGCCAAAAACCGCCCGGCAGCCGTCCCGTGCATGATAACTTGCTGATTTATCATCACCGAAATTCGCTGCCGGGACCTTTCTCCGAAGCCATCATGGATTCGCATGTCAGTTTGTCAGACTTTTATCACGAAGGGGACAGAAAAGAAGTACGGGGCAAGGTGTTGCCATACACGCATCAGACTCGGCGCTGGGGAATGTTCTCCCGCCGCGCCTTTAAGGACTTCATGCCATCCGGCAAGACATTACCGTCGAATAAGGAATAACTCTTTCATTAATCTCCAGGAAAGACATTTTTGTCAAGCAATAAAAAAGCCCGCATTGCTGCGGGCCTTTTTTATAAGGAAACTATCTTGCTAGTGGACTTGAATCGTGGTGATTCTCTTTTTCGCTTCCTCGGATTTCGGCAGAGTGATTTTCAACTCACCGTTTTTGAAGGAGGCATCAATCTTATCACTCTCGACCTCAGCAGGAATCCGTAAAGCCCGGCAAAAAGAACCATACCGCCGCTCCATTCTATGGACATGCTTATCAGTTTCCTTATGCTCTTCCTTCCGTTCACCCTTGATAACCAGCACCCCGTTATCCAGGGAAATTTCGATATCCTTTTTCTCCAGACCGGGAAGATCGGCTATTACTTCAATCGCCGTGTCCGTTTCATTTACATCGAGCCGAGGAGACCAGTCTCGTTCAGACTCAAGGATCAGGTCAGGAAGCATAGCCCCTTTCCATATTCTCTGGAAAACATCCTCCATTTCCCCGAAAACATCCGGTACATCGACTTTCAATCGTCGTGATGGAATAAGATCGAACATGCTAACACCCCCTTTTCGTCAGTCACTTATTATTTTGTTACTAACGCCTCCTCCTAAGTAAAACGTTAAATATTATCTGGAGGGAGTCAAGGTGTGGCTATTTTTTTGTTAAAGCCTCTGTCCACGGACCTTCATGGCCCGCCAGGGGGATATGCTTTTCCAGGCGCCGGTAGAATTCGCAACCGGGCATTTCCCTTGCCCCGAGGCTCATCAGATGGGAAGTGGTCATCTGGCAGTCAATCAGAGCAAATTCCCATTGTTGCAGCAGGGTGACCAGCTGCGCCAGGGCGACCTTTGAAGAGTTCGAGACGCTGGCGAACATGGACTCGCCGAAAAACACCCTGCCGAGCGCCACGCCGTAAAGGCCGCCGGCCAGGGTTTCCCCCTGCCAGCATTCCACGGAGTGGGCATAACCCGCCTCATGCAGACGGATATACGCCTCAATCATCTCAGGTACCAGCCAGGTGCCCTGTTCCTTGCCAGGCCGCGGCATGGAGCAGGCCCTGATCACCTGCGCAAATGCGGTATCAAAGGTAACGCGGAACTGGCCCTGCCGGATAATGCGGGCCAGCCGTTTGGAGAGATGAAATTTTTCCGGTTCAAGCACCAGACGCGGGTCCGGCGCCCACCAGAGAATGGGATCTTCCTCGGTATACCAGGGGAAAATACCCTGGCCATAGGCAAGAAGAAGTCTTTCCACGGAAAGATCGCCGCCGATGGCCAGCAGCCCGTCCTCCCTGGCAAGATAAGCCGGGGGAAAGATAAGGGAGTCGTTGAGGCCGAATATCATCGGCAAAGGGCGCGCAGATAGTCCAGCCAGCGGTCAAAGCCATCCCCGGTCGTGGCGGAAAGAGACATGACCAAAAGCTTCGGATTGAGCTGCAGCGCATCCTTGATCGCCATCTCCGAAGAAAAATCAAAATACGGCAGCAGGTCTGTCTTGCTGATCATAAAAACCTGGGAGCCGATAAAGGCCTTCGGATATTTGGCCGGTTTATCCGGACCTTCCGGCACGGAAATCATGACCACCCGTTGATGTTCACCCAGGTAAAAGGTGGCCGGGCAGACAAGATTACCGACATTTTCAATAAAAAGCAGATCGAGTTTTTTGTCATCAAGCTGGTCTTCCAGGGCGTGAATGCCCTTATGCACCAGGGCCGCATCCAGATGGCAGGCCCCGCCCGTGGTGAGCTGCACCACCGGCACGCCTTTGGCGCGGATGCGTTCGGCATCCCTTTCGGTTTCAATATCGCCCTCAATCACCCCGATGCGCAGCTCCTTGCCCAGCCGCTCAATGGTTTTCTCCAACAGGGTGGTTTTACCGGAACCCGGGCTGCTGATCAGATTAATCGCCACGGCCCCCAGCTCTTCAATATGCTCGCGGTTCTTTGCCGCCAGGGCATCGTTGGCAGCCAGCAGGCTCTGATTGACATCAACCACCTTATGATTATGGCTCGGGCTCGCACATCCACAGTCTTCACACATTATTTAGTCCTCATATTGTTAAAAAAATATAAATCTTTTATCAGACCATTTCAACCTGCAGGAGAATCAGGCCGTCCCCCCCTTCAGGCACCAGCAGGGTATGACTGCACTCCGGGCAGCTACCCGGCACCCCTTCAGAACTCAGGCAGACATGGCCGCAGAAGCAGCACTTGTAGTGGATGGGCGGGGTAACGATTTCCAGCAGAGCCTCGCGGGTCAGTTCCTGTTCAGCGGACAGCACATCAAAGCCGAACTGAAAGGAATCGATGACAATGCCTGAAAGAGGTCCGACCTCTACCCTCACCTTGCTGATCGCCTTGACCTGATGTTCTCTGGCCAGCTCGGCAAGCTGCCTAAGCAGCCCCTGGACCAGGGATATTTCGTGCATGGAACCCCTCCTCCTCAAGTGTATTGAGTATCATTCCCGCTACCTCTGGGACCCGGCCCGACAACATGTCAGACAGCTCCATGCCGGTTTCGATCCGCCCCGGCACCACGCCGATGAACTGCACCTTGGCCGGCGCCAGCTCGCGTAACCGGCAGATCTCCAGCACCTCAAGCAGGCCGAGCTGGTGGGGCGACATGCGCAGCTGGGCATTTGCCCCCCGCAAATCCTCTCCGTCAAACAGACAGATGGTTCCCGGGGGGCCGTCGCCTGCCACCACATCAACCACAATCAGCCGGTCCACATCTTCCAGAAACGGCGCCATGTAAATCCCCGCCGTGCCGCCATCCATCAGCTGCACCTCATCCGGAAACAGCCAGTGCTTTTCCAGATAGCGGATCATATGCACCCCAAAGCCCTCATCGCCGAGCAGCAGGTTGCCGATGCCGAGCACGCCGATTTTTTTTCTATGATTTGTCATCAATGATGGTCTCGAAAACTAAAAAATCAACCACAGAGTACACAGAGATAACTGACTGTGATTAAAAATCATTTTCTCTGAGTCCTCGGTGTGCTCTGCGGCGAAAAGAAACCCTGCCCGGCTCAGCAGATTCTCGGCAGGGGCTCGCCGGTCAGCGACGTCACGATGCGCGAGCCGCCGGCCCGTGTTTTCAGTACCACCCTGCCCGCCGGACCTTCGTTCACCCGGCCGATGATCGCCGCCTCCGCGCCTTCCGGCAGAGACCGCATCAGCGCAAGCAGACTGGCGGCATGCTCCCGGGCCACCAGGGCCAGGCATTTGCCCTCATTGGCCAGATAGAGGGGGTCCATGCCGAGGATCTCGCAGGCCGCCGCCACCTCGGGTTTTACCGGAATTGCCGTCTCATCAAGCTCAACGGCCACTTGGGCCGCCTCGGCTATTTCATTAAGCGAGGTGGCCACCCCGCCCCTGGTCGGGTCCCGCAGGGTGTGCACCGCACCCGGCGCCGCGGCAAGCATCTGCTGCACCAGCCGGTGCAGGGCCATGGTGTCGCTGCGCAGACTGCCCTGCAGCGAGATGCCGGCCCGCTGACCGAGAATGGTGATGCCGTGATCACCCATACTGCCGGAAAGGATGACCACATCCCCCGGCCGGGCATTTTTGGCGGAGATATGGATGCCGCGCTCAACCAGCCCGATGCCCGAGGTGTTGATAAAGATCTTATCGCCCTTGCCCTTGGGCACCACCTTGGTATCACCCGTCACCACCGGCACGTCCGCCTGGCGGCAGGCCCCCTGGATGGAGAGGATGACCCGCTTGAGGTCCTCCAGGGCAAAGCCCTCTTCCAGGATCAGCCCAAGACTGAGGCACAGGGGTTTTGCGCCCCGCATGGCCAGATCATTGATCGTGCCGTTGATGGCCAGCTCGCCGATGTCGCCGCCCGGGAAAAAAATGGGATCAACCACATAGCTGTCCGTGGTAAAGGCAAGCTGCCCGGCCGCGGTGTCCACCAAAGCGCTGTCTTCCAGGCAGTCAAGCACCGGATTGGTAAGCTGGGGCAGAAAAATATTTTTGATCAGCTCCTGGCTGGCGCGCCCGCCGCTGCCATGATCAAGGAGAATCGTTTCCGTCATTTTCATGTGAATAACCGGTCCTTTATTTGTCGCTTTGCTTCTCAAGCCCGGCCATAGCGATAATGGGCGGCACAGGTTCCTTCGCTTGACACCATGCAGGGGCCCACCGGACTCAGCGGTGTGCACCGGCCGGCAAAGAGCGGACAGTCGGCCGGGTTTTTCCTGCCCTTGAGGATCTGGCCGCACAGGCATCCTTTCGGTTCCGGGGTTTCCGTAAGCCTGATGCCGAACCTCTTTTCCGCATCAAAGCGGGAGAAACTCTCCCGGATGGCCATGCCGCTGGCCGGGATGGTGCCCAGTCCCCGCCACTGGCAGTCGATTGGCTCGAAAACATCATGCATCAGCTGCTGGGCCCGCAGATTGCCCTGCCAGGAAACCGCCCGGCCGTAGGCGTTTTCCACCTCAGCCCGGCCGTTTCGGGCCTGCCGCGCCAGCATGATGACCGCCTGGAGCACATCCACCGGCTCAAAGCCCGCCACCACGCAGGACAGATGGTAGTTGGCGGCCAGGGGTTCATAGGCGGCCGCGCCGATGATGGTGCTCACATGACCGGGGCAGAGCAGCCCGTCCAGACGGAGTTCGGGATCGCCAAGCAGGGCGTCAAGCGCCGGCGGCATGGTCTTGTGGGCGGAAAACACGGTGAAATTAGCCAGCTGCCGGCGCCCGGCCTCGAGAATCGTGGCGGCAACCAGCGGAATGGTGGTCTCGAACCCGACGGACAGGAACACCGTTTCCTGCTGCGGATTTTTTTCAGCCAGGGTCAGGGCGTCCATGGGTGAATAGACCACCTCCACCTGGGCCCCCATGGATTGCGCCTTGGTCAGGGAACCCCTGGAACCAGGCACCCGGAAGAGATCGCCGAAGATCGCCACCCGCACCCCTTCCCGGCTGGCCACCTCGATAAATCCGTCAATATGGGCGCTGGAGGTTACGCAGACCGGGCAGCCCGGCCCGGAGATCAGCTCCAGCCCCTCGGGCATGAGTGAACGCAGCCCATGCCGGAAAATAGCCATGGTATGGGTGCCGCATACCTCCATGATGCGCAGGGGACGGTCAATGGTCTTCCGCAATTCATCAACCAGCGGGTCGATAAATTTTTTATCCCTGAACTCTGAGACATATTTCATGGTTACTGTTTTTCCTCTCGGGCCGCGGCCTGCATGTTGTCAGCCAACTCCTGCAGGAGCCGCAGATTGGTTTCCGCCTCTACGGCATCCAGGGTATGGATGGCAAAGCCGGCATGGATAATAAGATAATCTCCTATTTGCGGCCAGCGGTCAACCAGATCCAGTCGCACTTCTTTTTTAATGCCCTGGGCTTCAACAACCCCGAGCTGCAGGGTGGTGAAATCATTTTCCACCCCTTTTACGGCGATTACACGCATGGGCACAGCCAGACACATTGCACAGCCTCACTATTTTTGTTTTTTTACAGAAATTACAGAAGACTTGAAAGTAACAGACAGAAAAAAATCGATATTAATTCCGTCAGCCACTCCGAGATCTTCTGTGCTTCAGTCAATCATGTTAAATGGTTCATCCCGGCAATAACCGCCTGACCCAGGGCAAGTCCGCCATCATTGGCCGGAACCTTCTCGGCGGAAAAAACCTGAAATCCGGCGGCCCGGAGATCTTTGCTCAGCCCGTCAAGCAGCAGGCCATTCTGCATGCAGCCGCCGCCAAGCACCACCTTTTTTTTGCCGAGACTTGCGGCCAGTTCCTTGATCGCCGCGGTTACGGACAGCACCAGCCAGCGATGAAAGGCCAGGGCAATTTCTGCCCGGTCAGCGGAGCGGGCCAGGCAATCGGCCACCGACCGGATCAGCGGCCTGGTGCCGATCAGCAGGCGGTCCTGTTCCCGGCTGATCTGCACGGGGAAGTCCAGCCCAGCCCCGGGTCCATCATGCAGCCAGCCATCCCTTGCCGCGCGCCAGGCCGTTGCCTCAAGTTCCATGGCGGCCTGGCCTTCGTAGCCGGAGACCAGACAGAGACCAAGCAGCCCTGCCATGGCATCAAAGAGCCTGCCGCAGCTTGAGGTCAGGGGGGTGTTGACCCGGCGGGATATCATCTGCCCCAGGGTCTCTTTTTTGACAAAATCTATCTTGGCCAGGGCGGGCGCCAGGCGATCACAGCCAACCAATCCTTCCCCGCCATACGCCGCCCCCAGGGCAGCCATGGCCATGCGCCAGGGTTCCCTGGCCGCGGCATCACCGCCGGGCAGCAGCAGCTGCTCCAGGCTGGCCAGCCGCTCAAAAGAGGTCAGTCCCGCCAGCAGGATCTCCCCGCCCCAGACCGTGCCGTCCGGGCCGAAGCCCGTGCCGTCAAGGATCACGGCAAAGGTGTCTTCCTCCAAACCGTGTTCAGCCATCACCGCCGCGGCATGGGCATGATGATGCTGCACCCGGTAAAGAGGCCGGCCAATGCTTTCGGCAAAACGGGTGCTCAGATAATCCGGATGCAGATCGCAGGCCACGGCCTGGGCCTCAAACTCCAGCACCTGCTGCAGATGCCGGACACTCTCTTCATAAAACTCCAGGGTTTCCGCAGTTTCGAGATCACCGATATGCTGGCTCAGGTAGGCGGTCCTGCCCCGGGTCATGCAGAAGGTGTTCTTCAATGCCGCGCCGCAGGCAAGCACTGCCGGCAGATCCCGGTGGAGCGCCACGGAGCCGGGGACATAACCGCGGGAGCGCCTGATGGGCCGGGCCCTGCCGGCAATGACCCTGGCCACCGAATCATCCGCCCTGGTGACGATATCCCGGTTATGGAGGAGAAAAAAATCAGCGATGCCCCCAAGTTTGTCAATGGCCTCAATGTTTGCCGTGCAGATCGGCTCATCGCTTCTGTTGCCGCTGGTCATCACCAGGGCCGGCGGGGTTTCCTCCACCCGGAAAAGCAGATGATGAAAAGGGGTGTAGGGCAGCATCAGGCCAAGATGGAGAATGCCGGGGGCAACCGCTGGGGCCAGGCCGCTGTCATCTCTTTTTGGCAGCAGCACGATGGGCCGCTGGCAGGAGCGCAGCAGTTCCATTTCCGGCAGGGATATGCTGCAGATTTTCATGGCCGCCTGCAGGTCCGCCACCATGACCGCCAGGGGCTTATCGGGTCTGTTTTTCCTTTGCCGCAGCCTTTGCACCGCCTCCTGGCTGCCCGCATCAACGCTGAGGTGGAAACCGCCCAGGCCCCGCATGGCCACCACCCGGCCCCGGGCCAGGGCGCGGCCGGCCTCCCGCAGGGGATCATCGCAGGGCAGGAGGCGGCCGCTCGCGTCATGCCAGCTCAGGCGCGGCCCGCACTGCCAGCAGGCATTGGGCTGGGCGTGGAATCTGCGGTTAACCGGATCATGGTACTCCCGGCTGCAGTCCGGGCACATGGGAAAAACCTTCATCGAGGTGCGCGGCCGGTCATAGGGAATCGACTCGACAATGGTGAAGCGCGGCCCGCAGTTGGTGCAGTTGATGAACGGATAGAGATGGCGCCGGTCATTTTTATTAAACAGCTCAGCCAGACAGTCATCGCAGACCGCCGCGTCGGGCGGGATCATGGTGCCCGCCGCACCTGAGTGTTCACTGGCGAGGATCACAAAGCCGGGTTCAGCGGGGAAAACCTGGGTGGTGGTCTGCTCAAGCGAGGTGATGCTGGCCAGCGGCGGGGCCTCCTCGCGCAGGCAGCGCACAAAGCGGTCCAGCTGGTCCAGCGGCGGCGCCAGCCTGATCACCACCCCCTCGGCGCTGTTGACCACCGTGCCGGAGTAGCCGAAGCGGGAGGCCAGGCGGTGGACAAAGGGCCGGAAACCGACCCCCTGCACCACTCCCTGGATCTTCAGCTCAACCCCCGGTTCAGCCGGAACCGGCGCAGGGGGGAAACGGCTCTCAGGCCTTGGCAGAACTGTCATGACTTGCTTTAAACCCTCAGCCGTTATAGATGAATGAAAGCAATCCCTCCGGGGATTTCACATCAGTTCCGGCAGGGAAATAATATGAATGGCAAAAATCGTAAAACATCCACGGGGAAACCGGTGCGACAAAATGACGCATCTCCTCTATTAAATAACCCTGATCGAAAAGAAGTCAAGCGAAATAGGTATTAATACGGATAAGAAAAAAGGGGATGAGCGAAAGTTTATCGTCCAGGCAGGTAAAAATCTTCGGGCCTGGCTGACGGCAACGGCCTGCCCGGGTGGGCCGGAAGAGGCGCCCGTCTGATCCCACCCCTGGGTGCGGTTGACAATCCACCGGGAGAAGGGCAGAGCGGGACGCCGGCCTGCCCAAGAAGGCCGGAAACCGCCCCCCTGCGCCACGCGCCCCGGCTCTTCAGGCAATTCCTTTGCAGCGCCGGAGGCGCGGCAGATGAAAAAGGCGCTCAGCCCTCGGCCGAGCCGTTATGTTTCGGTTTAAACTTATAGCCGTTGAAGATAGAGGAAATCATCCCCTCCGGCGCCTTCACGTCATTCCACACCACCAGATAGAGATGCACCAGGGCAAAAAACAGAAAATACCACAGGAGCAGATGATGCATATGCCGGGCCTGCTGCTGGGTGCCGAAAAACTTCAGCCCCCAGGCCTGCCAGCCGGCACTCTCGGGATAAAGCAGATAAAACCCGCCCACCACCTGCGCCGCAGCCGCAACATAGGTGAACAGATAGACGATGCCGGCAATGGTATTATGCCCGAGGTCCTCGCCATGTCTGTCCGTCACATACCCGTAATAGGCCATGGTGGTAAAAATATTCTTCACTTTACCGGGGGTCACGGGCAGGGCATGGAGAATGCGCTCATGCCGGTTGCCGAACAGGTACAGAAAGAGACGGACCAGCAACGCGGCGGTAAAGACATAGCCGGCCAGAAAATGATAGTAGCGCATGTCTGCCATGGGAAACCCCCGGCTGCCCGCCAGCCAGGGGTTGGGCCAGGGATCGTTGATGTAGAACCCGGTCACCGCCAGGACGACAATGGAAAGGACGAACGCCCAGTGAAAGAGACGGAAAAGAACACTCCACACATACTTTTTTTCATAATTCATGGCAGCCTCCTGCGCCGTGGTTAACAATAATATCGGATGCCGGAGAGGGCCTTAAGCAGCCGTAACGAAACGCGCAATCTGGAAAATATTTCGCCACGGCTCTTAAACGACCTGCACCCTGGACAGTTCTCTGCCCTGGGGATCAGCCATATGCACGGCACAGGCGATGCAGGGATCAAAGGAATGAACGGTTCTGAGGACCTCCAAGGGTTTTTCCGGATCAGCCACCGGGTTGCCCACCAGTGACGCCTCATAGGGGCCGGGCTGTCCGGCCTTGTCCCTGGGGCCGGCATTCCAGGTGGAAGGAACCACGCACTGGTAATTCCTGATCCTGCCGTTTTCAATGACAATCCAGTGGGAAAGCGCCCCGCGCGGCGCCTCATGGAAGCCGTAGCCGCGCTGCTCGCCCTTGGGAAAGGTGGGCGGGTTAAATATGGCCAGATCACCCCGGCCGACATTATCAACCAGCAGTTGCCAGTGTTTCAGGGCAAGATCGCACAGCATGGAGGCCCGCACCGCCCTGGCCAGATGCCGTCCCAGGGTCGAATGCAGCACCTCCGGCCCCACCGTTGCGCCGGCCAGGGCGCTCACCCTGGCCAGGGCATCGTTGACCTGCTGCACCGTCTGCTCGTGGCCCAGGGCATAACCCACCAGCAGCTGGGCCAGGGGGCCGACCTGCATCGGCTTTTCCTGGAAACGCGGGGCCTTGAGCCAGCTGTATTTGCCGTCATCCTGGAAATCGGTATACTTGGGAACGGTTTGTTCCTCATAGGGATGGCGCGTCCAGTCTCCGTCATACCAGGCGTGGTCAATACCCTCCACCACGTTATCCCGGAAGTAGGGATCATTGAAACCGGTTATGGCCTTGACCGTGGACAGATCACCGTTGAAAATGGTGCCGCCGGGCAGATCAAACCGGGTGCCGGCCGGGTCAAGCACCATGTCGGGCACGGCCAGGTAGTTGGTGACGCCTGCACCATATGGCAGCCAGTCCTTGTAGAGAGCGCCCACCGCGATCACATCGGGCAGGTAGACCTGCTGGATAAAGCCGCGCACCTCCTCCACCAGCTGCTTGATCCAGTAGAGCCGCTCCATGTTGAGGGCCGTTTCGTTATCTGGATTGATGGCCGTGGTCACACCGCCCACGGAGAGGTTCTGGATGTGCGGGTTCTTGCCGGTGAAAATGCCCAGGGCCTGGGTGGCCTTGCGCTGGTAATCAAGGGCCTCCAGGTAATGGGAGACGGCCATGAGATTTGCCTCTGGCGGCAGGGTCATGGCGGGATGGCCCCAGTAGGCATTGGCGAACGGGCCGAGCTGGCCGCTGTCGACCAGGGCCTTCACCCTTTCCTGCACCGCCCCGAAGCGCTTGCTGCTGTTGCCCGGCCAGTCGGAAAGGCTCTGGGCCAGGGCCGCGGTTTTGCCGGGATCGGCGCTCAAAGCCGACACCACATCCACCCAGTCGAGGGCGGACAGCACGTAAAAATGGACGATATGGTCATGCAGGGCATGGATGGACATGACCAGATTCCTGATATACTGGGCGTTCATGGGTATCTGCAGGCCCAGGGCATTTTCCACCGCCCGGACCGAGGCCAGGGCGTGCACCGTGGTGCAGACCCCGCAGATGCGCTGGGTAAAAAGCCAGGCATCCCGCGGGTCACGGCCCTGGAGGATCACCTCGATGCCGCGCCACATCTGACCGGAAGACCAGGCCTTGCTGACCTTGCCTTCTTCTATTTCCGCATCTATCCGCAAGTGTCCTTCGATCCGGGTAATGGGATCAATGGTTATTCTCTGTGCCATAATCAAGCCTCCTCCTTCCTTGGCTGCTATTTGTCCTCGTCACTCTTGCCTTTCAAAATCCTTTTGCCGATGCCGACTACCGCGTGGATGCCCACCGCGGCGCCGGCTATGCCGAGAATCTTCTTACCGGCACTGTCAGCGCTGGTGACAATTCCCCGGCCGCCGGGAATCTCAATGCCGGGCAGCCTTTCATAAAACGGGGTCATGGTGTCCCAGAACCCCGGTTCCGTGCAGCCGATGCAGCCATGGCCGACACCCACCGGCCATACCCCGACATCATTGAAACGCACCGCCGGGCAGTTGGAAAAGGTTGCCGGCCCCTTGCAGCCGACCTTATAGAGGCAGTAGCCCGCCAGGTGTCCGGCATCACCGAACTGCTCGGCATACCTGCCCTCATCGAAATGGGCCCGCCGTTCGCATTGATCATGGATTTTGCGGCCATAGGCAAAAAGCGGCCGGCCCAGCTTGTCCGTGGGCGGCAGCCGCTTGAAGGTCAGATAATGGAGCACGGTGCCCAGAAAGCTGATGGGGTTGGGCGGACAGCCTGCGACATTAACCACCGGCACATCATGCACCAGGTCCCAGACACCCACCGCTCCGGTGGGATTGGGGTCCGCCGCCTGGATGCCGCCATAGGTGGCGCAGTTGCCGATGGCGATAACCGCGGCGGATTTCGCCGCCACCTCGGCCAGGATCTCCATGGCCGTCCGGCCGCCAATCTTGCAATAGATGCCGTTGTCCTTGGTGGGAATCCCGCCCTCCACTACGCACAGGTATTTGCCGGGATATTTTTCCAGGGTTGCCTGGAGCTGCTGCTCCGCCTGATGGCCGGCCGCGGCCATCAGCGTCTCATGATAATCAAGCGAGATGATGTCCAGAATCAGCCGGGCGATATCCGGATGAGAGCCCCGGACCAGAGACTCCGTGCAGCCGGTGCATTCCTGGAAATGCAGCCACACCACGGGGGGCCGCTGGGGGTTGGCCGCCGCCTCCACCAGCCGGGGAATCATGGCCTCGGAGAGACCGAGGGCCGCGGCGGCAATGGTGCATGCTTTCAGAAAATCGCGTCGGCTGGAGCTGAGATTATTTACGAGTTCACTGGTAGTAATCGGCATGGAGACCTCCTTTGTTTGTAACTCGCACGCAGAAAACGGTTCAAGACAAAGTCCGACCGGGATACGGGACTGCTGTGAAATACGTGTCGCCTACGCCGCTCAGATGAGGGTCGAATTTACTCGCGCGCGCCTCTTTTAGACAAAACCGCAGCCTTAGCAGCGCCGAGGCGGGAATTTTGCGATTATGGCCGGTAAGGCCCCCTGCAGGTGAGAGGTATGACTGTAAAGCAAAAGCAAATTTCGTTCCAGGCGCAAATAGCTGGAAAGGCTTGCCGCACCCGGCGGGCCGCGGCGTTTTGCCGCGCCTTACATATTAAACATGTCAAGCAAGAGGGAAGTCAAGGAAAAAACAGGTAATTATTGTGGTACAACCATAACAGATAATCCGCTTCTACTGGATTGGCCGGGGCAGCGGAAAAAACATAAAGAAAAGAGCTGAACTGCCGGAAATAACGGCAGTATTTGCAACTGCTAAAGCCCCAGGAAGCAGCACATGGGTTCTCCAGCCCGGCCCGCACGAAGATACACTGTGGCAGAAATCCGCTTTTACCGGACAGTTGCCCGGCCGCCGGACCAGGTTCCGCCCGGAATAATTTTTTTTACGAGATCAGGCGCTGGATGGCGCTGATCACCAGATCCGCGCCCAAATCGGCCATGCAGCGGCGGTGACCGCATTCCCTTTTCAGACAGGGGCCGCAGGCCAGATCAAGGCGGACCACCTGATGCCGCTCCCCATAGGGCCCGGTGCGCCAGGGAGCGGTGGCCCCGAACACCGCCACCACCGGGGTGCCCACCGCGGCGGCCAGATGCATGGGGCCGGTGTCGGTGGAGATCACCAGCGGGGCCAGGCGGTACAGGGCGGCCAGGGTTTTGAGGGTGGTCTCCCCGGCCAGATTCACCGCCGGGTGGTGCATCCGCCGGATAATATCGTCAATAACCTGCCGGTCCCCTTTGCCGCCGGTGAAAACCACCTGCCTGCCCTGGCCAATGATCCAGTCGGCGACCTGGGCAAACCCTGCGTTATCCCACAGCTTGGTCGGCCAGGTGGCCACCGGGTTGATCGGCACCACCCTGGACGGGTCCGCTATCCCCCTGGCGCGCAGCAGGGACTCCACCTGCCGGAAATGCTCCGGGCCAAGGGGCAGATGAAAGACCACCTCATCGGTTTTAATGCCGATGCCTGCAAGCAGCATGAGTTCGCGCTCTACGGCATGGATGTTCATGTCCACCGCCGGAACCTTTTCGTTTAAAAAGAGATAACTGCATTCGGCATGGTCCATGCCCCGGCCGAAACCCACCTTGCGCACTGCGCGGCTTACGGCAACCAGCATGCCGCTTTTCAAGAGCCCCTGAAAATCAATGAGCAGATCATAGCGGGTGGCGCGCAGCTCCCGGATAAAGGCCCACAGCTCCCGCCAGGCCTGCAGCCGGTTTGGACCGCGGCGCAGGGCCTGCACCCAGCGTTTTCTTTTGGACACCAGCAGCCGGTCAAGTTCCGGATGGCCGGCGACAATGTCCGCCGCCGCCTCTTCAATCAGCCAGTCGATATGGGCCTGGGGATAATGCCGGCGCAGGCTGTGGAGGGCCGGCAGGGTATGGATGACGTCGCCGATGGCGCTTGTTTTGACAATAAGAATATGCACGGGTTGAAAGGAGCGGGATTGACCCCGTTTGGGGCATGGGTTTATGGAAAACGTTCCGGCGCACCGGACAACGCAAAGTAATTTTTTTCTATAACAGATCAGCGGCAGGGCGGCAAGACCGGAGTGGCAAGATCTCCTGTTGACACCCGCTATTCATTTTTGTATATATACTTTTATATATTCACAAGGAAATAAAACATGTCCATTAGATATGCCATCCTCGGCATCCTGGCCGAGCGCGATCTGCATGGCTACGACCTCAAAAGCAGCTTTGACGAAAAGGTCGGCGACTTCTGGAGTCTGAACTACGGCCAGATTTATTCCACCCTGGACCGGCTGGAAAAGGACGGACTGGTCACCCATGACCGCGAGGCCCAGGAGAAGCGGCCGGACCGGAAGATCTTCCGCATCACCCCGGAGGGCAGGCAGGAACTGGCCCAGTGGCTGGCCACGCCGGTCACCAGAATCCGGGCCCTGCGCGATGAGTTCTTCATCAAGCTCGTCTTCATGGTCAAGAGCGATCCGGCCCCGGTGTTGGCGCTGATCGACAAGCAGAAAACCCTGCACCTGAAACAGATGAACCGGCTCACCCAACGCAAGCTGGCCCTGAAAAAGCAGGCGGCCGGCAACGGCAGCCTTACCAGCGAACTGCTCATTGACGCGGGCCTCTTTCACACAGAGGCGGACATCCGGTGGCTCACGCTGTGCGAGGCAAAGATCAGGGCGGCAATCGTTCAAGAAAAATAAATGGTTACAGCATATCTGCTGAACTCGTAAAAACTGCAAATTAACCGCTGAGAGCACAGAGACCACAAGATAACTAACCGCAATGAAGAATGTTTTCTCTGTGACCGCTGTGTGCTCTGTGGTGAAAACAGACATTTTGCGGATCCATCATATTGACAGTGAGGTAAATCATGATCGAATTACGACACGCCGGCAAGACGTATCAACAGGGCAGCCGGGAAGTACGGGCCCTGCGGGATGTTTCCTTTGTCATTAAGAAGGGCGAGTTCATCAGTATCATGGGGCCGAGCGGCTCCGGCAAGAGCACCCTCTTAAACCTCATGGGCGGCCTCGACCAGCCCACCAGCGGCGAGGTTTTTATCGACGGCCGGCCCCTGCACGGCATCACGGATAACGAACTCACCCTGATCAGACGGCGGCGGGTCGGCTACATCTTCCAGTTCTTCAACCTGCTGCCCCTGCTCACCGCCGAGGAAAACGTCGGCCTGCCCCTGCTGCTCGACGGCCTGCCCTTCAGCGAGGTCAAACCAAGGGCCGCGGACCTGCTGGACAAGGTCGGCCTCAGGCAGCGGGCCGAACACCGGCCGGAACAGCTTTCCGGCGGCGAGATGCAGCGGGTGGCCATTGCCCGGGCACTGATCACGGGTCCGGCCGTCATTCTGGCCGATGAGCCCACCGGCAACCTCGACTCCCATACCAGCGAAGAGATCTTTCTGCTGCTGAAATCCTTCAACGACCAGGGCCAGACCATCGTCATGGTGACCCATGACCCCAAGGCCGCTGCCTACGGCACCCGCATCATCACCTTAAAAGACGGGGCCCCGGACCAGGACATCGTCATCGGAGGCGACAACCCATGAACCTTGCCAATCTACTGCGCCACGTGAGCTTCAAGCATGTGCGGCTGCAGAAAACCCAGCTGGCCATGGCCATGGCCGGCATCTGTCTGGGGGTGGCGGCCATGGTGGCCATTGATCTAGCCAACCGCAGCGTGCTCCGCTCCTTTGAGGACTCGATCAACCATGTCACCGGCCGGGCCGCACTGACCATCACCGGCACCGACGCGGGCTTTCCCGAAGCCATGCTCGAACGGGTGCAGAATGTGCCGGGCGTCGAATACGCCGTGCCGGTCATCGAGGCCACCGCCAGCCTCACCGGCGGCCGGCAGCGCCCGCTCATGATCCTCGGTATCGATGTGCTGCAGGACCACCAGATCCGCGACTACAGCATCACTGACGAGAGCGCCGACATCCCGGACCCGCTGCTCTTTCTCGCCCGCCGCGACTCCATCCTGCTCACCAAGGCCATGGCGGCCCAGGAAGGGATCGGCATCGACGAAAAGATCCGCGTGCAGACCGTGGCCGGCCTCAGGACCTTTCAGGTGCGCGGCCTGCTCAACCCGTCAGGCCCGGCCAGGGTGGCGGGCGGCGACATTGCCATCATGGATGTTTACGCGGCCCAGATGGCCTTTGGCAAGGAAGGCCGCATCGACCGCATCGACGTGAGCCTGCTGCCCGGCGAAACCCTTGACGCCGTGCGGGAGCGCATCCGCCAGGTACTGCCCGGGGGCTACAGCATCGACACCCCGGCCACCCGCACCAAACAGGTTGAACTGCTGCTCGGCCGCTTCCGCAAGAGCATGGGCTTCATCAGCTGCATGGCGCTCTTTGTCGGCATGTATCTCATCTACAACACCGTGTCCATCGCCGTGGTGCAGCGGCGCAAGGAGATCGGCATCCTGCGGGCCCTGGGCGCCGGCCGGGGGGATATCTGCCGCCTCTTTCTGGCGGAAACCCTGCTGGTGGCGGCCGTGGCCTCGCTCGTCGGCGCGGGCCTGGGCTACCTGTTTGCCGGCGCCACCGTGGGCCTGGTGGCCCAGAACGTCACCGATATGTATCTCAGAACCTCGGTCACCGAGCTCAGCGTCTCCTGGCAGGCCATGCTCGGCAACGCGGCCGTGGGCGTGCTGGCCAGTCTGGCCGCCGCTGCCTTGCCCGCCCTGGCCGGGGCCCGCATCACCCCGGCCTCGGCCATCCGCAGCCTGCCCTATGCGGAGGAGAGCGTCCTGCTCGGCAAAAAAATGCGCAACGCCGCCACGTTCTGCCTGCTGGCCGGCCTGCTCATCCTCGCCCTCTTTGCCAGCGCGGAACCCGGCTCGAGCGTGCGAAGCCTCGGCGTCATCCTGGCGGCCGCCATTTTCCTGCTGCTCGGCATCTCGCTCTGCACCCCGCTGCTGCTGCGCCGCATCGTGCCCCTGTGCCACGGCGCCCTGGCCGCCTGTTTCGGGGCCCAGGGCCGGCTGGCCGGGCTCAATCTGCAGAAAAACGTCTCCAGAAACGGGGTGGCCGTGGCAGCCATTGTCTGCAGCATCGCGCTTTTTGTCAGTTCGGCCAATGCCATCAACAGCGTGCGGCAGTCGATGTTTGACTGGATCGACACCATCATCCGTGCCGATATCCTGGTCAGCACCGGCCATCCCCTGGCCACGGGCGGTTCCCCCACCATCCCCATGCCGCCTGAGATGCGGCAGGAGCTGGCCAAGGTGGACGGGGTCAAGGATGTTGATGTGTTCCGCAAAACCTACCTGGACTATGGCGGCCGCAAGGTGCTGCTGGAGATGTTCGACGTGGCGCTGCGGCTCTCGTACTGCCCGGCCATGATCACCGAGGGCAGCCGGGAGGACATGCTTTTGCTGTCCGGCCGCGACAATATCGCGGTGAATGAGGGCTTTGCCGTCAAACACCGCATCAAACGGGGCGACACCATCATGCTGCCCACCCCGGCCGGGCCGGCGCCCTTCACGGTGACCGCCATTTTGGTCAGCTACTCCGCGGATTCGGGCGTCATCTCGATGGACATCGACACCTACCGCCGCCACTGGCAGGACCAGCTGATCGACACCTATGAGGTACTGGTGCAGCCGGGCCGGGACATCGAGGCGGTGCGCACGGCGATCCTGGCCCGCTTCAGCAGCGAGCGCCGGCTCTTTGCCCTGCCGGCAGCCGAGTTCAAGGCGGAGGTACAGAAGGTGCTGGACCGCTCCTTTGTGCTGACCAACGCGGTAAACATCATCACCCTGGTCATCGCGGGCTTAGGCATCATCATCACCCTGCTTTCCTCGGTGCTGGAGCGGACCCGGGAAATCGGCATCCTGCGCGGCATCGGCATGCAGAAGAACCAGGTGTCCGCGGTGGTGATCATCGAATCGGCCCTGATCGGCGCGGCCGGCGGACTGCTGGGAATCATGAGCGGCGTGCTGATCGGCTGGATCGAGCTGGAAGGCATCTTCCGGCTTGATTTCGGTGAGAGCGTGGTCTACCACATGCACTACGGGGCCATGGCCTGGGCCATGCTGCTGGGTGTCAGTCCGGCAGCCCTGGCCGGTCTCTATCCGGCCCGGCGGGCCGCGGCAACCAATATCGTGGAGGCGTTGACCTATGAGTAGATTGCGGATGGTGAGGAGATTGCGGAGCGCGGATGGCGGATGGCGGATTTGTGCCTGGTTCATGGCGGCGATGATTCTGTTCGGCAATACGCCGGCGGCCCAGGCCATGTCCGGCCGGGAGGTGTACGAAAAGGTGCACGAGGTGCGAACAAAAGCCCTTGACCGGCAGACTGAGGCCACCATGACCCTCTTTGACCGGGGCGGCGGTACCCGCACCCGCACCCTGGTGGAATACAGCAAAAAGGGCGAAGGGGAGACCTACAAGGTGCTGGTGGTTTTCCAGACCCCGCCGGACCTCAAGGACGTGGGCTTTCTCGTCCACGCCCGCAGCTTCGCGGACCGGGACCTGTGGGCCTACTTCCCGGAATTTAAACGCATCCGGCGCATCCCCACCACCTCCCAGGATGATTCGTTCTTCGGCACCGACTTTTCCTACGACGATTTCGGCGGCCCGCCCAATCTCGACGATTACCGCTTCACCATCCTCCGCGAGGAGACGGTGGACGGCATGGCCTGCCAGGTGATCGAGGTGGAGCCCAAGGTGCGCCGCAAATGGAGCCGCTACGTGGCCTGGGTGGCCAAGGATCTGTGGGTGCATATCAAGATCGAATACTATCAGGACAAACAGCTCTACCGCCAGGGGGTTTTCTCCGATGTGCGGATCATCGACGACATCCCCACGCCTTTTAAGGCCATGATGGAAAACGTCAAAACCGGCCACCGGACCGGGTTGACCATCGAAGAGATCCGTTACCACACCCGGTTCGACGATGAGCTGTTTACCCAGCGCTCCCTGGAACGGGCGGGCAAATGACGAAATGCCTTCATTATACATATCGCGGGCATGGTCCGTTCCCTGCGGACGGAAATAATCATCCGGGGCTGGCGGGGAATCATATTAACCCTGCATGAGCGAGCCATGCCCGCGACCAGAGACTTCCGCCGTTATTCACATGATCTGGATAGTTGCAAAATGCCTTCCGCTGCTGTTTCTCTTGGCCCTCGGCCCCACCCCGCCCCTGTGCGGGGCCGACGCCGTCACCGCGGCCGGCCGGCTGAAGCTCACGGTCCCCTATGCCACGGAGCGGGACAGCGTGCGCGAGGAGCCGGGGCTTTCCGGCAGGCTGGTGCTTGACGCGGAGAAAGAGGCGGGACGGCTGCATCTGTGGCTGGAAGGGGGCTGGGACGGCACGGTGCGCGGCCCGCAACAGGACCACGATTTGCTCAAAAATCTGGGCGAGGTGTATCAGGGCAACACCCCGTACCTGGAGATCAAGGAGCTTTACGGGGAGCGCTCGCTTGCCGCCATAGACTGGCGGATTGGCATCCAGAGGTTTTCCTGGGGCCGGCTGGACGAGTTTCCGGTAAACGATCTGTTCAACCCCTGGGATTACCGGCAGTTCATCGTTAAATCGCTGGAAGAACGCAAGATCGGCGTGCCGGCCGTTTCAGCAAGCCTCAACAGGGAGGAGTGGAATTACCAACTGGTCTGGGCGCCGTGGCAGGTGCCGTACCGGCTGCCCGACCCGGATGAACGGTGGGCCGTGCTGCCGGCAAGGGCGCTGTTCCCGGACTCGCCCGGCGCGGAGGTGATCATGGGGGAGCCGGAGCTGCCGGCCAGAACCCTGGCCAACGGCTCCTTTGGCCTGCGCCTGCAGCGGCTGGGCGACATCGACTGGGCCGTCAATCTCTTCCACGGCTTTGATCCGCGCCCAGTTTTTGCGACCACGGCCCTGCGGGTCAGCGAGACAGGCAGCGGCAAAATCATCGATCCGGGGCTGGTCCCCTCCTTTCACCGCATCACCTCGCTGGGCCTGGACGGAGCAGCCGTGCTGGGTGACTGGAGCCTGCGCGGAGAGGCGGCGGCCACCCTCAACCGCGGCTTTAATCTGCACCCCGAACTGTGGGGCTATCCGGCCCATCCCGCCGCCGGCGTCACCGAACTGCCGGACATCGAGCTCACCCGGGACACCCTGGACTATGGCCTGGCCGGGGACTTCCGCCTCGTCGAGGATGCCATCCTCACCCTGCAGGCCCAGCAGACCCTCATCATCCACCGGCCAGGCACCCTCTATGACCGGTCATGCGAAACCCTGCTGTGGGTCAATCTCCGGGTTTACTTCCTGAACCAGAAACTGGAAACCACCGTCAATCCGGTCTACAACCCCGAACATGGCGCCAGCATGCTCAGGGCCGGCATCACGTATGTCATCAATGACGCCTGGAAAACCAGCCTCACCGGCCTCATCCTGGACGGCCCGCCCGCCTCGCTCTTCGGCAGATACGCCGCCAACGACCAGCTCGGCCTGGAGCTGGTTTATGCGTGGTAAGGGGTGTCGAAACCGGGGACGTCGCCGGGTTGCCGACTGTTTTGATCTTCTTTCCGATTTCCCGGATTCATGGTATTCTGGCAATGACATGATCAAAATACTCATTGCAAGAGAGGGCCTTCACGATGAACACCAATGAACTTATGTCGATGGTTGAATCTTTACCCATTGATATTAAAACCCAGCTCATTGAAAAATTACTGAGCAGCCTCAACCCCGCTCAAAAAGAAATCGATGCATTATGGGCGGCTGAAGCCGAAAAAAGGGTTGCAGAGATGGGAGAAGGTAAAGTTCAAGCTATTCCTGGAGATGAGGTATTCAAAGAAATCCGGGAACGCCTCGGCAAATGAACTACGCATTCCATCCTCTTGCCAAAGCAGAATTGGCTGAGGCGGCAGATTATTACGAGGAGTGTCGCCCAGGGTTAGGCGATGAATTTCTAAAAGAAATATATTCCGCCATTCAAAGAATCATCCTCTTTCCCAACGCCTGGTCTGGTTTATCAGAGAATACGAGAAGATGTTTGGTAAACCGATTTCCGTACGGTGTAATCTATCAAATAATTGAAGATGGAATCCTGATAGTAACTGTAACCCAATTAAACCGAAAGCCCCGAGATTTTCGAACTCGACTGGAAAAATAGCAGAATCGGGAGAAGGAGAAAGATGGTCAATGGACAGTGTGCTCGGGCGCCATAACTGTACAGATCCCTGCTTAATTGGTTATTGGTTATGTCTTCGAATCATTTTGAGCGAATAATCAACATGCTGGCGGCGAAATATCCACGACAACGATCCGCAACCGCTGCCGATCTTCTGAAGGGATGAGTGATTCGAGCGCGTATTTCAATTCAGTTGCACTTGCTGGGCGCTTAAGACCGTCCGGCAGCTTCGGCATCATCCTGCCCTTTGCCTCACCTGACCAGAGAACGAGATAAACGCCGAGTCCACCGGCCTTTGCGTCGCGGGTATACAGGCGATCAAGTTGGGAGCGCCATGCCGTCCAGAGAGTTTCATTGTAATGGTGCTTGACCTCTATGGGCAGCAGTCGATCCGGTCCCTGCAACACAACAATGTCACACTCCTTGTCTGCAATCATGTGGTGCTCAACCGTCACGATAAGTTCATGAGCCCGCACCCGGTTCTGCAGGTCCTCTGCCAACAAGCCGGAACAAATTTCTTCGCGTTTCGGCTTGTCAAGATTTCGCCCCGTCTCGTTCCAGTAAGCGCGAAATCTCTCTCTTTGCGTACGGGTCAATTCGAAAGAGAGCGCCTCAAGATGATCGACCGTGTAAATTAAGAGATCGCTTGGGGTGGCAGGAGCGCAATTTTTTATTGCTTCCGCAACTCTCTCAGGTGATGCGAATGTAAAACGGGTTTCACGCTGCTGTTTTTCATACTGAGCCCTGTGGTGTCTGATCTGGTCGCGGTAGCTTGCCAACCCGCTGTCATTCTCCAATCGTTCAAACTGGCTGCCAACGTCAGCAGAACCATCAGCGGCTAACAGCTTGATCTGCTTGATAATAAAATCAGAAGCATCCCATGAATTTTGAGTTCCACTCCAGCCACCCAGTGGACGTTCAACATTGGCAAATCTCTTTCCGAGCACAATGACGATTTCCGTTCGTTGAGCCGCTGTCAGACTGATCGGCCCACCATGTTGGTAACGGTCACCTCCGATGATGAGCATGGCTTCCCAGAAAAGGGGGTTATCCGCGCCTGCCATAAAATCACGCCAAGGAGCCGCATACCTGTTCGGGTCAATCACGAAAAGGGCTGTTGCCCAGATAGCCCGTACCGCATCGGCCAATTCCCGTTGAGCAAGTTCAATCTTGCCGATTGCCAGGGCGGCGGCTTGATCATTGCGCAGGAGAACAGACACGAGTCGCCCGACAGTGTCATCATTCTCATTTATCCCAGCTTTGAGAACCCTTGCCGATAACCCCGTCAGGAATTGCTGAGAATCCGGGTCTTTGCAGAGTTGATAAAACCTCGGCAGGCTGCCTTTATTTTTATTCATCACGGCCGCAAGCCATATCTCGCGCAGAATAGCTTCTGTAATGGCTGGTTGTTGGCGAACTTGTTGAAGAAGCCAGGCAAACAGGGAATCATCATAACCAGGCACTTCACCCGAGTGAGACGAGGCAGTGACAACTGCCGCGATGCAATGCGGTAATGCTTCCTCTGGGATGGTCATGCCCTCCTTGTTGCGCAAGAAGATCGATACTCCCAGCAAGAAATGAGTGGGCGGGACACTGTTTGCAAGCCAGCTCTCGATGATGTCTCTTTTTTTCGGAATGCCTGGATTTTCCACATACCGGATAAATCCCTGAACAAGCGCATCGGCGATCTCCTCATTCGTTTTGGTGACGAGACGATCACGCGGGTCAGGAATGTCCTTAACGTCATAATATAGCCCTAAAAAAACAAAAGCCGCCCATGCAAGAACACGTTCTTCGCCCCCTTCCCGTATCAAGGTGAGGCGAGGAGTGAGGGAGGCAATATTCTCGGCTCGCTTTGCCAACTTTCTGCGGCGCTCCTTATCTCGTCGCTTCGGTTGATCTGTTTGCCATTTTTCAAGCTTGCAGCTTTGCCAATTGCCAAGCGCAGCCGCGAGATCAGGACGGCGCTCCACCAAAGCAAAACCTGTTTCCATAAGAGTTGAGGAAGCCCCCTCCAGCGGAAACCAGGAAAGATACATGCGAAAAAGATCAGCCGCATGTTCAGGATTGCCTTCTTTTTCCGCTCGCGCCAGAAAAAATTCAGCCGGGGTGATCGGCCACACCGCCGCCGGCAGCATTTGCCAGAGGTCGTGAGCAACAAAACTCCAATATGATCTCTCTCCATTTGGCACACCAGTGGCGAGCAGTTCGAAAATCTCAGCAAAAAGCGAAGGCTCCTGCGCAAAGCGAGACTTGAGGGCTGCCAGAGTCTCGGAGTGGTCATCCCGTCTGTCGTTTTGCATGAATCGCAGCCAATTCGAGAGTTGTACGGCCGTGATCGGTGCAGGGGCACTAAGACGCCGCCCAAACCATCTGTCATAGAGAGAACGGAATTCATAACGGGTCTCACTTTCCGGGCGCAACACCCGGGGTGCCCCATCGAGAATCACGTCCAAATCCGCGTCGGACGGCAGATCAAGCAGTGGATAAAAATGTCCGAAAACATGGTCACTGCTATCGCGGGCTGCAGCCTGTTCCATGATTGACAATAGCCGCAAGGCCAGATTACCGGATTTTGGCATCAAGCGGAGGAGGTCAACCCGCAATTCAGGGGCAGCGGGATCATCGGTTGCCTGGCAAAGATCCTCATCGAGCGTTTCCATTTCGTCCAAGTCGTTCGTGACCGCTTGGGCGAAGGCCTTTAATGCTGCTGATCTAAGCCATGTATTGTCACTTTTCTCTAAAACTATCTTTCGGATAACAGCATTAAGTCCCATTTGCTCTGTGCTGTTGGCGATCGATTCGAGAACGGCGATTTTCAAATGAGCGCGGGCTTCCGGGTCTTGGAGGATTTCTTCAATTATTCGAACCGTGTTTTGGTTGGCCAGGTTATGGAAAGAGCCGCTATCTTCCTCGTTTGCGAGAAACCACGGATCGCGAAGCCGCCGCAGAGCTTGCCAAATGGCACATTGTGCTTTTGGCGGCAGGACACTTGCGTCACCATACATTGCGACGCCATAAGGGTCCCGTTCGACATAATCCTCAGCGAGATGGCCAAGCCTGCACATCAACCAGGCGAAAAGACCGCGGAGAGAGGATACCGGTTTCCCGTCTATCCCGCATATCAGTGCCATCACTCTGTCAATCGGAAGACCTTCCGCAATGCGCTCGGACAGGTCCTCGGCAGCCAAAAACTCCGCTATGGTGCGGTGGACAGGTTCATATCGATCTACTGCAGGGGATGTGAATAGCCGTCGTTTCAAAACAGTTTCAAGACTGCTTCGGTCGGGATGCGGTACGGTTGAAAATTTAACATAGCCATCACCATCAGCTGAATCTGACCCTGCAATGCCGACCGAGTTGGAAAGAAGCAGGAGTGAGGCCGCCGCACAGGCCGCTTTCCGCAAATCACGGAGATCAGGGCTGGCCATGCCGCGTTGAACATGCTTTTCATTTGTTTCCTTGAGAAGCTCAGCGATCCCAATCTCGTAGGCCTCGAATTTATTACGAGGCTTCCTGCCTGTTCCCCAAGCCCGCGCGAAGAGTTCCAAGGTTTGCGGGTTGCCAAGCAGTTTCCCAAGTCCGGCGGATTCAGTTTCATTCAGGAAGACAACGGGGTCTGGAACTATCTCTTGCACAGCATGTAAAATTTCTTCACGTGAAAGGGGGCAAAGTTCAAGAACTACTACACGCCCTGACGCACTGGCGACCCTGAAAACTTCTTGGTCTGCCGATCCAAACCAATCCGCCGCTCTGCAGGACAACCTAAATTTTGGCTTATTCAAGGTGCATAATGCCTTGGCTAGTTCGGCGCTGGCATCTTGCCCTCTTGTCAGAGTTCTATATTCATCGAGAGCGTCAAGAAAAAGCGCCTTACCATCGGTAACCTGAGGGGCGATTAAAAAATTCCGGACCTTCGTATACGTATAAGTTTTGGCTGCCTCCTCAAAGAGGGTGGTCTTTCCCATTCCGGGATCGCCAAGGAGAATTATCGCGTCCTCGGCCTCAAATTCAGCAAACGTCCCGTGTAGTTCTTTTCCCTTGCCCGTTCCGTCATCTCTTACACGCAGGCGGCGCGACATTATTTCGATCATCCTGATTTGCACCTCTTTGTCGAAGACTCTCCATGGATACGACCAATAGAGCCAGCCTGCTAAGCGGAAAGAAGCTCCCCGCACCCCTGCCATCCGACCACCTTCACCCCCTGGTGATCAAAGGTGTCAGCGCCGCCGTAGACCAGGGTGGGGTTGAGGGCGGCGCGGCCCGCCAGGGCCAGCCATTTCTGCAGCCCGGTAAAAAAATCACGGTTTACCGTTTTGCCGGACTTGATCTCGATGGGCATCAATCTGTTGCCGTATTCGACCACCACATCCACCTCGTTGCCGTTGCTGTCACGCCAGAAATAGAGGTTGCGGGGCTCGCCCCTGTTGAGTTGCGTCTTGACCAGTTCCGCGGTGACGAAGGTTTCGAATATATTACCCCGCAAAGGATGCATGGCCAGCTGATCCGGGGTTCTGATCCCCAGCAGCCAGCATGCCAGACCGGTGTCATAGAAATAGAGCTTGGGCATTTTTACGAGACGCTTGTTGAAACTGGCGTGGTGCGGACGGAGCAGAAACACGAGATAACTGGCCTCGAGCACCGATATCCAGGCCCTGGCCGTGTTGTGAGTAATGCCGCATTCCGTGGCAAGCGAGGAGAGGTTGAGAAGCTGGGCGGTCCTGCCGGCGCAGAGACGCACGAAGCGCTGGAATGATTCAAGATCCTGCACCTTGAGCAGTTGCCGGACGTCCCGTTCGACATACGCCGTAACGTAGGCGCCAAACCACGCGGCGGGCGCAATATCCCGGTCATAAAGCGGAGGATAGCAACCGGCGAGCAGCATGGTGTCAGCATCCGCCGGGAGTTTGCCGGCCCGGATCAATTCGGCAACGGAAAACGGCGGCAGTTCCATGAAAGCGGCGCGGCCCGCCAGGGACTGGGTTATCCCGGACATCAGCCCGAACTGCTGGGAGCCGGTGAGGATATAAAGCCCCATCCGGCCGTCTGCATCGACAATGGTCTGCAGGTAAGAGAGAATATCCGGACAGCGTTGCACCTCATCGAGTACCCCGCCATCGGGGAACCGGTCCAGAAACGAACGGGGATCATCCTGGGCAAGACGGCGGATGTCCGGCTCTTCCAGCGAGGCATAAGGGCGGTTGAGAAAGACAGCTTTGGCAAGCGTCGTCTTGCCCGATTGCCGCGCGCCGGTCAAGGTGATGACCGGGAAGCCGCGCAAGAGGGTACGGATGGTCTGTTCGCTATCTCGTGGAATCATATACAAAAAATACCACATCCATGCAAATTGTCAAAGTCTTTTACAATTTACATAATCAATCGCTGCAATTTTCTGATTTTCTCAGGAGTTGGGTCTCCCGGTAGGTTTTGCCAGAGGCCGAATATATGCGGGAACCTACAGGAGGCCTCGGGTTTTATGGCATAATGGGAATTCACATCACCACCCGGGTAATGACGCCATGCAGGTAATCCGGCGGCAGCTTGTAGAATTGCACATAGCTCGGCGTGATCCGTTTGATGAGCGAGAACAGCTGCCAGATGACGTTGGTGGTGCTGATATCCTCCAGCCCGTAAAAGATGGCGCGGTATTGTATGCCGGAGTCACGGAGTATCTTGCTCATGTCTACCACTTCCATGTAACCTGCGAGAATTTCGAACTGCCGCAGGCCCTCGGCATAGCATTCCCGGAAGTGGCCGGACACGCCGAATGGTTCCTCCGTCTGCGTGATGGAGATAATGATATTGTCCTGGTAAATAATGTGATTGGTGAACATGGTGGTGCTCAGATACGGCGGCACCTTACGCATGTCGCGGGCAAAGAACAGGGCGCTGCCCTGGATGGGAATGATCTTTTTATAGTGCTGGTAGTATTTTTCCAGAAACACCTCCAGGTGCATGGGATTCATCGCCCGGTAGAGCCGTTTCTGCCCGGAGGTATAAATGAGGATAAGGGCGAGCGGAATGGCGGCGATGACCAGGGACCAGTAACCGCCATGGGGCAGCTTGTAGAAATTGGACAGCAGAAAGGCGAGATCCACGAAGGTGATCAGCAGCGAGAGGGCCGCCCTGCCCGCCTGGTGACGGAGGGCGAATATCCAGGTCATCATGAGGCCGGTGAGGGTCATGGTGCCGGTTACCGCCAGGCCGTATGCCGCGGCAAGTCTATGTGATTCCCGGAAAATGAGCATGACGGCCAGGACGGAAACGAGCAGAAACCAGTTGGCCGCGCCGATGTAAATCTGGGTGCGCAGATCGGTGGAGGTGTAGTCGATCTTGAACAGCGGCATGATCCGGGTGACCATGCCCTGGTAGACAATGGAGAACATGCCGCTGATCATGGCCTGGGAGGCGATGATCGTGGCGGCGATGCTCAGGATGAGAAAAGGCACGTAGAGGAAACCCGCTTCATGGAGGATCATCTCGAAAAGCACATTGCGGGCGCCGGGGTTCTGGATGAGAAAGGCGCCCTGCCCCAGGTAATTGAGCAGCAGGGCGGCGAACACCAAATACCAGGCCCGGAGGATGGAATCCCGGCCCAGGTGGCCCATGTCGGCATACAAGGCCTCCCCGCCGGTGGCGCAGAGGATGACCTCGGAAAGGATGAAAAAACCGGCAAGACCGTGATGGGCGAGAAAGGAGATGCCCGGCCACGGCGAGAGCGCCGCCATGACTTCCGGCACCCGGATAATAGCCATGATCCCCGAAATCGACAGGGAGAAAAACCAGAGCAGCATCACCGGGCCGAACACGCCGGAAATCCTTTCCGTGCCTTTTTTCTGCACGACAAAAAGGCCGATGGCGATGAGCGCGGCAATGGCGATGAGCGTGCCCTGGGTGATATTTTCACAGCCCGGAATGAGCAGGAGGCCCTCCACCGCCGAGAGGATACTGATGGCTGGGGTGATGACTCCGTCGCCGGTCAGGAGCGAAATGCCGACAAAGGAAAGAAAGGTGACCAGACGGACCTTCTGGCCCGACTTGAGAAGGGGCGTCAATATCTCCCGGAGGACAATGGTGCCGCCCTCGCCTTTCTTGCTCAGGGTCATGGCGAGAAAGGCATATTCAACCATGACGAGAATAGTCAGCGTCCAGACGATAAGGGAAAGCACGCCGGCAACATTGGCGGGCGTCCGTTCCAAAAGCAGAAAGATAACCGTGAAGGTATAAATGGGACTGGTGCCGATGTCGCCGAAAACCAGGCCGAGGGATTTAATGGCGGCCCGCACCGGTGATTCCTTGCCACTGCTCATTGCGCTGCTCCTTCGATGAGCATGGCAAAAAAAGACCGCGGGCAAAGCGGTTCTTCATTTCTGGCCATTGCCCTTCCATTTGCCTGCGAGGTTAGCTGATGGGCTCGGGCCTGGAAGTGCCCTATCCAAACAATGGAATACGCCCCGGATAACCTGGGTCCCCCGCATCTGTTTTTTGAACAGATCTCGGCTACAATTTTTCTTTTTTATATTCACGTGAGCCCGTTCTGTCAACAACTTCTTCGCAGCCACCCGCCATGCCTTATACCAGGCAGCTGCCACCGGGCTTAGCCCGGCCTGGAAACCACCCCGCACTCAACCCTATTGCATCGATTTACTTGTCTTGCCCGGCAAATACGGTTACATTTAATTTTTTCCTCAGCGTCTGCATTGATGATGGCATACTGCCTGGCTGGCCCGCTTCTTGCTGAATTTCTACATATTATTAAAGATATCACCTGGAAACAAGGCCGACATTATGAAAAAAATGCTGCTTGCCGCTTCAGCTCTCGGAGGACTGATTCTTGTCAGCCTGGTGCTCTATCTTTTCCTGCGTCAACCCGGGATCACCCACCGGCCGTGGGAAGCCCCGGAAGAGGAGCCTGAAAAGCTGACCCTGGAATCAGCCGGCCAGATATGGGACTATTACGAGTCAATCGGCTATACCGGCTGCGGCATGGCAAACGCCAACCTGGAAGTGCCCAGGATTTACCTGGACGCCATCGGCAACAGCTGGGCGGACGATCAGCCCGTTGCCAGCAAAAAGAGCCTTTTCTACCGCACCATGCTGCCCCTGGTGCTCCGCGTCAATGAGCAGATCAGCGCGGAAAGAAAATACCTGCAGGTCCTGGAGGAGCAGCACCTGGAGGGCCAGGAGCCCGCCGAGGAGGATCTTGCCTGGCTGGAGAACCTTGCCAAGCGGTACAAGATCGTGCAGGAGGCTGAACCGGTGGATTTAACCGATGATTTCTTTGCAGAAATCTTCCTGCGGGTGGACACCATTCCCGTCTCCATAGCCTTGGGCCAGATGGCCTATGAAAGCGGCTATGCCACCTCACGCTTTACCACGGAAGGCAATGCCCTCTTCGGGCAGTGGTGCTGGGGTGGAGAGGGCATGATGCCGGAAACCCGGCGAGAGGACAGAGGGGATTACCGCATTGCCGACTTCCCGACCCTGATTGATTCCATCAAGGCCTATGCCATGAACATCAACACCCATGTGGCATACGGGGATTTCCGTCTGGCCAGGGCGGAGCAGCGCCGGGAGCAGAAGGACGATCTGGATGTCTACAGTCTGCTCAATACCCTGGAGTCTTACTCGGAAAAGCGGCTGGAATATGTGGAAACGCTGCAGGGGATCATCGGCCATAACAAGCTGACCATGTTCGACAGGGCAAAATTATCGGCCGGCCGACCCGTCGTGCTGGTGCAAGACTGAAGAATCCGCAGAGGAGCGATATGAAAAATTTCCTGGCAATACCGGGCTGTCATGATGATTCGGGCAGCTGCGGCAACACGAACTTGACATTGCATAATCAGCAAGATATGTTGAAAAACATGAACATGCAAACCTGCCCATATTGCAAGGAGAAAATTTACAGCAACGCCTTGGTGTGCCGTTACTGCAAACGTGACCTGCCTGATATGACCATGGCGCAGACGGGATCGAACCATTGGCTACCTGCCCTGCTGGCTTCAGCGCTCATCGTCACCGGCGCAGCTTTTTTTGCCTACGAGTTCTTCAAGGAAAGACAGAACTGGGTAGACAGAGAATAACGATTCCCGGCTTTCCGCTCAACCGGGCTGAAATCGAGCGGTTGCCCTCTCTGCTTGCCAGCTGCTTTTATCATTTCTCCCCGACCAGAAGACAAAATCCGGCCTGTTCATCCAGACCAGGCCGGGAATGTTCCATGCCGCGCAGTTCCTCCGGTTCCTGAAAAAGGGACGAACGGCTTTCCACCACGGCAAATCCCGCCTCCTGCAGCCAGGATTGCACCTGCCTGGCCGGATAAAAGGAGGCATGCCGGTAAAAAGGATGATTCTTCTCCTTTTTGGCCTGCAAGGCCCTGCCCCATGCCCCGCCGGCCGGCACCATGCCCAGCACCAGATGACCGCCCGGCCGCAGGATGCGGCGACATTCGCCCAGCGCCTTTACAGGCTCGGCCAGGAAACAGAGGGTGAACAGGATAAAGACACTCCCGGCACGTTCTCCGGCAAAGGGCAACTGCTCACCGATGGCCTGGACCACCTTGATGTTTCTTGCCTGGGCAAGCTTCAGCGGCGCCAGGGCCGGATCAACGCCGATGGCAACCTGCAGGGCGCCGGCAAAGCGGCCCGGCCCCACTCCCACCTCGATCCTCGGGTCGGCCAGCGGGGTCTGCAGTTCCCTTAGTGCTGCCAGTTCAATGGCAAACAGCAGGCTGCCGTCAAACCACTGGTCATAATCCCGGGCCTTGTCATGAAAGACAGCTGAGCGCTCGCGCCAGGATGATTGCATTGCTTCCCCCTTCCTTTTCACCCGTTGGCGTCAGCCGGCCAGCAGCTTTCTCACCCGCTGGGGCAGCGGTGGGTGGCTGTAATGGAGAGCGATGTACCAGGGATGCGGATGAAGATTGGCCAGGTTGTCCCGGCCGAGTCTGGCCAGGGCCCGGGCCAGGGCCTGGGGATGCCCGGTCAGCTCCATGGCAAAACGGTCCGCCTCCCACTCATGCCGCCGTGAGCTCAAGCTGAAAAGAGGCTTGACGGTAAAGGCGGCAAGCGCGCCGCAAAAGCCGATCAGCAGCAGCTTGACGTAAAGGGTGGGCTCATTTATGTGAAAGACTGCCGCCAGGGTATCACTCTGCAGAAACCACCAGGCCAGATAGAGAGCGGCAAAGGATACGCACTCCATGACCACCAGCCTTTTCAGGATATGTTTTTTCTTCCAGTGGCCGGCCTCATGGGCCAGAATGCCCAGGATTTCCTCCTCGCTGTTTTTTTCCAGCAGGGTATCAAACAGCACAATCCGTTTCACATGGCCGATGCCGCTGAAATAGGCGTTGCCGTGGCCGCTTCTCCTTGAGGCATCCATGGTAAAGACCCGGGAAACGGACAGCCCTGCCTTGGCCAGCAGTTTCTTAATCTTTTCCTCAAGACTTTTATCCGCTATGGGGGTAAATTTGTTAAACAGCGGCTCGATGACATAGGGTGAGATATAGAGCATGAAGACTTTAAAAAAAAGCATGAAGAGCCACAGCAGAATCCACCAGTATTCCGGCACGGCGGCCATGATCCCAAAGGCCACCCACAACAGGAGACCGGCGAGAATGGTGGTGAGCAGCAGCCCCTTGGCCGCATCCGCCAGCCACAGGGCAAAGGTCTGGCGGTTGAACCCGTATTTCTCCTCGATGACAAAGGTGTTGTAGAGATCAAAGGGGATCTGCAGGAGAAAGCTGCCATAGGAGAGAAACAGAAAAAAGCAGATGCCGGTCACGACAGAAGGCCATCCCAGGCCTGTCAGCCATGAGTTATACCAGTTCAGCACTCCGCCGAAGATAAACACCAGTGTGATGATAAAATCAAGGGCAGACGACAGCAGATCAATGCGGCCATGATCAATGGTGTAGTCCCGCATGCGCCTGAGGGTCTGATCATCGACAAAACCGGTAAAGCCCGCAGGCACCCGGTGGCCATACTGCCGGATATGACCCAGGTTGACCAAAGCGATAATATTTTCTATACCTTTAATAAGTACAAAGATAACAAAGATGAGCAGCAGTGGAGATTCCATAGAGTTGCAGCCGTAAAGGCAATCCGTCAAACCATTTATTTTGAACCGATAATCATTAACCAGATCATCATCTAACCAGCATGACACCAGAAAGTAAAGACAAACCTGCCCCGCAGCCCCTGTCCTGCTTCCGGCAGTCCCTGACCAACAAGGCTGAGTTCACCATCACCTTTGAACTGGTGCCAAGCCGGGGCGGCAGAAACAGACAGATCGACCGGACCCTGGGCCTGGCCCGCGATCTGGCCCGTGACGGCAGGATCCAGGCGGTCAGCATCACCGATAATGCCGGCGGCCACCCCGCCCTGTCGCCTGATGTGCTGGGACTTGAGATACTGAACATGGGTCTTGATGTTATCAATCATTTTTCCTGCAAGGATAAAAACCGCAATGAGATGGAGAGCCAGGTCTTCGGCTGGGACCGGCTCAGCCTGCACAACCTGCTGGTCATCTCCGGCGATTACCCGAAGCGGGGGTACCGGGGCCATCCCAAGCCTGTTTTTGATCTGGACAGTGTCCATGTGGTGGACATGCTCAATCTGATGAACAAGGGGCATTATCTCAATCAACCGAGCTTTGCCACCTCTTTTTTCAAGGGGGTTGCCGTCTCACCGTTTAAGATGACCGAGGCGGAGCAGCTCATGCAATACTATAAACTGCACCGCAAAATCGCCGCCGGCGCCGATTATGTCATCACCCAGCTCGGCTTTGACGCCCGGAAATTCCAGGAGGTGCTCCTCTATATGCGGCAGCAGCAGCTCAAGGTGCCGATACTCGGCAGTGTGTTCATACCCAGCATGCCCCTGGCCGATATCATGTACCGGGGAGGCGTTCCCGGCTGCATCATCCCCGGGTCGCTGTATGAACAGATGCAACTTGAGGCGAAGTCGCCGGACAAAGGGAAAACGGCGCGGCTGGCCAGGGCGGCGAAACTGCTGGCGGTGTTGAAGGACATGGGCTATGACGGCGCCCATATCGGCGGCCCCGGCCTTAATATGGCGGACTTTGACTTCATGCTCAGCACCATGGAAAAATATCAGCCCCAGGCAAAGGACCTCATCAGTGAGCTGAATTTCTGGCCGGAGGAGGGATTTTACCTTTACCGCAAGGACCGCAAAACCGGGCTCAACCAGGAGACGGCCAAGACTTCCGGACAGGGCTATGATAAACTGCGGCCCTTTTATACCGTGTCACGCCTGGTTCACCATATGGCGTTTGATCCGCAAAGCCCGTTTTACAAAATCAGCCGGCAGAGCTGTCTGGCCCTGCATGATTCGTGGTTAAAGGTTCCCTTCTCCGCCTTTGAATACTTCACGAAATTTCTGTTGTTCAACTGCCAGAACTGCGGAGACTGCACCCTGGCCTCGCTGGCCTACCTCTGTCCGCAATCCGGCTGCGCGAAATATATGCTGAACGGCCCCTGCGGCGGCAGCCGCGACGGCTGGTGCGAGGTCTATCCGGGCAAAAGGCGCTGCATCTATGTCCAGACCTATGAACGCCTTGCCGCCACAAAACGCCAGGCGGAATTCCGGAACGGCTTTGAACCGCCCCGCAACTGGCTGCTCAACAACAGTTCGTCCTGGCTCAACTTCTACCTGGGGCTGGACAACAGAAAGAACAAACCCGAGGTCTGATTCCTGCCCCTGTTTCCGGCAGGGCCGGGGGGCAACCCAACCTTTTTTTGCCTTACTTCCCCCTGCCGTCGCCTGAATTGAGGCTTCTTGCAAAAAATATTGTGATTACCACTCTGTTTCAGTTTTTTAACTGGTAGGACGTTATTTTGCTTGGCAACGTCAAAAATGCCATCCGTGGAACTTATCATGCAATCAGTGAGAAACATATACCTCGTTATCTTGCTGAGTTTTGTTACCGATTCAACCGCCGTTTTGAGTTGGGCAGAATGGTACCAAGTCTAGGAGTCTGTCGGAGTTTGAGCGGTTATTTTTCATGACAGAGTAACCTCGTCAAAGTCGGGCAGGTAGATTTTTTTTAACAGTTGCGTTTATTCACCTATGC